>JAIQFU010000027.1 GCA_020073115.1 Terriglobia bacterium
CCCAGTTTTGTGCCCGCCCCGGACCACGGGCTACCCGCCGTGTGCCCGGTCGGCTGCTGGGGGCGCGGGTTTGGCGCCGCCGGACTGCGCGTTGGGGGGACCGCTCGATGGCGTCCCTGACGGTCTGCACCTGCGGGTGCACGTAGCGCCGCGTCGTGGAGAAATCGCTGTGCCCGGCGAGATAAGCGCCATTTCGAGGTCGATGATGTCGCCGCCGCGCCCGCAAACCGAGTGGCAGAACCATCGTCCGGTCGCCGGTTCCACGCTGAAGTTGGGGTCCTTTCCGCCGTGGATGGGACAATCGGTAGCCATGACGTTCTCGGGCACGATGCCGGTGCTCGGGCAGATCCGCATGGCGACCTTGATCGGCAGCAAGATCAATTGGAAGGAGTAGGCCTCCGGGTCCGGAAAGCAGGCCAGCAGTTCCTTCGCCTCGGCATCGAACTGCTTTTCTGCATACCGCTCGAACAACGGCATCAATTCCGCGGGATCGTGCTCCCGGAGGGCCTTCGAACTCATGCCGATGCCGCGCCAGAACGCGGCCAGTCCGCCCAGAAAGGTCGGCGCCGGCTTCGAGTCTGGCCGCCTTGATTCTTGCAAGTGCCTGCTTTGAGAGCGGAGGTTCCTCCATCACCGAAAACCATAGCACGATCCGCGGCCCCGCCCGCGAGAGTCATATGTGGCAAACTGTTGAGAGAGAATGCGATGCGGACGGCGATGCCCATTCCGACAAAACGGCTTGAGGAGTTCTGCCGGCGCTGGAAGATCGCGGAACTCCGCGTGTTCGGATCTGCGCTGCGCGAGGATTTCCGCTCCGATAGCGACTTGGACCTGCTGGTGAGGTTTGCTCCGGACGCAGACTGGAGCCTGCTGGATCACGTCGCGATGGAAGAGGAACTCTCTGGCATTGTCGGGCGCAAGGTGGATCTGGTATCGCAACGCGCCATCGAGCGGAGCTCCAATTGGATTCGGCGCAAGACCATCCTGGAGAGCGCGGAGCCGTGGTGGGGGATGGAACCATGCCGGTAAGGGGCGCCACCATTTTCAAAACACCGACGGTCGACGATCCGGCGCTTTCCGAGGCCGTGCGCCGTCTTGTCGCTGCGTACCAGCCAGAGCGGATCTACCTTTTCGGCTCCGTCGCCCGTACCGGGACCGCTGCGGACGTGCTCGTCTGCACCCGTTCCTATTTCCAGGATCGGCGGTCGTTGAAGGCTTCGCTTCCGGGCAGCGTATTGCGCGAAGGCCGAGTACTGTATTCAGTCCATGGCGATCTTGCGGTTCGCTGAATCCAATGCCTTCAAACGCGCTAGACTACATCACGATCAGGGGCTTCAAAAGCATTGCATCAGTGCAGAAGTTGGAGCTTCGGCCGATCAATGTCCTGATAGGCCCAAACGGTTCTGGCAAGTCAAACTTCATCGGTGGCTTTTCCTTTCTCCATGCGATTCGGGAGGGGCGACTACAGGATTACGTCACGTCCGCCGGGGGTGCCGAAAGGTTGCTTCATTTTGGGTCCAAGACGACAAAGGAAATCTTGTTCCACTTATCGTTTGTGAACCAGGTCAATCAATACGAGCTGACGCTCTCTCCAACTGAGGATGATAGTCTCTTCCCTTCCGAAGAGACCGCATATTACTGGAATAAGTCGTACCCCCGCCCGTACTCCACATCTCTGATGCCACGGGAGCGGCGACGTGAAGCTGGAATCAGCAACCCGAGTCTAGAGGGCACTGCTTCATGGGTGCGTGATCGTCTTGGCGGCTGGCGCCTTTACCACGTTCATGACACCAGCTCTTCTTCGCCGATGCGCAAGACGGCGAAAGTAGACGATAACGAATTCTTGCGCTCGGACGGGTCAAATCTCGCGGCCTTCCTGTACTATCTCCATGAAGCACACCAGGAGTCTTACGGTCTGATCCGCCGCACCGTACAGCGGGTTGCCCCATTCTTCGACGACTTTCGCCTAAGGCCACTCAAGCTGAAACGTGATGACATCAAGTTGGAGTGGCGCCACAAAGAGTCCGACCAATATTTCGATGCGTCCTCGCTTTCCGACGGTACACTTCGATTCATCGTGCTCACGACTCTTTTCCTGCAGCCCAAAAGCTATCGACCGTCGGCGATTCTAGTTGACGAGCCCGAACTGGGGTTGCACCCGTATGCGATCGGCATGCTGGCGTCTCTCATCCGACAGGCATCCGTAGAAACTCAAGTCATTGTCTCGACTCAGTCATCTCTTCTCTTGGATCACTTTCAGCCTGAGGATGTTCTGGTCGCCAATCGTGTCGAAGGCGGAACGGATATCACGCGGCCAGATGAAAAGCAATTGGCGGGTTGGCTTGAGGAATACAGTCTCGGTCAGTTGTGGGAGAAGAATGAACTGGGAGGGCGCCCGGTTCGCGGCTAAGAGGATGGCTCGCCTGTTGGTTCATTTGGAAGGGCAAACCGAAGAAACGTTTGTTAATGAGATTCTCCGGGATTACCTGGTATCGAGAGGTTACGATGCTGTCGGCGCCCGGATTATCGGCAATGCTCGCCTACGCCGACGGCGCGGTGGGATCAGGGCTTGGCCGACAGTCAAGCGGGACATCATCAATCACCTGAAGGATGACCCGATGTGTATTGCAACAACTATGGTCGATTATTACGGGTTGCCTCAGGAAGGAAATGGCGCTTGGCCTGGACGGAAGGCGGCCGCCGCTCTCAAAAGTGCCAAGAAGGCGCCGTCAGTCGAGAAGGCGCTCCTCGACGACGTTGTAGCTGAGATGGGCGGCGGCTTCAACCCTCAGAGATTTGTGCCGTTTGTCGTGATGCACGAGTTTGAGGGTTTGCTATTCAGCGATTGTGCTGGCTTCAGTCGTGGCATCGGGCGCCCGGAGTTGGAGGCCGCCTTCCAAGCAGTTCGAGATGAATTCCCGACGCCGGAAGACATCAACGATTCCCCGATCACCGCGCCGTCGAAACGTGTTGAGGACCTGGTGCCAGGGTACGAGAAGCCGCTCCTCGGATCGCTCGCAGCGCTTGAGATCGGCCTTGCCAGCATTCGGCAGGAGTGCCCGCATTTCAACTCATGGCTGGTGCAGCTCGAGTCGCGCATCGGATGAACCGACCCATGCCTGTCGCTCTGATTAACTTTCGCTGGCTTTCCTGCGAGGTTTATCGGTGATACAGTGGAGCCTCGGATCGCGTATGCGATGTTCGTTCTGCGAGGGAGAAGCCGTCCAATCAAATGCAAAGTTCTGTTGGAACTGCGGCAATCCCATCATCCGCGAACCCGCCGTCAATGCGGAAATCGCAACCCGGCAGGACCGTTCACCTGAACCCGAGGATGTAATCAGCTCGATCTCTACACGACGCAGCCAGCCGAGTTCTGACACTGGTGGAGTCGATTCCGAATCGGAGCGTCAGCACTTGGAGTTACTGGCGCAATGGGGCGATCCGCAGGCCCAACTGGAACTCGGGAGACGCTATGAACGCGGAGAGGGTGTATCGCAAGATTACGTCAAGGCCGCCGCGTGGTATCAACAATCAGCTGACGCTGGCAATCCAGAAGCTCAGGTGGCACTCGGCGGACTATATGAGCATGGTCGAGGTGTGCCAGCCGAAGCCCGGACTGCCCTGAAGTGGTACTTGAAAGCGGCAGGCCAAGCTTTTCCGGGAGCCCGCTTGCGGCACGAGAGCCTCGATGCGAAGGAGCGCCGTGCATCCGCCCAGTTTTCGATGGGCCGAAGGTTTGAGGAGGCCGATGGCGTCGACCAGAACCTGGCTGATGCCGAGTATTGGTACCGATTGGCGGCTGACCAGGGCTATTCATCAGCGCAGTTTCGTTTGGGAACGATGTGTAGCGTTGGACTCGGTCTCGACCGCGACATTGAAGAGGCAATCCGCTGGCTGACCCTCGCTGCTCAAGCTGGGGATACACGTGCCGAGTATGCGGTCGGGAATCTGTACGACACCGAAGACAGCATCCGCGACGCCGCTTCGGCGTTCGCGTGGTATAAGCGTGCTGCGGTCAAAGGTCACAAAGACGCACAACGCCGTCTCGCTCAATTGCTGGCGCGGGGCTTGGGTGTAAAGCAAGATGCCCAAGAAGCAGCCAAGTGGCAGGCGCTCGCGGACCAGCCGGTGCTTGAGTCTGATCCGTGCGGCTGGGACGAAAGCTGGCACGGCAATCCAGGCTGGGGTGGTCATTGATGAATCGATTGGGCTCGTGTTTCCCGGGACCGCGCGGCAGCGAAAACTGTGCCCATTTTTGTGCCCACCCCACGCATAGAAGCGTTGCCCGCGATTGCCAGTCCCGGCGCGCGGAAGGCCCGGAAGCCTTTGAAGACTCGCGACATAGCGCAACCCTGCGCAAAACCGTTGTGCCGCCGCTAAGTGTTTGATAGTACGTGGGTTGATGGTTCGGGACCAGGAGGTCGGTGGTTCGAATCCACTCGCCCCGACCATTCCTTTCAATAACTTCCCGTTCGGATCTCTCTTCCGGGTTCTGCTTGACAGCCAAACTGAAAGCCAAAGGGTCAGATCTCGCCCATCTTGTGCGTGGCACTGCGGAGAGGGTGGGCACGGTGCCCCAGGGAGACCTCCGCTGGAGCACGAGATTAACCGGCACGCTGCGTGGATCTGAGCCGCCGGTCCAGAAGGGTCCAGAGGCCTTCGAGCCGCCGCGACCCCAAGTCAGCGGACCGCTGTAGCGTCGTCTTCTGTGGATCGGCCCGTCGCTCCCACTGGATAACCAAAGGAAACTGTACACGTCCGACCATATCCGTAACACTGGCGATATGGTCAAGCGGGTACTGAATCGAATTCCGATTGGCGGTCTTGCTCGAGGTGCCCGATCGTTCTACCAACTGTTGAGTAACCGTAGAAAGTTCGATAGAGCGCCGATGTTGGGCACGATATTCATCACGCACAAGGGTCTCGCGATTGATGTGACGCACGTGTGCTCGTGCGTGAACATTTCGCCGCGCGGCATTGGAATTGATTGTCCGGAGCCTCTGCCGATCGACGTATTTCTTCAGGTGCGCTCAGAAGAGCAGGCGCCCCCGCGTATGGCGCGCGTCCGCTACTGCCAGCAGCGCGGCGCGGTTTATCGAGTTGGGCTGCAATTCGTTACCGAGCCGCAGTAATCTCTGCCCGCCCGGCCCACACTTCCTCGATGGTCAATATCCGGAACTTCGGAAAACGGTTCGAGCAGCGTAACTTTGAGGCCGGTGGGTCGTAGTATCCGGCTCGAGTACCGCCGGTGGCCGGTTTTCGCCGCCGGTTCTACTTCGGCGCAGCCACCGTTGCGGGAGATTCCGTACGCCGGCGTGTTTCCGCGCTGCGCCGCTAATATCTTTCGAGTATTGCCTGACTTTCCGGACTCGCATATTCTCGCCTGAAGCGGAGGGGGTCTGGGGATGAAACCGGCAATTCTTGCGCTTGCGGCGTGTCTGGCTGCAAGCGCTCAGGACACAAGCGCCACTCTGGAGGGGCAGATCACCGATGCCACCGGCGCGGCAATTTCCGGCGCGGTAGTGCGCGCCGTTAACAGGAACACGGGGTACGCCCGTCAACAAGTGGCCACGCGCGCGGGCGCGTATCACCTGGGCTTGCCGGTGGGCCAGTACGATCTCCGGGTGAGCGCCCCGCAATTCGCGGAATACCTGCGCTCCGGAGTGCAGCTCGACGTGAGCCAGACGGCGCGCATCGACGTCCAGCTTCAAATCGCCAAAGAGAAGGAAATCGTCACCGTGACCGGCGCTCCGGCCATGGTAGACGCGGGCTCGACTGTTATCGGCAATGTGGTCACCGGCCGCGAACTCGTGGACCTGCCGCTCAACGGCCGCAACTTCGCTCAGCTTGGGCTCCTGCAGCCGGGCGTGGCGCCGCTAACGGCCGGACTGGCGCAGGCGGGTGGATCGCTGCGCTCCGGCCAGGCGTATGCCGTAAACGGCCAGAGGCCCGAATCGAACAACTACCTCGTCGACGGCGTAACCAATGTGAACCGCGTGGATGGCGGCTACGCGTTCCGCACCCCGGTGGACGCCGTCCAGGAATTCCGTATTCTCACGGAGACCGCGCCCGCGGAATATGGAGGGACAGCGGGCGCAACAACCACAGTGGCGACGCGCTCCGGCGGCAACGAACTCCACGGCACGGCGTACGAGTTTCTGCGGAATGACGCGTTCGACGCGCGGAACTTTTTCGCCTCCCAAACCGAGCCGCTCAAACAGAACCAGTTCGGCGCCACGATGGGCGGTCCGCTACGGCGCAATCGGGATTTCCTGTTCGGCTACTACGAGGGGTTCCGCAACCGCCAGGGCATCACGCAAAGCGCCACGGTGCCGAGCGATGCGGAACGCGGCGGCGATTTCTCCGGCTTGCGCGACCCGCAAACCGGCGCGCCCATCCCGCTGATCAACTACTTCAGCGGGCAGCAATTCCCCGGGAACCAGGTGCCGGCTGAGGCGATGGACCCGTTGGCCGTCAGCCTTCTTTCTTTGTACCCGCACGCGAACGCGGGGCCGAACCTCTTCACCACCACGCAGACGATGCGGAACAGCTCGGACCAGGGCGGGTTGCGATTCGACCACGTGCTGAGCCCGCGCGACCAGTTGTCGGCCCGCTACGCGCATTCCGTAAGCGCCAACGTGAATCCGCTCTCGGTGAAGGGCGCGAATGTGCCCGGGTTTCCCGTGGGCGAGGATCTCAGCGCGCACAGCGCATCCATTTCCGAGACGCACGTTTTCCGCGGGGCCAGCTTCAACGACTTCCGCCTTGGTTTTTTCCGCGACGAATTCCTCACGGACAAACCGCTAAACCGCACGTCTCCCCGCCAACTGGGGTTCAATTACGACAGCACGCTCGCCGCCGCGGAGGGGCCGCCTTTCCTGATCGTCAGCGGTTATGCCAATGTCGGGGACCCGATCACCGGACCCCGCAATACCGTGCAGAACACGTACGAAGCGCACGACGGCGTTTCCCACGTTGCCGGCCGCCACAGCTTCAAGGTGGGCGCGGATTTCCGGCGCAACCAGATCAACATGGCCGAGGGGATCGCATCCAACGGCTTCTTCGTGTTCGCGCCGTTCCCGGCCAGCGATCCGTTTGCCAGCTTCCTGCTCGGGTTCCCGGTGGTCTTCTTCCAAGGCGGTGGCGACATGAACCGCGGCTTGCGCAACATCGACGCCGCCGGGTATGCGCAGGATGAGTGGCGCGTCGCCCCGAGGCTCACGCTGAACTACGGCGCACGTTATGAGGTGAACAGCCCGTTCACGGATATACGCAACCGCATGAATTCCTGGTCGCCTGGCAAGCAATCGCAAGTATTTCCCAACGCGCCGGCTGGACTGCTGTTTCCGGGCGATCCGGGCGTGCCGGACGGCATCGCCCCGGTCTACTGGAAGGGCATCATGCCAAGGATCGGGATGGCCCTGGATCCAACAGGGTCGGGAAAGATCTCCCTACGAGCGGCGTATGGGCTGTTCTACGATTCGGTCACGAATGGCGTCGGGGCTCCGCTCCAGGCCCCGCTCAGTGCGCTTCCCTGGACGCAGGCCCGGCAACTTGGCGCGCCGGTGAGTTTCACGGACCCGTGGCACGGTCAAAACCCCTTCTCGCTGAACTCCTTCCCGCAGCCGACGACAGTGCTGACCATCGAGAACGGGATGCGCCCGCCGTACGCGCAGAACTGGAATTTCTCCGTGCAGCGCTCGTTCGGCGAGTATCTGCTGGATGTGCGGTACGTGGGGAACAAGGGCACGCGCCTGCCGCGCATGATCGAGGCGAATCCCGCGGTGTACGGGCCAGGAGCCACCGCGGAAAACGCGGACGAGCGCAGGCAGTACGCCGGATGCCACGGCGCCGCGGGGCCTTGCGATTTTGCGTCGGTGGGGCTGGTGACGGACTCGACGAACTCCACCTACCACGCCGCGCAGGCAGCCCTGTCGCGGCGGTTCAGCAAGGGCCTGGGGTTCCTGGCATCGTACACGTTCTCGAAATCGCTCGATTATGTGTCCAGCTTCAACGTGGCGGGCTCCGCGCCGAAACTGGTGGCCGGCGAGAACGACCTGGCGCAGAATCCCTTCGACTGGAATGCGGAGCATGGGCCGTCGCTGTACGACGCGCGCCACCGGTTGGTGTTCAGCGGGAGCTATGAGCTGCCGTTCGCCAAATCCGCGCCCGGGGCCGCCAAGGCCGTCTTCGCCGGCTGGCAGTTGAACACCATCGCGAGTTTCTCGTCGGGCACGCCGTTCACGGTGTACGACAGCGCGAACGTCTCGCTCCAGGGCAGCTCGCCGGAGATCACGGGATTCTATTCCAGCCGGCCCGACCTGGTCGCCAATCCGAACCTGGGAGCCCACACGGCGAACCAGTGGGTCACGCGCTCGGCGTTCCGGCGGCTCGATCCAATTACGGAGGCTGGCCGCTTCGGGAGCGAGGGACGCAATGCGGTGCGCGGGCCAGGCATCGCGAACCTGGATGCTTCGCTGCTCAAGACAGTCAGCCTGGTGGAGCGCATCCGGCTGCAATTCCGCGCCGAGGCGTTCAATCTGCTCAACCACGCGAATTTCGGGCTGCCCGACAACGATCTGGCTTCGCCGAACTTTGGACAGGTGCTCGCGTCCGGTCCGCCGCGGCTGTTGCAGTTCGGAGCGAAACTGCTGTTCTAGCGGAGGAGCGAATCATGCCGGAAGCCGAAAGATCGCGCGCGCCGAAGATGGAGCCGATGTTCCTGCCGGACGTCGAGCACAAGCCCAAACCGGGGCCTTATGCCGACCTGATCCGCGGGATGCGCGAGCGCGCCTCGGAGTATCCGCAGATCTGGCACCTCTTCGCGTACCTGCCCAAGGCCACCGAACACCTGGCCCGCTTCACGCAGGAGATCATGCGCGGGCCCGGTCCGGTCGCTCCAGGTATTCGCGAGCTGATAGCGGCGTACACCTCGTCCCGGAACCAGTGCCCGTTTTGACTGAAGTCGCACGCCGCAGTTGCGGCGGAATTGCTGGGCAGCGAGGATCTGGTGAGGGGTGTTCTGCGCGACCTGGAGAGTTCGGAACTGGATGAGCGCCATAAGGCGCTGCTCCGTTTTGTGGACCGGGTAAATGGCGATTCGCCGCGCATCACCGCACAGGATATGAAACCTTTGTACGCGGCGGGATGGGACGACGAAGCCATCTATTTCGCGGTAACCGTCTGCTCCCTATTCAACTTTTACAACCGCTGGATCGACGCGACGGGCGTCCATGCGCTCTCCGACGAGGCCCACCGCGAAGGCGGCAAACGGACCGCCGCTCACGGATATGTCCGAAGCTAGCGCTATCGTAACGCCGTACTATCCGGAGGCCGCGCGAAATCCCGGCTGGCGCGTGGCGCTGGCCGCGTTCTTCGGCACTATGGTGGGCTTCGGATCGCTGCTGGTGTTCACCTTCAGCGTGTTTCTGAAGCCGCTCACCGGGTCGTTCGGGTGGAGCCGCGAATCGGTCTCGGGCGCGTTCGGCGTCGCCGCCCTGTGCGTGGCGGTCTGTTCGCCGGGGTTGGGGCATCTGCTCGACCGTGACGGCCCGCGACGCGTGATTCTGCCGTGCATGGCGGTGTTCGGCTGCGCGTTCGCGTCACTCGGGCTGCTGACGCCGAGCATCTTTCATCTGTACGCAGTGTTTGCGGTGCTGGGCATCGTGGGCAACGGGACCACGCAGATGGGGTACTCGCGGGCGGTGTCTACCTGGTTCGATTCGCGCCGCGGACTGGCGCTGGCCACGGTGATGGCGGGCGTGGGCACGGGGGCGATGACGCTGCCGGTGCTGGCGCAGCGGCTCATCAACGGCTATGGATGGCGGTCCGCCTACTTCGCCCTGGGCGGGTTGGTATTGGCTTTGGGGATTCCGCTCACGGCGGTGTTTGTGCGCGAACGGCCGCACGCCGGGCCCCATTCCGAAGCCCCGCCGCGCGGGACGACGGTGGGCGCGTGTCTGCGTGGGCGCACCTTTTGGATCCTCGCGGCGGCGCTGTTCCTCAGTTCGGTGAGCATCAACGGCGCGATCGCGCACGCGTCGGCGCTGCTGACGGACCGCGGCGTCGGCCTCCAAACGGCGGCCCTGGCGCTTTCGGCGCTAGGTTTGGCAAGCTTCGCCGGCAGGCTTCTGACGGGCGCGCTGCTGGACCGTTTTTTCGGCCCGCGCGTCGGTTGTTGTCTGCTCGGCGCCAGCGCCTGCGGAATTCTGCTCCTGGCGCGCGCGGCCACGGGGGCGCAGGGCGTTGCGGCCGCCGCGCTGATAGGAATCGGCGTGGGCGCGGAGGCGGATTTCACGCCCTATGTGCTCACGCGCTATTTCGGCCTGCGCTCGTTCTCCACCCTCTACGGCTTCACCTGGACCGTCTACGCCGTCGCCGGAGCGATCGGCCCTGCGCTGATGGGCAAGGCCTTCGATGCCACGGGTTCCTATGCTTCGCTGCTATTGGCATTGGCGGGGGCCACGGCCATCGCCGCGCTGCTCCTGAACCTGCTGCCACGCTATCCGAAGGACTGAACCCCCATCAGCCGCGCCGGAATGCCGGCGGCTCAGGACGCCTGGCACGACGCTGAAAGACCTAATCCAGCCACGGATGAATACGGAACAACCCGGATAACACCTTTGTTTAAGGAACCCGGGAAATAGTTGTACGACCGACTCACAACGGCTTCACCGGCTCGCGCTCAGAGACGATGACGACCTGCATGTCCTTGGCCAGGTTCACTATGCTCTGTACGAGGTCGCGCGTTGACCATGGCAACCGCGGATGCTCCCGGCGCGGCCGCACGAGAAATATTTGCGTCACCTGATTGCGGCGCGCGAACTCGACGAGCGTTGGAGCGACGTCCTCCCCGCCGAGAATCCGGGTTTCGATGTGGAGGTTGCGGGCGAAGTTCAGTTGCTGCTCGATCGCGTCACGCTCGGTTTCGGGCAACGAAGCCAGGTCTCCCGAGGGTTGGACGGCTACGGCGAAGCACTCCGCTCCAGTGAAATCTCCTACTCGCTTGGCGCGGCGAATGAGCATCGCGGTTTCCGGGGCGGCGGTCACCAGTACCAGGATCTTGTGACGAGTCCGGCTGCCGGTGGGACCCTCGGCGGCGCCGTCGCAGCGCGCCGCGGCGTCGGCTGGCATGCGGTGCACCACTTCGTGCGCTGTCTCCCGCAGGGCCAATTCGCGCAATGCTGCAAGCGTTGATTCCCGAAAGAAGTTCTCCATGGCGCTTTGCGCCTTCTCCGGCGCATAAACCGCGCCACGTTCCAGGCGATGGAGGAGAGCGCGAGGCGTAACATCCACCATGACGACCTCATCCGCCCGATGTACGACCCAATCCGGAATGGTCTCCCGAACGCGGATGCCGGCGATGTGCCACACCTGGTCGCTCAGGCTCTCCAAATGCTGGATGTTCATGGTCGTGAGGACATCGATGCCGGCTTCGAGCAACGCCTCCACATCCTCCCAGCGTTTGCCGCGCGCCGACCCGGGGACATTCGTATGCGGAAACTCATCCACGGCGCACACACGGGGGCGGCGAACGAGAATTGCGTCAGTGTCCATCTCCTCGAAGACGGAGCCGCGGTAGGCCACGTTTTTCCTGGGAATAATCTCCAGCCCTTCCGTCTTCGCAATGGTGTCCTTGCGGCCGTGCGGCTCGAAATATCCGATGACGGCATCGACCCCACGCGTCTTCAGCTCCCGCACCTCTTCCAACATTTCATACGTCTTGCCGACGCCCGCCGCATATCCCATGTAGATCTTGAGTCTGCCCCGACGCTCTTCGGTCATCGCTATTGCGGAAAAATCCGCACGTCCATCCCCTGGGATCTGCGAATCAGCTTTTCAACCGGATTGCCCCATAGTCTCGCCCAAACTCCCGATCGCTGGCTGTGTCCGATAAACAGTTGCGTGATGCCGCGATCTCTCGCATAATCCAGGATCGTGTCCACCGGGTCTTCGCCGTCGAGCATTTCGACGGTCGCCCCCGCGGCTCGCGCCATACCGAGTTTTTCCTGGAGGGCGGCCTGATCGGCCGGCGAAATCCCCGGCTGGCTTACGTACGCCACGATCAATTCACCGTGAAACCTGTCGGCAATGGTCCGGCCGGTCTCGATCATCTCGCGCGCGTTCGCCCGCGGCGTTATACAGACCAACACCCGTTCCTGAGTTCCGAGCCGGTGTTGGATCCCATGACGCTCCAGGTAATCTTCGAGTTGGTGATCGACTACGTCCGCGGCAAGCACCAGAGCGAGTTCGCGCAGCCTGGCGAGACGTTGTTCGCGCATCACTCGATCCGCCATCTGCTCCTGTGAGTGTTCAATTGGAGCTTCGGGCGGCGCATCGACGATCTCAATCTCATCCGCGCTCTTGATGAAGGAAACGGGCACAGTCTCGGTGACGTGCTTCGCGGTTACGGACTCCACCTGCTCCCGCAACTCGGCGATGTATTGGATATTGATCGAGCCGATCACCTTGATTCCAGCGGCGAGGAGTTCCTGTACGTCGAGCCATCGCGCCGGTTTCCGGGCGCCGGGAGGATTATTGTAGGCCAGCCCGTCGATCACGCATACCGTCGGATGCCGCCGGATCAGAGCATCCACGTCGATCTCGATGCCGTTCCTCATCGGTACGACCTCGAGATTGCTCAGCAGGGCCTCAATCGGCGGGGGCAGCCTCGGCTGGACGGCCCCCACGACGATGTCCTGGCCGCGTTCGCGCCGGCGGCGAGCCTCGTCGAACATGCGGAAGGATTTTCCGACGCCGGATGCGTAGCCGAGGAAAATCTTGAGATAGCCCTTTCCCGCGGCGCTCTCCTCGGCTTGTACCTGCCGCAAGAGCTCTTCCGGCGTCCTCCGGCGCAGTTCACCGGGCATCGCAACCTCCGCTTCGGCTTCTCACACCCGAACCTCCCAGCATAAACGCTTTCGCGACATCGCGTCCCGTGCGCGGGTCAGAACAGAAACCCGGCTTCAATGGCCGCGCGCGGCTGGCTTCGCTTTATGCCGGACGGTCCGAAGGCATATCCCGGCGTCTCACGGTTCACCCCGACAAGCGCCAGGTCTCCACGAGCAAAGAAGCGTCCCGTTTGAAAACCAGGCGTCAGGGTCGCCGACCACGCCGCGCTGCCGGGGCCATAAAGTAGATTGACACTCCCATCCGCGGCATTGCCGTTGCTCGAAATGTATTCACCGCGGGCCGCCAGCGAAAAGCCGTGTTTAAAAGTGTGACTCACCAGGAGGGCTCCGCCTCGCGTTGACGCCCCACTCCCGATGCCGGCTTTGACGTTGGCCGGAACCGCCGTGTATTGCAGATAAGGCTGGACGATCCAGTTGCCTTTCGAATAGGCGTACAGGAGCGCGTACATGCTGCTGTTATTCTGTACGGGCGTGGCGAGAGTTCGAAATGCAGTCTGTCCCAGGTTGCCCATCGCCGAGAACGCAAGGCTGTGGGGGCCGTTCGCCCAGGTCAGTGAACCGCTCAGCCAGGAGTAGCGATTCGAATAGAAGCCGTCGTTCCAACTCAGCGACGCCGTGACCTTGCCGATCGTCTGGCTCACCTGGATTCCGCGGTTGACGTCGTTTTCCTGGTTCCACAACAGGCCGCGATCGACATTCATGTTTTCGAAAGTGAATGTGTACTCGGCGCCCATCACAGTGGGCAGTGAGCCGATTAGAATGGACGTGTTCTTTCCCGGCGCCAGTTTCAGGTATGCCACCGGGACCGGACCGAAAAGCTCGGTCATGGTCCTCTCGGTGGAGAGGAACGGGGTTCCCAGGATCGGAATGTTGTAGGCGCCCGCCTGAACGTAGAATTGCCACCAGCCGGCGGTCTTCCGGAGGAACACCTGGCTGTTACTCAGAGCCGCCTGCGCCGGTTCGTCGCCGTTTACGTGGTTTCCCTGCCATAGGCCGATCCCACTTACAATTCCGTTCACCGACAGGCTGGGGACTGTCTTGCCGCCGATGAGGTTGGGAGGCGGCGCCTGCAATGGCCCCGTGATGGCGGGAGTCGTCATAGGAGCCGGAGGCGCCGGGACAGGGGCCTGACCGGCCGTCTGCCGCGGATCAGCTGTTTGCGCCGGAGGCGGCTCCTGAGCGCGGCAAACCGGCGCGAAAACGCACACGGCAAACGCAGCAAGCCCCCTCAGGCGGCGGCATCGCATCCGGCTTCCTGCCTTTCAACTGTGCCGCCCTTAGCGCTTCACCGGGAACCACCGGTCGAGAGCGAGATTCAAGCGCAGCACATTCACTCGGGGCTCGCCGAGAATGCCCCACTCCGGACCATTCGTTGAACCGGCAATCAGCCGGATCACCTGATCGATGCCTACACTGCGCGCCCTGGCCACGCGGGACGCCTGCGCCTGGGCGTTAGCGGGGCTGATATGCGGATCGAGACCGGATGCCGAACCGGTTACCGCGTCCGCGGGGATGGGGGCTTTCGCCTTGAACAGCAACGGCGCTTTGGCGTCATGGAACGCGTGAATCAGCTTCACGTCGTCGAGACCGCCCTTTGCGTCCTTAAACCGGTCTAGCGGCAGGGAGGAGTCATACGGGATGCCGTTATCGAGGCAATAATGCACGATACGGAGGTTGATCCCGTCAAAATCAACGACTTCGTTCTTCTTGTCGTCGGTTTTGACCGCCCCGTAGAGCAATTTGGCGCTCGTCGGCCCCAGATTCGACCCGCCGCTGGCGGTCGGGTCATAGCCGTTGCCGGCTGACGACGGCCGTGGGTGAAAGTACTCGGGCCTGGTGAAGTTTTGAGCGATCAGTTCCGATCCAATCACGTTGGCGCCGGACGTAACGAGACTTCCGTTCGCCTGATGCGGATACACAATCTGGCAAATACCGGTGATTGCCAGCGGAAAGACCACGCCGAGCAGAAGCGTCATAAACAGCTTAATACGCAGGCCCGGCAGAATTTGCGACCACATATTCGTTTCCCCCTACGCCAGATGGAGCACATGCAGCAACTGGTCGATGACCCAGATGCCCGGGAACGGCGCGAGGATGCCGCCGGCCCCATAGATCAGCAGATTGCGCCGCAGCAACGAGGCGGCCGAGAGCGGCCGGTACTTCACGCCCCGGAGCGCCAGCGGCACGAGCGCGATGATGATCAGCGCGTTGAAGATCACGGCGGCAAGCACCGCGCTCTCCGGCGTGTGCAGCCCCATGATGTTGAGCTTCCCGAGCGCCGGATAGGTCGCCATGAACATGGCCGGGATGATGGCGAAGTACTTGGCCACATCGTTCGCGATGGAAAAGGTGGTCAGGGCGCCTCGCGTGATCAGTAGCTGCTTACCGATCGCCACCACCTCGATGAGCTTCGTCGGATTGCTGTCGAGGTCCACCATATTGCCGGCCTCCTTGGCCGCCATCGTGCCCGTGTTCATGGCCAATCCGACATCGGCTTGAGCCAGCGCGGGCGCGTCGTTCGTCCCGTCTCCCGTCATGGCCACCAAGCGGCCCGCGGCCTGCTCCTTCCTGATATATTCCAGCTTGTCTTTCGGCGTGGCCTGGGCCAGGAAGTCATCCACCCCCGCTTCGGCCGCTATCGCAGCGGCCGTCAGCGGGTTGTCTCCTGTGATCATCACGGTGCGAATGCCCATCAGCCGGAGTTGGGCAATCCGTTCCTTCATGCCGCCCTTGACGACGTCCTTCAGGTGGATGATGCCCATCAGCCGTTTTCCATCCGCTACCGCCAATGGCGTGCCGCCGTTGCGCGAGATGCGATCGCTGCCATCCTTGAAGTCCGCCGGAACACTGCCGCCTTGGTCTATCACGAATTTCGCTATGGCTTCCGTAGCGCCCTTGCGGAGTCGCCGCCCCGGGAAATCGACGCCGCTCATCCGGGTGTAGGCCGAGAACGGTATAAAGGCTGCTTCGCGTTCGTCGATATGGCGGCCCCTCATCCCGTACTTCTGTTTGGCGAGCACCACCACGGAACGGCCTTCCGGAGTCTCGTCGGCAAGGCTCGACAACTGCGCGGCGTCGGCCAACTCCTCTTTCGTAACGCCCGGAACGGGCAGGAACTCGACCGCCTGCCGGTTGCCCAACGTGATGGTGCCGGTCTTGTCCAGCAGCAGCGAGTTGACGTCGCCCGCGGCCTCCACCGCCTTACCGCTCATCGCGAGCACATTGTGCTGCATCACGCGGTCCATCCCGGCAATGCCAATCGCGGAAAGCAGCCCGCCGATGGTTGTTGGGATCAGGCACACCAGCAGCGAGACCAGGACGGCGACGCTCGGCACGTGACCCGCGCCGGCCTGGGCGGCCGCGAACGCGGAGAACGGCTGCAGCGTTATGACCGCGAGCAGGAAGATCAGGGTCAAACCTGCGATGAGGATATTCAGGGCAATTTCGTTCGGGGTCTTCTGGCGTTGCGCCCCTTCGACCAGGGCGATCATGCGATCGAGGAATGTCTCGCCAGGGTTGGAGGTGATCTTCACCCGAATGCGGTCGGAGAGGACTTTGGTTCCCCCGGTGACGGCGCTCCGGTCTCCGCCGGACTCGCGGATCACCGGCGCGCTCTCCCCCGTGATGACCGATTCGTCAACGGTCGCGATTCCCTCGATCACTTCGCCGTCGCCGGGTATCAGATCGCCCGCTTCAACGATGACGACATCCCCAGCCCGGAGAGCGGATGCCGGCGCCCGTTCGATTTTCCCCGACTCTGTCACACGCTTCGCGAGCGCATCGGTCTTGGTCTTGCGCAGGGCATCGGCCTGCGCCTTGCCGCGAGCCTCGGCCATGGCCTCCGCGAAATTGGCGAACAGCGCGGTAAACCAGAGCCACAGTGCGATCTGCACCGGGAAGCCGGCGGCGCCTCGTCCTGTGAAGATGTCGCGGATCAGAAAGACCGTCGTCAGCGCGGCGCCAACCTCGACCACGAACATCACCGGGTTCTTCAGGAGAGTGGCCGGGTTCAGCTTCACGAAAGACGCGCGAACCGCGCGCCCCACGATTTCCGGATCGAAGAGCGGACGGGAGTGCGCCAGCTTCTTTGGCAGCAGCGACGTGGAATCACCCTGTGGCGCCGCCTGTGCGTCCCGGGTTGGCGTTGTCATTGTTGGCATAATTACCTCCCGAGCAGCGGCAGCGCCACGGAGAAGAGCTTCCCGCTGTGCATCAGATAGTGTTCGACGATCGGCCCCAATGAGAGCGCGGGGAAGAAGGTCAGCGCGCCCACGATCACCACGACGCCGACCAGCAAACCGACGAAAAGGGGGCCATGCGTCGGGAACGTCCCGCTGGTGGTTGGGATCGTCTTCTTGGCCGCCAGGCTGCCTGCGGCGGCCAGCAGCGGAATCAGAAACAGGAAGCGGCCGATGAGCATGGCGAGACCGATCGTCAGGTTGTACCAGGGCGTGTTCGCGTTGATTCCGGCGAAGGCGCTGCCGTTGTTGCCCGTCGCGCTCACGTATGCGTACAGAATCTCGCTGAACCCATGCGGACCGCTGTTGTTGATATTGGCTATGGCAGGTCCGGGAGGGTTCCAATATCCTTTGGCGGGGAACGTGAGAACCGAGCTCAGCGCAGCGAATACGAGAATGCTGAACGCAGTGGCGATGACAGCCAGCATCGCCATCTTCACCTCCTTCTGCTCGATTTTCTTGCCGAGATACTCCGGCGTGCGGCCCACCATCAAGCCGGAGATGAATACGGCGAGAATGCAATAGAGCAGAATGCCGTACAGCCCGGCGCCCACTCCGCCGAAGATCACTTCGCCGGTCATGATATTGAACATCGGAACCATGCCGGCGAGGGGCGTAAAGCTGTCGTGCATACTGTTCACCGCCCCACAGCTGGCGTCCGTGGTGATTGTGGCGAAAAGGGCGGAATTTGCGATTCCGAAGCGGACTTCCTTGCCCTCCATGTTGCCGCCGGGTTGGTTCTCGGTGGCGAGCGTCTGTACCCCCAACCTGGCCAGCAGCGGATTCCCGCTCTGCTCGAACCCGTAGGCCACGAAGGCGCCGCCGAGAAACATCACCGAGAACGCCGCGAAGAGAGCCCATCCCTGGCGGGTGTCTCGCACCATCCTCCCGAATGTGTAGGTCAGAGCTCCGGGGATAAGGAAGATCAGAAACATCTCGAACAGGTTCGCCAGGGGCGTCGGATTCTCGAACGGGTGCGCCGAGTTCGCGTTGAAAAACCCTCCCCCGTTGGTGCCGAGCTCTTTGATGGCTTCCTGGGACGCGACCGGTCCCTGAGCGATGGTTTGTTGGGCGCCCTCGACGGTGGCGACCGCGGTGTATGGCTTCAGGTTCTGAACGACGCCCTGCGAGCACAAGAAGAGGGCTCCGATCATCGACAGCGGCAGCAGTACGTAAACGGTGGCGCGCGTGACATCCACCCAGAAGTTTCCGATCGTCCTCGTCTCGCGGCGCGCGAACCCGCGAACGACGGCGATTGCGACTGCAATACCCGCGGCGGCGGACGCGAAGTTCTGCACCGCCAATGCCGCCATCTGCACGAAATAGCTCAACGTGGCCTCGCCGGCGTAGGCCTGCCAGTTCGTATTCGTCATGAAGGCGACCGCGGTGTTGAATGCCAGGTCCGGGCTCACGTTGCCCGCTCCGAACCTCTGCGGATTGAAGGGAAGGAAGGCCTGCGCGCGTTGCAGCAGGTACACGGCCAGAAAGCCGAAGACGCTGAAGCTGAGCAGGGACGCCGTGTACTGGATCCAGCGCTGCTCTACGTCCTCTTTCACGCCAATCACCTTGTAGGTCAGCGCCTCCAGCCAGCGCAGCGCGGGGTGCATGAACGTACGCCGGCCCTCGAAGACATTCGCCATGTAGGCGCCGAGCGGTTTGGCGCACACCAGGATCAACCCCAGGAACAGCGCGATTTGAAAAACACCTGCGGCTGTCATGCTTTCCTCTCAGAACCGCTCCGGCCGGAGCAGCGCATAAATCAAGTAGATGAACAATGCCAGCGATGTGACGCCGGCAATCAGGTAATCCATGGCTCCTCCCTACAACCTGTCGCAGGCCCTGGTGAAGGCCCAAAACACGATCAAGACGAAGCAACCCAAGCCGCTGTAGAACAGATCGAGCATGCGTCTTTACTCCGTTTCAACAATGACGACTTCGTGCCCGATACGCCGAAGTCTTTTCGCCAGCCGCGCCTCCGCCGCCGGCCACCAGCGTTTGCGGCCGCCGAGCACCACAAGCGAACGCGGCGCTAGAATCCTTCTCAGCGCCTCCCATTGATCGCGACACAGGTAGATGCGCACCGTGGTATCGACATGACTCTCGCTTGCGATCGTGAAAAATCGCCTTTCGTTGAAATCCAGGAGCACGGGGGGACTCTCGAGCGGCAGCGGATAGGGCACGATCTGAGGAACCACAAGGGTTATGCGGGCCGCCAATGGCCGCGCAAGCGCGCCCGCCTGCTTCAGCGCGAGCACCGTCGGCCGGACAGAGGTGAACACGACGGAAATGTCCAGCCTGGACTCGTCTGCGTGCTTTTGCGTTTGCTCCGGGGCTGCCCCTGATGGACCCAGCGGCTTTTCCAGCGCGAGTGCCACGTCGATCTGCGCTCCTTCTCGCATCCTCACTCCGAGCGTAGATCGAGAGGCCTAAAGAAGTAATGGAAAAGGCATGAAGATTCTATAAAGACGAAACCGTCGTTGGCGGGCGACTGCGCTCTGAATCAGAGCCTCGCCGGTTCTCCGTTGAAACGGTAGCCAACCCAGGGTTCGGTCGTGATGTATTCAGGGCTTTCGGGATTGGGCTCGATCTTTCTCCGCAGGTTCTTGATGAACACGCGCAAGTAGTCCACCTGGTCTCCGTAATCGGGCCCCCAGACGGCTTGCAGGAGTTCCCTGTGCGGAATCGCCTGATTCGCATGCTGCGTCAGATAGCGAAGGAGATCGAGTTCCTTGGGCGTCAACCGGCTGGTGGCTGGGCCCAGTGAGACGGTCCGGGCGCCGAAATCGATCACGAGCCGCCCGACACTCATACGCGCGGCCGAGGCGTTGGTGGAGGCCGGGGCCCGCCTCAATGCGGCGCGCATCCGAGCCAGAAGCTCGGGCGTGCTGAACGGCTTGGTCACGAAATCGTCGGCGCCCGCATCCAAAGCCGCGACCTTGTCGGACTCGTCGTTCCTCACCGTAAGCATGATGATCGCGACATTCGAGTCCGCCCGCATTGCCTTGCAGACTTCCAGGCCGCCCATGCCCGGCATGTTGATGTCGAGCAGCACCAGGTCCGGACGAAACGCCCGGATCTTTTCCAGCGCTTCTTCCCCGGTCTTTGCATCATCGACCTCGTAACCGGCGCCCGTGAGAGTCGTGCGCATAATGCGCCGGATTTGGGGTTCGTCGTCCACCACGAGTACACGGCCGGCGCTCACCTCGGTTCTCCTTTACCGTCAACCGGCAGAGTTATCCGAAACGTCGTCTCGCCCGGCCGGCTCGTCGCGGATAATGCCCCTCCATGCGCATGCACGATGCTCCGGGCGATGCTCAG
>JAIQFU010000479.1 GCA_020073115.1 Terriglobia bacterium
CGTGGACAACCCCGGCGGCAGCAAGGCGAATAACAACCGCCCCGCCGACGCCGATGCGCCAGCGGCCAGGTTCTCGCCCCTTGCATCGATCAACCTTGCGCTCCCGGAGTGGCTCTGCTTCACAGCAGGGTATCGCGCGAGACTCGAGAGTTATGACGCCGGCGGTTTCCAGCCCGGCAATGCGGACGCCTATCTGTTGACCCGTTTCCGCCTCGGCGTGGCCATCAAGCCGGCCTCCTGGCTGAAAGCTTACGTGGAACTGCAGGATGCCGACGCATTCTGGAAAAAGCCGCCGCTGGCGCCCCCCTACCAAAGCACGTGGGACCTTCGCCGCGCCTACGTCGACTTCGGCGACATGGAGGCCGGCCCCGTCAGCGTGCGGATCGGCCGTCAGGATTTTGCCTTCGGCTACGCGCGGCTGGTGGGCACTTCCTACTGGCGGAATGCCTCCAAGGGATGGGACGCGGCAATGCTGGTCCTCAGAGCCAGGCGGCTCCGTGTCAACGGCTGGGCGGCCTCGCCCGTGATGGCCTACGATAATGGGCTCAGCCATCATCAGCAAGGCAACAATTTCCACGGGGTCTACGGCAGTGTAAATAATGTCGTCCCCGGCTCGACCCTCGAACCGTACCTCCTCTGGCGGCTATCGCCGGGTTTCAAAACGGAGGGCGGGAAGCTCGCCCGGCTCGACGAGAAGACATTCGGGCTGCGTTGGGCCGGCGCCGCCTCCGGGTTCGATTACGACGCCGAAGCAGCCGGCCAGAGAGGGGCGATCGGCTCCGACGGGGTCCGCGCCTGGGCCTGGAGCGCCATCGCCGGCTACACCTTCCAGTCCCCCCGGCTGCGCCCCCGCATTTTCGTCAAGTACGACTTCGCTTCCGGCGACGCCAACCCGGCCGACGGCGTCCGTGGAACATTCGACCAGCTCTATCCCAACATTCATGACCACCACGGCCTGGCCGACCAGGTTGCCTGGCAGAATCTGAAATCGGTTCGCGCCGGATTCCGCGCATCGCTGCGGAGGAACTGGATTCTGGCGGCCGCCTACAACGACTGGTGGCTGGCGGACGCGAAGGATGGCTTCTACAACGCTTCCGGCGTCATCGTCGTCCGCGATCCCAAAGGGATCTCGGGAAGCCACATCGGCCGCGAGTACGACCTCCAGGCGTCGTACCGCTATAACCGCAATCTGGAGTTGGGCGCGGGCATCGGCCACATCCGCTCCGGAGAGCTCCTCGTCCGGAGCAACCGCGCCCGATCCTACACGTATCCGTACATCATGGCCAACTACAACGTGTTCTGAGATTGGACGACGGAGTGACCCCATCCTCCTTCGAGAGCATCCAGAATGGTGCGAAGCGGAATCGGACCCTTCTGCGATCAGGACGCCAAAGCTTTGAGGCGCGAAAAAAGGCACGCGAGCAACTCGGGCAGTTCACGGAACAGAGAACTCCGCTCTTTCCGTGGGACCACGACGGGGAGCGCTCCGGTGATCTCGCTCACCAGGCGGCCCGACTCCGGACTGTCCGCGATGAACTCCACTCCGTCTTCGCGCATCCGCAGGAGCAATGCGCGCCCCTCCCCGTCCACCGCCGTGACATCGCGCAGGTCGGCCTCGAAAGCTCTGTCCCCCCTGATCGAGGACCCGGTGCGCCACCGTGCCTCGACCTCCGGGACATCGGCGGCGGTCAACGCGCCTTCCAGATTGAGACGGAAAGCCCGGGCGAAATTGTGGATGCTGACGCGGAAAGCAACAGGCTTTCGGCGTTTCTCGCACCTGAACATGATCTACGCTATTGGAGATTCTTTCCGGCCTGGAAAGGTGACAAATAAAAGCGTCCAACGGAGATATCGACGGCTCCCTCAGCCGGGGCATGAGAGCCGTTCCCGACGTTGCCGGTGGGACGGGACTGGCCCGTGCAGACTCTTCCAGATTTCGAGACGCCGTTGATGAAATGCCTTCTGGTCGGCCAGCAGGGCGATCTCCGCCGCACTGTAGCGGTCGGCAAGGCGGAAGGCGCGCAGTTGCGCGGCGCCGGCCGATTCCGGCGCGTGCAGCCAGAGCCAGTTGCGGAAATCCGCAGCGTCGCTCAGGGACGGAAACACGCGCGCATTCCAAAGGCTGCGTTTCGCCGGATCGTCCACGCCGGCCCAGACCTCCTCCGGCCCGATGGCAGCGGCCTCCAGCCAGTGCGGCAAGGGGCGTCCGCAGAATCGCCCGCCATCGGCCAGCGACTGTTTGAAAGTGTCGCCGATGCCGTAGCACCGCAGGAACCAGACCTGTTCGCCGCGGCGGCTGAGGCCACTCAAAACCTCCAGACATGCTCCGTGTGGCAGCGACAACGGCGCCTCCACATCCACCCCGGCGATCACGTTCCACCCGGATAATTCCAGAGGGGCGGAGACACGGCATCCTTCCACCCACGAATCCGTCCCGCTAATCCGCCCCGGCCCGCTGACTGCGCTGTTGATCGTCAGCAGGCGGGAGGACAGTGGCCGGCCCTCCTCCTCCTCCTCCTCCTCCTCCACCAGCGCCAGGCCGCTTTCGACCAACTGCCGCGTGGACCCGAAGTGCAGAAACCGGCACGCCGGTACAAGCTGGACGTGAAAGGGTATGGCGCGCAGCGCCGGATAGATCTCCGCAAGCAACTCTCCGGACCAGGTGGAACCGCTGGCGCGGGCGCTGCGAGTATAGTGTTCGAGCGTGGAGCCGCTGCCGAGAGCGCAACAGATCTCGCGATAGAGGTCCAGGCCATGCTCGACGATCTGCCGGCCCGCCCGAGGACTGAAGTCGAGGCCGGCTCCTTCCGCCGGTTCAACTCCGAAAATGGACAGGAGCGCTGCCGCGGTGGCCGCGTCCATTTGCATAACCCCTATATCCAGGGGCGTGCGCCCGCGCGCATCGAGGGCGCCCGCGGTGCGCTGCGTCTCGATCGGGGGCTTTTGAAGGTATCGCGCTACGGCTCCGTCCCGCTCCAGGCAGAACACGCCATGCCGGCTGGCCTCCCCTGGACTGGCATAGGCGCCCAAAGCGATCAGGCCTGGGCGCGAGAACTCTACCGTACCCGGATCGAAGCGGATCAGGGCGTCCCCGGCCGCCACGACCACATGTCCCCTGTCTGGGGTGCGCGGGGGCAGCGCCAGGAAAGCAGGCACGAGCCGGTCGAAGAGCGCCGGCGGCAGCGGCGCCTCCGCGCCGCCCGGCAGCGGAACGAAGATCTTCCCGCATGGGCCGTATGCCGGCAACCGCCGCGAATCTCCGCCCGCATGCACAATGAGAATCCGCAGAGCGCTCAGCGCTTTCCGGATGCCGGAATTCCCCGTGAGATCGATCCCACGGCGGGTCCGCTCCCGGCGCAGGATCTCCACCAGGCACCACAGCGTGCTCCCCCCGCTGCCGATGCGCCTGCCTTCCAGGTCCGGTGCGACAAAGGCCTCCCGGACCCCCGGCAGCAAGCCCAGATCTCGCCGGGCGCGCAACTGGTTTTCGTAGGCCACCGCCTGCCGGGCGTTCGATGCCGTGAGGACCAGATAATCCCAATCGCCTGGCGAGTCGTTCATGAGCGCATCCGAAGGCCTCTCCGCGGGAGGGCTCCCCGGCCTGTTTTCCCGAGCAAGGGCCATCTTATCAGCTTTCACCCCCTTTTACGGTTACTGAAACGTGATTTCTACGTTGCCCCACGTATCGGACCGGGACCCGCCCGCCGCTCGGCTATCTGGACGTCTCCGCGAAAACAGCGAGGCCCGACAGCCATGGGCGAGATGAATACTACCCTGGGCACCGGACTGCGGATTCCCGAGGACATCGCGGTGATCGGCTGCGGCAACGTACATTACGACCCGTTGCTCACCCCGACTACCGCAACGGCGCCTTGCACGCGCGATCCATCGACTGTGCAATTACGGCAAGGTTCACATGTGGTTTTTCGACGGCCTAGCCGGCAAGGCCGCCGATTGGGACGCGCCGCGCGGCGGCCCTTTCGTCGCTCCCGACGAAAAGAAACAGCCCGCCAACGCGCGCGGCTTTGCCCTCGCCGAAGCCGGCTGGTGGGGTGCCCGCCGCCCAGCGCCACCCCATCGATACGATCGTGAAACTGGAACTGGACGGCCCGGCGGCCACGATCCCCCTAGTGGCGCGAAGCTGAATATTACGACGACACACGAGCAAGTGCGCCCGCGACGGTCGCGCTGAGATTCTACTCAGATAAAGGCCGCCGTCAT
>JAIQFU010000480.1:0-4216 GCA_020073115.1 Terriglobia bacterium
GCCCAGACCGCACACCACCAGTCCCGCCAGCGCGGCGATCCGCAGGGCCAGCGCCAGGATGGAAAGGGCGTTCTGGCGCTCCTGGTCCCGCAACCAGGCTTCGGGGAGCTTCCAGAACGCGCGCGCCGCGCTCACCCGATCGCCCGAGACGGTGATGGCCACGCGGTAGCGGCCTTCGTCCACGTTGCGTGGATCGCCCGCGCGGGCTTCCCAGACCAGGGCGTAGTCGCGCCGGGCCTTTTTTTTTTTTTTTTTGCTTTCCTTGAGGTCCATGGCGGCGACGTCCCATCCCTGCGCCGCGGCGAAAGCCGAGGCGACCTGGCGCGCGGCCTCGAGCGGCAGGTCGGCGCCGGGCCGGTCCTCCGGCACGATCCGCTGGAAACCGGTCACCTTGCCGGTCTCCGGATGCACCGCCACCGTTGCCTCCTCCTGCTCGAGGGACTTGAAGTAGCGCGTCACCCAGCGCTGCACGGGGTGGTAGCGCTCGAACAACCGCGAAGCGGCGGCGACGGACCGCCGCTCGGTGAAGTACTTTTCCGTCGGGGGGTCCTCCGCCGCGTCCGGGAATGTGATATCGCGAAACCCGCCGGGGTCGAAACCCTGGGATCGCAGGAATGCGCTGGCCGCGGTTTGCGCCTGGGGGCTGGTGATCCCGTACGCCGGCTTCTCGCCAAAGCGCTGGGCGGGGAGGAGCAGGGCGAAGATGCAGACCACCCCGACGGCGAGCGCCGCCAGCCTCCGGCGGTTGGTCATGGGGCGATAGTCGAACGCGCCAGGCGCGGCCGGAGCGGCCGCGGGGAGAGGCGCCGGGGCGGGCTCATCGGCGTTGCGCAATCCGGTCTCCGGCTCGAAGCCCCCGCGAATCCAGTACATCGCCAGGGCGGCGAGGATCGGCAGAAGGACTATGCCCGCGCTGGCGGCCCCGGAGAGTTGGAAATACAGGCTGTGCGAACGCAGCAGCAGGATCGCCGTGTATCCCGCATCGACCGAGTAGTGCCACACCAGCGTCGGCAGAATCCCCCAGCGAAACATGATCAGGCCCAGCGCGACGCCGCCGATGCCGACTTCCAGCCCCCGGATGAAGAACGGCTGCTGGGGGTAGCTCGAATGTCCGAACCCCCAGATGAAGGCCGCCAGAACAATGCCGGCCGCCAGCGAGCGCGTCACGTTCCGCAGAAACGGAATGCCGAACATGCGGAAAAGGAACTCTTCGGAAACCGCCGGGAAGAAACCGATGAACAACACGAAGAGCCAGGGGAAGCGCGTGTTCAGCAGGTCGTCGTAGGGGACGTCGGCGGGAGACCAGGCGCCGTACCGGTACGCCACCATGTAGAAGGCGATCTGGTAAGCGATGAAGACCCCGGCCAGCGAGACTCCCAGGATGGCGCCCAGGAAGAAGCGCCGGGTGCGCAGCCCGCGAGGCCGAAACAGGTTGCCCAGCGAAACGCCGCCGGGGAAAGCGGCGCGGTAAAGCGGTTCCGCGCCCGCCGTCGCCACGAACAGAAAGCCGCCGTATCCCAAGGCTCCCAGCAACGCCTGCAGGAATTGGCTGGAGAGAAAGCTGGCGTAGGAATCGGTGGTGGGGTAGCTGAATTCCTGCAGGGGGAACTGGTTCAAGGTCGCCAGAAACGAGAGCGCGGCGCCCACGATGCCGACCACGGCGGCCAATCGCCAGCGCACGTCCTGCCGGCGCACGCGCATGACGATGGTCACCACCAGTCCCGCCAGCAGCGCCGCCATGAACGCCAGGTCCACGTAGGTGGCCATGTCGTTCCGCGACCGCAGACGCTGGTAATCGCGGGTCCACTGGTCGGGGATCTTGAGGTACTCGCGATAGCCGGAGACCTCGCCGCCGTGGAGGGCGATCTCGACCCGGTAGGAGGCGTCGCGCAGGTTGAAATCGCGCTCTTTCCAGGTGAACACGCGGTCCACGCGCTTCGGCCGGTCGGATTCGGCGGCTTCTACGAATTCCAGCCCGGCGGGATCGCGCCCGGCGCGCGTGCGCAGAAACGCCTCGGCCATGGCGCGCGCCTGCTCGGCGGTCACGGCGGGGCGGGCGGCTTCTTCCGGCAGTTGGTGCTCGAAACCCACGAACTGGCCCGAGGGCGTAATGTCTACGCGGTACTCCTCTTTCTGTTGCGGCCGGAACCAGCGATAGGACCAGCGCCACAGGCGGACCCGGGTCCCCATGATCCGGTTGGCCTTCTCCAAACCGGCTTCGCGCTCCAGAAAAACCTTGGACTGGTCATCGTAACTGAACCGCGAGGCCTGCCGGTAACCGTCGAGCGCGTAACCCTGCTGCGTCAGGACGCGCGCGGCGAGCTTCTGCGCCTGTTCGCGATTCACGCGGAAGTCGATGGAAGCTTCGGGGAAGGCGCGGTGGAAATTGGTTACGGAAAACCACGCGCCGGCCGCAAGGAGGGCCAGGCACACGGCGATGAAACGATAGTCCGCGGGGCGAAACCGTTCTTCGGGTGTCATGATTCAAGGCTCCGTGAGCGCAAAACTGCCCACATCGCGGCCACGGTGGAGTGGGCCTCTGGCCTGCCACGCCGGCGTCCATGCCGGCGTTTCCAGAATGCCGGCACGGACGCAGGCATAGCAAGCCGGAGGCTCGCTCCACAGTTGGCGCACGGGCCGGCGCTACTGGGTGCGATCGGCATATTTGGCCGCCCAATGGAGTCCGATGCCGCCCAGGATGAAACTGCGGGCGTCCACTGATGCGTACCCGGAGCGGCGCAGCAGGCGCGAAAAATCGTCGATCGAGACAAATGTCCTGAGGGAATCGGGGATATAGGTGTAAACGCGGGGCCGGCCATGCAGCAGCAGCCCCCAGAAGGCGCCTTGCGCGTACAGGTAGCCGAGATAGAGCCAACGCAGAAACCGGCTGGCCGGAAGAAAGAAATCCAGGGTCACGAGCAGCCCGCCCGGGCGGGTCACCCGCTCGATTTCCGCGAGAGCGACGCCGAGGTTGGGGAAATTGCGCAATCCGTATCCGATGCAAACGCAGTCGAAGGCGCCGTCCGCGAAGGGAAGCTGGCCCGCATCGGCGCATACGGCGTGTTCCACACCCCTGGCCCGCGCCAGGTGGAGCATGCGCTGGGTGAGATCGGCGGCCACCGCGCGGGCGCCCGGATACTGCCGCCCGACGAGCAGCGAAAAATCCCCCGTCCCGCACGCCAGGTCGAGCACCACCGGCTGGGGAGGCAGCGGCGCGCGTTCCAACAGGGAGCGCTTCCAGCGCCGGTCCATGCCATAGGAAAATGCCCGGGTGATGAAATCGTATCGCGGGGCGACGGTGTGGAACATCGCCCGCATGAGGCGGGAGTTCTGCTTCTCGGCCGGAAGTTTCATTCGCAGCCGAATTGTATCAGAAAAGTCGTTAGGCATTAGTCGCCAGTCGTCAGTGAAGAGCCCACCGCTGGCGACTAGCGACTAACGACTAACGACTAACGACTAACAACTATCTTCTCGACGATTTCGCGTTGATGGCGCGCGGCGGTTCGGCGGCGGCGCCGGCCGAGAACGAGCCCACGGGCGGCGCGATGGATGTATCGACCATCTGGACCATGGCGTAGGCGGGCATGTCCTCCGCCTCCTTGAAGAAGGTGAGGCGGGACTGGCCGGCATCGAAATCCACGCGGATCAGGTCGCCGCCGCGCACCTGCTCGGTCGCGATCAGGTTGGAAAGCGGGTGAACGAGGTTCCGGTCGATGGCGCGTTTCAAATGCCGCGCGCCGTACTTCAGGTCGGTGCCTTCGCGCAGCAGGTAGTCCCTGGCTCCTTCGGTCAGCGAAAAGACGAACGGGGCGCCGGAGGCCGCATTGAAAATCCGCTGCTGCACGATGTTGAGCTCGAGCGTCAGGATCTTGCGCAGCTCCGGTTGGCCCAGCGGACGGAACACCACCGTCTTATCGATGCGGTTCATGAACTCCGGCGTGAACTTGCGGCGCGCGGCTTCCACGCCGGCGCGCGAGATCTTGTCGGAGAGCTTCTCGTCCACCTGTCCCGCGGCCTGCTGCCGCTCGGCTTCGCAAGCGGCGAAACCCAGGTTGGGCCGCAGAATGGAACTCATCTCCCCCGCGCCCAGGTTGCTGGTCATAAAGATCAGCGCGCGCGAGAAGTCCACCCGCCGGTTGTCGCCCAGCGTCAGCGTGGCCTTGTCGAGAATCCCCAACAGGAGGTTCCACAGAGCGTCGCTGGCCTTCTCGATTTC
>JAIQFU010000480.1:4244-7294 GCA_020073115.1 Terriglobia bacterium
TATCCGGGAGGCGAACCGATCAGCTTGGCGATCTCGTGGCTGTGCTGGAACTCCGCGCAGTCGATCTTGATCACCGCGCGTCCATCGCCCACCAGGCTTTCGGCGCCCGCTTCCACGAGCCGCGTTTTGCCCGAGCCGGTCGGCCCGAGGAACAGAAAGTTCCCTATGGGACGCCCGGGGCTCGACATGCCGGCCAGATGGGTCTGATAGATGTTGATGATCTGCTGGATCGCCTCATCTTGACCAACTATGCGCTTCCGCAGGTCCGACTCGAGTTTTTCGGCCTCGAAACCGGTCTGCGTCGGATCCAATTGCTTATTCAACCGCCCCATGCTTCCTTTTCCCCTCTCAATTCCTAATCCCATCAGGGTCATCTCACCTTTGGATGTAGCAAGTCGGGTTCCAGTCTTTCGCCGCAAGTTGAAAAGCCCATCGAGTGTGCGGCGAATGTGTGACATATCACTTCCTCGGGCGCGACGGACGCATTTCGACACGGCTGACCATCGTTCGCGCGGGCATCTGCAAAATCATAGTGACTACTTCCGCGACATCCTCGGGCGCAATCATCCAGGCGCGATCGCCGCTGCGGTCGGAAGGGCCGCCCGCGAAGCCCGTGTCCACGCTTCCCGGCATGACGTAAGCCGTGCGCACGTTCTCTTGCCGGTGGTCGAGCATCATCGCTTCGGTGAATGCGTTCAGGCCCGCCTTGGAAGCGTTGTACCCGGCTCCGCCGCTAAACGCGTTCTTGCCCGCGAGGCTGGAGATGTTCACGATAAAGCCGCCGCCGCGCTTCTGGAATCGGGATAGGGCTTCGTGCGCACAGTAAAAAGGCGCGTTCAGATTGAGATCGATGTTGCGGCGCCACTCTTCGGGCGTCATCTCCGCCACTTTTCGAAACAGCCCCGCACCGGCGTTGTTGACCAGGATGTCGAGCGCGCCGAAGTTGCGGTCCACGGCCTGGAAGAAATTGCGTACCTGCGCGGAGTCGGTCACGTCGGCAGGGCTGCCGAACACGTTTCCGAGAGGCTTCATCTCTTCCGTCGCACGCGCCACGGTTTCCGCGGAACGCGCGCAAAAGGCCACGGATGCGCCTTCGCGCAAGAGCCGTTCGGCGATGGCGCGCCCAATGCCTCTGGTGGCGCCCGTGACCATCGCTACTTTGCCGGATAGCGTTTCCATGTTCCCGCTATTATTCCGTGCGCAAAGGCCGTGCCGCTGTCCGGTCTATTACAGGGTGTTCCCCCTGTTAGAATGGCAACAGCAATGGCTTCGACCGCGCCTATGCCCTCCTCCCGGCTCATATTGGAAGAACGCTTCGCGGAACTGCTGCGTGATGTGCGCGTCTCGATCGGCGCCGAGGCCGCGTCCGCGGCGGCGGAAGCCGGGGAGCGGGCCAGACGGGAGACCGCCGAGATGCTGAACCAGGCTGTGCGGCGCATGCGGCAGGCGGGCGGCGCGCAGGAACTCGGCGCGGTTCTGGTGGACGCCGCCGCGCGTTGCGCGACTGGCGCCGCGCTGTTCCGGATAGAGGGCGCGTCGGCCAGGGGCGAATGCATCCGCGGCGCGCCGGAAGAGGCCGCCGCGCGGTTCCCTTCTTTGGAAATCCCCTTGGCTTCGGCCGCGGCGCTGGCCGGGGTGGTGGAGAGCCTTTTTCCCGTCATGAGAGAGGATCGCGTGGCCGCCCTGCTCTGCGCGTGGGGCGCCGCGGAAGGCGCGCCGCTCGAGTTGTTCGCGCAGGTGGCCGGCCTGCTGTGGCGCGGCCCGGCGGCGCCGGCCGCTTCCGAACTGGTGACCATCGGGACCGCGCAACCCGGCGCGGCCTGGGACCGTCTCTCCACACAGGAGCAGGAACTGCATCTGCGCGCGCAGCGCTTTGCGCGCGTTCAGGCGGCGGAGATGCGGCTCCATCAGGCCGCCGCCGTCCAGGCCGGCCGCGCGCGGCGGGATCTCTACGGCGCGCTTCGGCAGCCGATCGATACGGCGCGGGCGGCGTTCCGCGAGCGATTCTTTTCTTCCTGCCCCAGCATGGTCGATTACCTTCACCTGGAGATGCTCCGGACATTGGCGAATGACGATCCCGAACTGCTTGGCAAAGATTATCCCGGCCCGATGGCGGCGTAACCCGTGGAGTGGGCCTCGGGCGCGGCGCGCCGGAGGCCCACTCCCCATCATCATCGCCTTCTGCCTGTCCGCCAGCGTCGCCATGGCCGCGCCGCCGGCGCGCAAGAAGGCCGCGCCTAAACCCGTCCGGGGCGATCTGGCTTCTCTGGCTCGCGCTTACCGCGGCGATCCTGCTCCCGCCCGGCGCACGGCGTTGGAACAGTACGCCGCGGCGCACGCCAAGGACCGCAACGGCCCGCTGGCGCGGCTGGCCCTGGGAGTCGCGGCTTATGAGCACAAAGACTTCGCCGGGGCCGTCGCCGCCCTTTCCGCTGCCAGGCTTCCGCAAATCTCCGACTACGCCGCCTACTACCTGGGCGCCGCGCGCCTGGAGTCCAACCAAAACGCGGGAGTTGCGCAGGTCCTCGCCGTCACCCACGCGGCGGAGATTCCATCGCCGCTGGCCGGCCCGGCGTACCTGCTGGAAGCGCGCGCGTTGAAAGGAACGCCGGACGCCGTCCGCCTGCTGCGCGATCGCTACGCCGCGCTCCCCCAGCCGGAAGGCGATCTGACGCTGGCGGACTGCTACCAGGCGGTAAACGACCTGCCTCACGCGGCCGATTTCTACCAGCGCGTCTACTACGAGCACGTCTCCGGCGACGCGGCCAGCCGCGCGGCGGCCGCTCTGCTGGCGCTTCGGGATGCCATGGGAGCCGCGTATCCGCCGCCGCTTCCGCAACAGCTTTTGCGGCGCGCGGACCGCTTTCTGGAGATCCGGGATTACGCCCGCGCCCGCGACGAGTACGCCTCGGCGCTGGACCGGTTGGCCGGTCCGGAACGCGAGCAGGCGCGCGTGCGGATGGGCGCGGCCGATCGTCATCGGAATTCTGTTGACGGCGGTGGCGCGGGCGATTTTGATTCGCATCCAGAGCGGAATGTTGCGCCGCTTG
>JAIQFU010000481.1 GCA_020073115.1 Terriglobia bacterium
CGCCAGCGCCTCAAGGGTATCGAGGTCCGCCGTCCCGAACGGCTCCGTGAGGCGCGCCAGCCGGCCCGCGGCTTTGTCCCGTTCGGCCCGGATCTCGGCGGCGTTCGATGCGGGGCCGCCGGCCCGCACCCTTCCGAAGCCGGCAATCTCCAGCACAATCTCCGGAGACCCCTGGAAGCGCGCCGGGCGGCCCGCCTCCAGCGCCCGGGGGCCGCGCTGTTCGCCTTCCAGCACGGTGACATCCACGGCGCGCGCGGGGACCACCTCCACCTGAATCAGCGCGCTCTCCAGGCGGGTTTGCGCGTCGTCCCGTTCCTTGGCGGCTTTGCGAATGGAGCGCAGTGCCGTGTCGCTCGGGGCCGCGAGTTGCGCCCGCTCCGCGCGAATCCCGGCCACCGCCGCTTCCAGTCCCCCGACTTCTTCCAGCCGCAGGGATGCCGCCGCGCCCTGCCGCCCGGCCGCCCCATATCCCGCCGCCTGCGCCGCCGCGTTACGCGCCGCATCCACGGCGGCCCGCGTCCCGCGGACATCCTCCAGCGCCGCTCTCTTCTGCTCCGCTTCCCTGCGCCGCTCCGCCGCCGCGCGGACGAGGTCCGGCAGCGCCGTCCCGAGTTTCTCCCCCTCGGCCGCGGTTCGGCTGAGATCGGCCGCGGCGGCCTGAATCGCCTCGATGCGCTGTGCGAGTTGCTGGTACTCCGCTTCCGCGGCCCGCGCCTGCCCGGCGCGGCGTTCGCGCTCCAGCGACAGGCCGGCGTACTCCTGCGCCCGCCGCCGCGCCGCCGCCAGCGCCGCCTGGAGCGCGTCGATGTCCCGGCGGAACTGCGCCTTCCCGGCGCGGATGTCTTCCAGCCGCCGCGAACGCTCCTCGAACTCGAGCAGGCGCCGGCTGGCATCCGCCAGCGCCGCCTGCGCCGCTTTGAGCTTTTCCCCCAGCCGAACCGCTTCGGGGGCGTGCTGCCCGCGCTTCACCGCGCCCGTTTTCTTCCCGAAATACTGGCCGTAAAGCGCCTCGATCCGCTGCTCCACCCGGCCGCCGCCCGGCCCCGCGAATTGCGCCCCCAGCATGGAACGGATATCCGCCGCCAGGTCTCCCGACAGTTCGCCCAGGCTCAGATCGCCCTGCGGCGTCCAGAGCGCCTGCGCCAGGCCCCAGTTGCGGATCTGCGCCAATCCGCGCCCCGGAGCGCTGGCCCGCAGCATCCGGCGAACTTCGTTATCGGCGGCGTCGCTTTCGAACGCGCGCGCCCAGGCCCCATGCTCCCTCCGCTCCAGTTCCGCCGAGGGGCGGTCCAGAAACCGCTTGGTCAGCCGGTACTCCTGGCCGCCATGGCGAAACTCGACGGCCGCGACGGGCGCCAGTTCCCGCCCCCACGGCCGGAGCGTCTCCGCCTCTTCCCCGCCCACGCGGTGCGAATCCAGGAGCCCCCGAGCCATCGCCTGGAAGAGGGTCGATTTTCCCGCCCCGTTGGGCCCGTGCACCACGTTGAGCCGCTCGCTGAACTCTCCCAGCCGCACCCGGCCGGCGAAGCAGCGCCACCCCTGAACTTCCAAGCATCGCAGGATCATGCGCGTTCCTCCCGCGCCAGGGCGTAGAGTTCCAGCAGGGCGTTGGCGGCCACGTCCGAAGAAGCCGGGTCGGCCCAGTCCCGCAGCCGCACGGCGGCTTCCCGCAGAATACCCGCGGGTATGGCATCGATCCAGGCCGCATCCTCCGGGGCGGGGCGCAGCCCGGCAGCCTCCAGTTCTCCGAACAGGAAACGCGAGCCCAGGATGTCCCGCAGTTGCGCCAGGGGCCCCAGGTCGTCCGCGAACATCAGGCCCGTCAGCCGCACGCTCACCAGCGCGGAACCGGGCGACGCGATGGCCTTCACGTCCGCCAGCGCCCGCTGAATCTCTCCCGGCGAGTGCAACTCGCGCGCCATCTCCACCCACTCGAGCCCGCCGGTGCGTACCGGCTCGATCGCCGGCGCGGCGCCCGGGCCGGCGATCTCCAACGCCAGGGCATAGCCGCTGGCTCGCTCTCCGAATTTGGTCTGCTCGTGGGAGCCGGAATACGCCATGCGCCCGAACTCCGCATGCGAATGCCAGTGGCCCAGCGCCAGGTAGTCCAGCCCGGCGCGCTCCGCCGCATCGCGGGCAACCGGGAAATCCGCATCCGCCTGGGGCAACCCCTGCACGCTGCCGTGCGCCAGCCCGATGCGGATCCGCCCGTCCGCGGCCGCGGGGATCCAGGCCGTGGGATCGCGCCGCCCGTGCGCCTCCTGCAACGGGCACGGAAAAATCTCGGCCCCAACGGCATCGACCGGCGCCGCTTCGCGCAGAACGTGCAGGTTCGGAGCCCGCCAGACCGGGTGCTCCCACACCGAGCCGGGCGACAGCGGATCGTGATTGCCGGGGATGATGTACACCGGCCGCCCGAAGCGCGCCAGGATGTCGCCCACGGCCTGCACCGAGACGCGCTCCACCGCATTGTGCTCGAAGGTATCGCCGGCCACCAGCAGGAATTCGGCGCCGGAACTTCGGGCGGCCTCGATAACGCGCTCGGCGGCGCGAAACCGCTCCTGGCGCACGCGCGTGCCCGCCTCCCCGGCGCGTTCCGCGCGCATGCCGATCTGCCAATCCGCAGTATGAAGGAATTTCACCATTCGCTTTACCTGGCCGAAACCGCTCCCTCAAGGGAGCGGTGGCCGCGCCTCCCATTCCCGCCAGCCGTCCAGCAGCGGGAAATACAGCCCCAGCCTCACCCGCCCGCCCAGCAGCCGCGCGTACCGCTCCAACTGCCCGCGATAGCGCCGTTGCTCTTCGTCCAGGAACCCATCCAGCCCGCCGCCCTGATGGTCGCTGGTCTTGTAGTCCACGATCCAGCGAGTCCCGTCCGCATCCACGAAGGTCCGGTCCACCGCGGCGTGCACAATTTCGCCGTCTACCACGCCGGCCACGGCGTACTCGCACCGGGCTTCGGGGCGGGCTGCCAGGATCCAGCGGCCGCGGACGCTGTTCAGCGTCCGGATCAGAGCCTCCTCCACCCGCAGCCCCGCGCCTTCCAGTTCCCGCGGGGGCGTTCCCAGGTTGGCCAGAGCCACCTGGTATAACGCGCGCCCACCGCGCACACGCGCTTCATCCCAGTGTTCCGCGCCTTCCTTGCCGATCCGTTCGAGCGCGGCGTGGACCACAGCGCCAATATGGCGCAGGGTATCGCCGACCCAGAAATAGCGCGGCGCCTCGCCTCTCTCCGCCGGCGCGGGGCGTAGCGGCAGCGCCGCCGGCAGGTCCGGTGCCGCCCAATCCGATGAGAGCCGCCGTAGCGATATCGCCGGCGCGGCATTTTCGCGCTGCTCCTCCGCCGGCCCGGCGTATCGGGCCTCAAACAGTTCCCGATCTTCCGCCCGCAGGCCGTCCCACAGCGTGCCGAGCAGCGAGCCGGGCTCCGGAGCGGTCTCCCCCGCCGCATTCTGCACTGCGTGCCCCATCAGATGCAGACGCCGCCGCGCCCGCGTGCACGCCACGTACAGCAGGCGGATGCTCTCGTTCCCGCTCTTGGCCTTCTCCAGTTCGCGCAGATAGCGGTACACCGGGTCCTGGTCCTGCCCGGTTTCGCGAATGGCGGCCAGCAGCCGGTCCACGCCTTCCGGACGCGGGCGCTCGGCCGAAAGCAGTAGCGCCGCGGAGTCGGGACGCGGCGGGCGGCCGAGGCCGGGCACGATGACGGTATCGAATTGCAGGCCCTTGGCTTTGTGGATCGTCATCAGTTGCAGCGCGCCGTCGGCCCCGGCGTCGGGCTTCGCGTACAGTCCTTCCACCTGCGTCCGGAACCCGTCGAAATCGGGCAGGTCTCCCGCGCGTTCGTGCTCGTCGAGCAGGTTGAAATAGTCCGCCGCGTCCTGGAGCGCGTCTTCCGCCACGCAGGCGGGGCCGCCCAGCGCCCACCACGTGCGCTCGATCCACCGCCGCAGCCGCATGCGCCCGCGTTCGGCGAAGGCCCGCGCGAGAATCTCACGCACCCGCCGCGCCCGCCCGGCGCCGGCCTCCGACAGCGCGGAGAGATCGCCTGAAAGCTGGTCCCGGATCACCGCATCAGCCTCGCCCTGGACCAACGCGTGCAAGTCGTGCAGGTCCAGCCCGCACCATGGCGCCCGCAGAATCGCCAGCCAGGACGCCCGATCTGCCAGGTGCAGCATGGCGCGGGTGAGGGCCAGCAGGTCGCGGACCACCT
>JAIQFU010000482.1 GCA_020073115.1 Terriglobia bacterium
CGCTGCCGCCGCCGAACTCCTCGTCGTCGATGGACAACAGGAATGCCGACGCGCGGCTTTGCTGCTGCGCGAACTGCGACAGGTCGCTGTAGCCGGTCACGCCCAGCACTTCCATGCCCTCTTCTTCCAGCGCCTTGGCCAGAGCGCGGATGCCCAGTCCGCTGGTGTTCTCGGAGCGGAAGTCTTCGTCGATGATGACGATGGGCAGTTGACGGGCGGCAAGATCGCGGACGAGCTCGGCCAGGCCCGCGGAGGCCGTCAGCCCCGCCACTCCCCATGCCGGATCGAGCCCGATCCAGCGCGGCAGCGGGAGCGCGCACAGGTATCCCAGGCCCGTGGTCAGGCACACGCGCACCACCGCGAACTTCAGCGGCGTCCGCGTATCGCGCAAAGCGTAGTACGTGGATGAGTACAGCCGCCCCAGCGTGGAGGCCAGCAACCCTACCGCCGAACCGGTCAGGATCCCCCAGACGTAGAGTGAATCCTGTCGGCGGAACAGGCCCCCCTGGTAGACGAACCCCGCGACTACGTCGCCCAGGGCCAGGAACGCCATGGCCGAGGGCACGATGAAAAACGCGATCTGCCGCAAGCCCGCGTCCAGCCGCCGCCGCAGGAATTCGGCCACCTCCTCGCGTTCCCCCAGGGCGCTCGACATGGCCGGCAGTTCCGCCGCCGAGACCGCCATGCCGAACAGGCTCACCGGCAGCATGTAGAGCGTCTGCGCGTTGGCCAGCCCGGTCATGGCGCCTTCGCCCAGCCAGCTTGCGAGCCAGGCGTCCACGTAACCGCTGATCTGCACCACCCCCCGGCTGACGAACACCGGGGTGAAGTTCTTGATCACTTCCCGAACGTTCGCCGAGTGGGAATCGAGCCGCACGCGCATGCGCCGGACAAGCCGGATCACCGCCGGCAGTTGCACTCCGAATTGCAGGCCGCAGCCTGCCACCGAGCCCCAGGCCACCGTCTCCGCCAGCGATCCCAGGTCCATGCGGCGCCCGAACGCGATCAGGGTGGCGATGATGGCCGCGCTCCACAGCACCGGGGCCGTGTAGGACACGAAGAATTTGCGGTGGCTGTTCAGAATCCCCAGACACCAGGCGGACAGCACCAGCAGGCCCGCGCCGGGGAACAGGATCTGGACCAGCCGGATGGTCAGTTCCCGCTTGGCGCCGTGATACCCCGGGGCGATGGCGTCGATCAGGAAAGGCGTCGCCAGCACGCCCGCCAGTACCAGCACCGACGCCACCAAGGCGAGAATCGCACCCACGGCGCCGGCTACGCGTCCCGATTCCTCCTCGTCGCCCTCGCTCAGCAGGCGCGCGTAAACGGGAATGAACGACGCCGAGAGCACGCCCTCGCCGAAGAGGTTCTGCAGGAAGTTAGGGATGCGGAACGCGGCGTTGAAGGCGTCCGCCGGGTCGGATTTCAGCCCGAAGTAATGCGAGAAAACGCCTTGCCGCACCAGCCCTACGATGCGGCTGAGAAAGATGCCCGCCGCCACCAGAAAAGCGTGCCGGCCCGTGCTTTCGCGCTTGAGCGCCGGCACTACTGCGAACCCCTGAGTCTTGCCCGCCTCACGAGAGCTTCTCCAGCACGGCGTCGGTCATCTCTTCGGTGGAACTCGCGCCGCCCAAATCGGGCGTGCGGACCTTTCCTTCGGCCAGCGCGGCGGCCACGGCAGCCTCGATTTCCCGCGCGGCTGCCGTCACTTGCAGATGGTCGAGCATCATGGCCGCGCTCAGGATCGTGGCCAGGGGGTTCACCAGCCCCTTCCCCGCGATGTCCGGCGCCGAGCCGTGCACCGGCTCGAACATGGAGGGGAACCGCCGCAACGGGTCCAGATTGGCGCTCGGCGCCAGCCCCATGCTGCCGACGAGGATGGCGGAAAGGTCGCTCAGAATGTCGCTGAACAGGTTTGACCCCACCACCACGTCGAAGCTCTCCGGCCGGCGCACGAAATTCATGGCCGCCGCGTCCACCAGCAGCGACTCGGTCTCGACGTCGGGAAACTGCGCCGCCACGTCCTGGAACGTGCGGTCCCAAAGCGTCATGCTGTAGCCTTGGGCGTTGGACTTGGTGACGGACGTGACGCGCTTCTTCTTATCGCGTTTCACCGCCAGTTCGAAGGCGAAGCGCACGATGCGCTCGATGCCGCGCCGCGTGAATATTGCGGTCTGGACCGCGACCTCCTCCGGCTGGTACTGATACACGAAGCCGCCCACCGGGGCATACTCGCCCTCGGTGTTCTCGCGGACGACTACGAAATCGATCTCCCCGCCCTTGCGCCCGGCGAGCGGCGACTCCACCCCCGGGTAGAGATACGCCGGGCGCACGTTGGCGTACTGGTCGAAGGCGCGCCGGATGGGCAGCAGCAGGCCGTTGAGCGTGGTGTGATCGGGGATGTCGGGGTGTCCCACGGCGCCAAGCAGAATCGCGTCGCAGGGTTGGAGCAGGTCGATGGCCCCCGCCGGCATCATGTGTCCCCAGCGGAAGTAGTGCTCCGCGCCCCAGTCGAATTCCTGAAAAGCCAGCGCCACGCGGTGCTTGGGCGCCACCCGTTCCAGCACGCGCCGGGCCTGCGGCACGACCTCGCGGCCCACGCCGTCGCCGGGGATCACCGCAATCGTAAAGGTTTTCATGGGGTTCAACACAATTCTAACGCTCTATACTGGAACATCATGGAGCAGGATTTCCTGCGCGCGCCGCTCGGCAAACTGGGCGGGTCCGTCTTCCGGCTGGGCCTCTCGGCCAGCTACCGCCCCGGACGGTCCACCGTCCACAAGGCCATTGACGAAGGTCTGAACTATTTCTTCTTTTACGGCTTCGATACGCAGATGACCGCCGTGCTGCGCGAAACGATTCACGCCAGGCGCGACCGGTTCGTCCTGGCGACCGGAGCTTACAACTACATCATCGCCCACCAGAACCTGCGGAAGACTCTCGAAAACCGGCTTCGCCAGACGCGGGCCGAGTACATCGATGTTTTCCATTTCCTGGGCGTGATGAAGCCGAAACAGCTCACGCCGCGCGTGCGCGACGAATTGCAGGCGCTTCGGGAGAGCGGGCTGGTGCGGGCCGTGAGCATGTCGTGCCACGATCGCAAGTTCGCCGCGCGCATGGCGCGCGAGGGCGCCCTCGACGCGATCATGATCCGCTACAACGCCGCCCACCGCGGCGCCGAAACCGAGATCTTCCCCGAGTTGCCGGACTCGAATCCCGCGGTGGTGAGCTACACCGCCACGCGCTGGAGTTACCTCGTGCGCCGCCCGCGAGGTTATCCGAAAGATGGTCGGATCCCGACGGCCGGGATGTGCTACCGTTTTGTCCTCTCGAACCCGGCGGTGCATGTGTGCCTGACCGCGCCCTCGAACCTGAAGCAGTTCGAACAGAACCTGGCCGAAGTCCGCCGTGGCCCGCTGGACGAAGAGGAGATGAAGTTCATGCGCGATTTCGGCGACGTGGTTTACGGGAAGTACAAGTACTTTATGTGAGGAATCGATGGAGCCGGAGCAGCCCGAGTACGGGTACGGCGAAGCCGCCGTGGACCTGATTATGGTCCGCTGGATGCTGGATACGGCGCCTTCGGATCGACTGGCAACGCTCCAGGCGTTCGTGGACGCTGTGTGGGCGCGTGCGGGGCGAGGATGCCGAAGCCGGCACACATAAAAAAAGCCCGGTCCGTGAGGACCGGGCTTTCTGATTAAACCGGGCGACTTCCTACTCTCCCACACACTCACGCATGCAGTACCATCGGGGCTGAGAGGCTTAACTTCCGTGTTCGGGATGGGAACGGGTGGGTCCCTCTCGCTAAGGTCACCCAGAAGTCGTTAGGCGCTGGTCGTCAGGCGTTAGGCGTCAGCCTTTGCCAATGCCAACGTCTAACGACCAGCGCCTGAATATTGACGGGACAGCCTAAACCGCGAAAAACGATAGCGCCACTGAGAGTATGCGCAGTAGAGATTATGGTCAAGCCGAACGGGCAATTAGTAACGGTAAGCTCAACGCATTACTGCGCTTACACATCCGTCCTATCAAACTGGTCGTCTTCCAGTGCCCTTCTTAGCTTACGCTTGGGAGATCTCATCTTGGGGAAGGTTTCACGCTTATATGCATTCAGCGTTTATCCTGACCGAACTTCGCTACCCAGCGATGCGGCTGGCGCCACAACTGGATCACAAGAGGTTCGTCCACTCCGGTCCTCTCGTA
>JAIQFU010000483.1 GCA_020073115.1 Terriglobia bacterium
GTTTGGCCGAGCCGGCGGCGCGTTCGCAACTTTTACCCGGAGTACCCGCCGGAATTACCAGCAACCGTCCGGCCGGACGGGTTCTTACTGACAAATCCTTGACACAAGCGGGCACGTCCGTTTACACGTGTGTGCTGGTTTGCCGGAATCGGGCGTATTTCAGAGGCTTCCGGATTTGGCGAGGCGATTGCTTTAAGGAGGGCGTGATCAGGATCTCACAGGCCCACGGAGAGACGATTGATCTTCTGCTTCGTCACCCGCCAAACGAGTCACCCCGCTACCAATCCCTCTAGCTGTCCATCGATTGCCTCACAATCATCTCCTCGCGGGCCTGTGGCCGCCTGGACGGCGGCCGTTGTGACACACTGGTTCCTATGCTGTTCGAGGCGGACAAGGTGATGTTCGAGATCTATCGCGAGACGGAGTACAGCCGGAAATATCGGGTCGTCTATTTCACCGAACTTCAGGATCACAACAAGGAAACCGAGATCAACCGGGCGCTGTCAGGAGAGCACTTTTTCGATGGTTTCATCGCCAACGACCACAAGGATGAAGCCAAGGCCATTATCGAAGCGATCGTCAGCCGGCTGAACGAAGGCGAAACCGTGGACCCGCAGGAAGTGGAGCGGGCCCTCGGTGACCACATCGCCTGGTAAGACCTACTTTGAGAGTTCCTGCAACTTCTGGTCGAACATGCCGTAGGGCAGGGCCCCCACCACCAGTTCCCCATCCACGCCATCCGGCGTGCTCTTGCCCACGACAAAAGTTGGAGTTCCGTTGGCGCCGAGCTTAAAGGCTTCCATCACGTCGGTCTGAACGGCGTTCTTGTACTTCTCGCTTTCGACGCAGGTCCGGAAGGCGTTGACGTCCAGCTTGAGGGTGCGGGCGTCGTCCACCAGGCTGTCGAGATCCAGTTTATCGGGGGCGGCCGCCATGGCATCGCGCATGGCCCAGAACTTTCCCTGGTCGGCCGCGCATCGGCCGGCCTGGGCCGCGCGCATGGCGTTGGCGTGAAAATCGAGCGGCATGTCGCGGCTGAAGAAGCGCGCCTTCCCCGTATCGACGTAGTTCTTCTTGATTTCGGGGAAGGTGGTCAAGTGGAAGCGCTGGCAGTAGGGACACTGGTAATCCGTGAACTCCACGATGGTGAGGGGAGCGTTCTTGTTGCCCAGCATCTGGAATCCATCGAGGTTGAGCTTGGCCCGCGTGGGCTTCTCCGGCTCGGGCGGGGCGTTCCTGCCCTGCTGCTGTTTTTCGAGAAGCTGGCGGATCTGCCGGAGCTCATTGAGGATATCCTGCGCCTGCTGGCGCGTGATCCCCTCGTCCTTCTGCTCCTGCACCTGCGCGGCCAGCGGCAGCGCCAAGACCAGAGGCAGCGCCGCCAGGCGCGCCGTTCGAGAAAACGTTTTCATCGGTATCCTTCTCCCCGGCCGGTTTACAGGCCGGCCTCCATGGGCAGCGCCAGCGGCGTCTCCGTCATGAAGTCAAGCTGGGACATTTCTTCAATCGCTTCGCGAATGGATTGTTCCGAAGTCGGCTCCGCCGTCATGGCGAACGGGAGATCGCGCGGGTCTTCTCCGGGCAGTTGCAGCACCGCCTCCAGACTGATGTTCTTGGCGGCCAGGATGCCCGCCAGCCGGGCGATGATTCCGGGGCGGTCGTTCACCCGGAAGCGCAGGTAGTAGGCGCTTCTCTTGTACGCGATGGAGAGCGGCTTGTTTTCGCCCAGGCGCTCGTGCGCAAAGGGCGAAACGCGCTCGGGGCTGCCGCTGCGAATCTCCCGCGCCACGCGCATCAGGTCGCTGACCACGGCCACGCCCGTGGGCCGCGCCCCCGCGCCCCACCCGTAGTAGAACGTGTCCTCGCCATACTTGCCTTTCACCCACACCGCGTTGTACGGACCTTGTACGCCGGCCAGGATGGTGGAGGCCGGGATCAGCGCCGGCCGCACGGAAAGGATGATTCCATGGGGCGTCTGCCGGCCGCCGCAGATCAGCCGGACGGTATGCTTCAACTGCCGCGCGTACAAAAAATCCACCGGCTGAATGCGGCGGATCCCCTCCATGAAGATGTCCGACGGCGTGATCTTCTCGCCGAACGCCAGGGCGGCCAGCAGAACCAGCTTCGAGCGGGCGTCGAACCCGTCGATGTCCGCGCTCGGATCGGCCTCGGCGTACCCCAGCCGCTGCGCCTCCTCCAGCACCGTCTGCAGGCTGACGCCGCGCTTTTCCATCTCCGTGAGAATGTAGTTGCAGGTGCCGTTGAGAATGCCGTAAAGGGCCACTACGCGGTCGCCCGAAATTCCCTCGCGCAACACCGCGTGGATCGGAATCCCGCCGCACACGCTGGCTTCCATGGCCAGGTTGATCCCCGCGTGGATCGCCCGGTCCCAGATCTCCGGCCCGCAGTCGGCCATCAGTTCCTTATTGGCGGTCACCACCGATTTGCGGTTTCGAATGGCCGCTTCGATAATCTCCGACGCCACCGTGGTTCCGCCCACGAGTTCGGCGACGATCTGCACGCCGGGATGCGTCACCACCTCCCGCCAGTCGGCCGTGCGAAACATGCCGTCGAGCGCCGGAGGAAGCTGTTTGGAATGGACCGAACGGCTGCAAACCGCCGCGACCTTGAGCCGGAAGCCGAGTTTGAGTGCGATCTGATCCGCGTTTTCCGCAAGAATGGCCAGGGTTCCGGATCCCACGTTGCCCAGTCCCACGATGCCAACGCCGACTTCGTCCATGAAGTTAATGATAACAACGTCCCGCCGGTAGCCGGTTTCCGCCACCGGTGCTTCAGGCCGGTTCAAAAACATGGGCGGCGCGAACCGGCCACGAGCGGGACGCGTCCTGTTACCCTGGAACGAAAGTGCTTCCCTCTGTTTCGGAGCCTTATCTCATCGACGAGAACTCCGCGCGGCGATACGCCCTGGGCGCGGGCCAGTCCTGGGCCATCGGCCGCGGCGACGGATGCGCCGTCACCCTGGAGAGCCGCTCCGTTTCGCGCCTGCACGCCCTCATCCAGCGCAGGGACCAGGGCGACTTCTCGCTGGTCGATCTCGGCAGCCTCAACGGTTCTTTCCTCAACGGCCGGCGGGTGAGCTTCCCCGTGGTCCTGGGCGACGGCGACCGGCTGACATTCGGCGACCGCGTACTTCTTTTTCACCACCCCTCCGGCCCGAAACCGTCCGCGGCCGAACTGGCTTCCGCAATGCGCGACACGCCTACGACCGCGATCCACACCCATACCCTGACCACGATCGTGGTGGTGGACATCCGCGATTTCACCCCGCTGGCCCGCTCTCTTCCGGAGGCGCTGCTCTCCCAAACCGTCGGCACGTGGTTTCTCCGCGCGGGCCAGGCCGCCGAGCGGTGCGGCAGTTGGGCCCAGAAATATTTTGGGGACGCCGTGATGGCGGTGTGGGTTCACGAGGAGCCGGCGCGCGTGGCCGCGGACATCGCCCGCGCCCTGCGCGCCGTCTGCGAAATCGAAAGCGCCACCCGCGAGGTGAGCCGGGCGCTGTCCCTCCCCGCGCCGCTGCGCGTCGGCGCCGGAGTCAATACCGGTCCGGCGATTGTGGGCGGCTCCGGTTACACCGCGCTGGGCGATACCGTCAACCTTGCCTTCCGGCTGCAGGACGCCACCAAGACTCTGTGCGTGGATGTGGCGCTCGGCGAGCCGAGTTTCGAAGCGATGGCCCGACCGCGGCCGCCCTTCGAGCGCCGCGAGGTGCTTCTGAAGGGCTACGAAAGCCCCAGCGGCGCCTGGGGCATATCTTTCCAGCGGCTGCGCGATTTTCTCGGACCGGAGTAGCGCTCACGGCGGGCGATTGTGACCGCGCGCGCATTGCGCCCCGGCGTGCACGCCCTACGCCGACGCCATGCCCGAACAGAAACAGGACAACATCCTTGAACTCTCGGAGCGGGAACTGGAGGATGCGGAAGAGCGAAGCGCCATCCGCGCGCACGTAGTTCACGAGGCCATCCGGCTCGAAGGCCAGGAGGAATTGAAGCGCTCCTCGTCCGCCTTGGCATGGTCTGGTTTCGCCGCGGGACTCTCCATGGGGTTCTCGCTGATCGGCGAGGGGCTGATCCGTTCCCATCTGCCCGCGGCGGCTTGGCGGCCGCTCGTTTCCAAGCTCGGCTACAGCTTCGGCTTCGTGCTGGTGGTGATGGGCCGGCAACAGCTCTTCACCGAGAACACCTCCGACTGTGGTTCGTGGTGCTGGCCTCGAACCTGGCGGGGGCCCTGGCTATCGCCTGGGTTCTGGGGAACACCGGCGTTTTCCGCCCCGAGGTCCGGCAGGCATTCGCCGAAATCGGCCGGGAATCGCTCGACGTCAGTTTCGGCCTCGCTGTTTTGCGCGGGGTGTTTGCGGGGTGGCTGATCGCCTTCATGGTATGGCTGCTGCCCGCGGCGGAAGCATTCCGTCTGATCGTCATCGTGGGCCTGACGTGGCTGGTGGGCGTGGGAGGCTTCACCCACATTATTGCGGGCTCGGTCGAGGTCCTGTTTCTGGTGACCACCGGCGCCGCGCCCTGGCAGCACTACGTCCTTGGATACCTGATCCCCGTATTGCTGGGAAACATACTGGGCGGAGTATCGCTCGTGGCTGCCCTGAATCACGCCCAGGTAGTAGCGAAGTAGGGTGGGGCGGGGTTCCGCTCCGCTGCCCGGCTGCGGCCGGGCCCAAGCCCGGCTGCGGGGCGGAAGCGCCGCCCCACCTCAGCTGTCCGCCGGCCAGGTATTCGTCTTCGGGCCGCCGCCCGCCCCCGTCATCAGGAGCGTTGCGCGCTCCGCCGGTCCGGTCCGCCGGCGTCCCCGCCGGGTTTTGCCCCGGCGGATTGGTGTGGGAACGATAAGGGTAGGGGTACACGCTGGCGTAGCACCCCGCCATCAAAGCAGCCGCCAAGACCACTGCCGCCGCTCTCCAGTACATCACCGCCTCCGGGGCCGGCCGCCGCTCGGCACAAACGGCTCTACCAGCCGCAGCACGTGTTCCCCGGTCTGCGGGTCGAAGCGGTAATCCAGCACCGCGTCCGCCGCGTCCTGCGAAGGCGCCGTTTCGATTGTGGGATTGCCGACGCTGATTTCACCGTTGTTCCGGATTCGTAATTCGCTGCCCACCTGGAGCGGAATCCGGGTGAACGTCTGGTGTGGACTCATATCTCCCCCTTTTCAATGTTGGCGCCTGGGGGTCTCACCGGTGTGTGCGCTTTGATGCCGATGCCCGGCCTGCCGGCCCCGTTTGGAGCGTTACGTGTAGAGTCCACGACGATGAAACATGTGGCTGCGCCCCTGTTGGCCTTTATTGTGAAGCTCGGCGGTTTCGGGCTCCTGGCGCTGGGGATCCTGGATTCCTCTTTTCTTTTCGCGCCGCTGGGGAACGATATCCTGGTTGTCACCATGACGGCCCGCAACCACAGCGTGGCGCGCATGCTTTATTATTCGATGATGTCCACCGCGGGATCTGTGCTGGGTTGTCTGCTGGTGGACCTCGTATTCCGGAGGGCGGGTGAAAAGGGTCTCGAAAAGCACCTACCGCCCCGCCGCCTCGATTACGTGAAACGGAAGGTCACCCAGGATGCGGCGTGGGCGCTGGTGATCGCCAGCCTCGCCCCGCCGCCGTTCCCGTTCACCCCGTTCATTATGGCGACGTCGGCCTTGCAATACCCTCGCAAGAAAATGCTGATCCTCACGGGCGCTGCCCGCATGGTGCGCTTCACCGGGCTGGGGGTGCTGGCGCTCTTCTTCGGCAAGCGGATTCTGAAATGGGCGGAGAGCGACGTGGTGCAGGGTCTCCTGGTGGGATTGATCGTGGTCTGCGCCGTGGGGAGCGTCGTCTCGGTCTACGGCTGGATCAAGCGCAGCCGCAAAGCCGTTTCGCAGCCGAGCGGCGAAAAGGTTGGCTCCGGGACTGCGAAATGACCGGCCTCACTGCACGCTCACCTTGGCCGCCGGTCCGGCCTCCGCGCCGGCCGAGATGACGAGGTCTTGAACCCCCGCGGGCGCATCCGCCGGGACACGGGAGTTCACCTGGTATACGCCCACCAACCCCGGCGCAAGGCCCGCGAACTCCACCTC
>JAIQFU010000484.1 GCA_020073115.1 Terriglobia bacterium
GGCGCGGCGGCCCTGGCGCTTTTGGCTACGCCGTCATTTCGGGGTCAGGGTGGGGGGCAGCCGGTTCCCATCCAGTTTTCGTACCGCCCCATCGCCTTCACGTTGAACAACGGCGAAACCGGCATGCGCTACGTTCCGGAGACCATGGCCGGTGGCGTGGCCGTATTCGATTACAGCAACGATGGCCGCCTGGATATCTTCTTCGCGAATGGCGCGGAGATGCCGTCGCTCCGGAAGACATCGCCGAAATACTGGAACCGGCTGTTCCGGAATAGTCCTCACCTGGGCCATCATTAACGCGAATGAATCCGCCCAGGAACTCGATCTCAGCTTCAAGGGGATCTCGCTCGGAAAAGGGCGGATGTCGAGGATGACTGGCGACAGCCTGAATGCCGCGACCGGTTTGGGCAGAAACGAAGTCCGGATCGTGGAAACGTCGCTGACCGAAACCCCCAAGGCGCTGACGATTGCGCCGATCGGCATCGATATTTACGAATTTGAGAGACGGTAGCTGGAGCGGTAATACTCTCCGCGGAGATGCACCTTATGAAACGAGCATTCGTCTTTGCTTTGTTCGCAGTCTTTTTGGGTCACGGCGACTGTTTCGCTCAGACCAACAAGGCTTCGAAGGATTCCAAACCCGCTGCGAGGCAGGAGGTAGTCCCCCCTCCGGTGGCCCCCCCCGATGCGGCCGGCATTCCGGCGCATCCTTCACCGTACAATTTCCCCGGGGTTCAGTTTCCGCGGATCGAAGCCGACTCGCGGGTTACCTTTCGCTTCAACGCGCCCACCGCGCAGAACGTGCAGGTCTCCATCGTCAACGTTCCGTTTGACATGGTCAAAGGCGACGACGGCATGTGGACCTATACCAGCGCGCCGCAGGCTCCCGGGTATCACAACTACTGGATGATCGTGGATGGCGCGATCGTGTTGGACCCGGGCACTCAGGCCTTCATCGGTTACGGCCACATGTGCAACGGCTTCGAAGTCTCCGAGCCCGGCGTCGATTTCTATGACATTAAAGATGTGCCGCACGGCAATGTGCTCATCAAGAACTACTTTGCGAAAACGACGAATTCCTGGCGGCACATTTTCGTGTATACGCCTCCGGGCTATGAGACCAAGCTCAAGACCCGTTACCCGGTGTTCTATCTGCAGCACGGCGGGGGTGAGGATGAGCGGGTCTGGATCGAAATGGGCCGGACGGACGTGATTCTCGACAACTTGTTCGCCGCGGGCAAAGTCAAGCCTATGATCGTTGTCATGGAAACGAGCGCAACCGGCGCCCCGACCGCTGCTGGCGGCAGACCTGGTATCGGCGCGGCCGCTCCCGCCGGCGGTGCAGGCCGTGGCCCTGGCGCTCCTCCGGTGACTCCGGCCGTTGGCGCTCCATCCGGCGCTCCTGCCCCCGCGGGCCGCGGCTTTCCGGGAATCGGCGGTCCGGGAGGCGGCGCTTACGGCCAGTTCATGACCACTGAGCTGATTCCGTGGATCGATAAGAACTTCCGCACGATGCCGGACAAGGACCACCGGGCGATGGCGGGCCTTTCGATGGGCGGCATGCAAACTTCGGCCGTCACTATGGCCAACCTCGATAAGTTTTCCTATATCGGCTTCTTCAGCGGCGGCGCCGCGACGGGAGGCCGTGGCCGCGGCGGCCCCCCTGCGCCGTTCGACATCAAGACCATCTACAACGGCCAAATGGCGGACCCTGCGAGCTTCAACAAGAAGGTCAAGGCGCTCCTCATGAGTTGCGGTTCCCTGGAGAATCCCGACGCCTTGAAAACGCATCAGCAACAACTCATCGCCGCCGGGATCACCAACACCCACTTATATATCTCTCCCGGCACCGCGCACGAATGGCAGACCTGGAGAAGGAGCGTCTACGCCTTTGCTCCTCTCCTCTTCCGCTAGCCGAACCTGTGTGGGGCAGGCAGCCCCGGCGCCGTGGCTCAGGATGAAAGCGGCTGAACTGAAGCAGCTATACAGCCCAAAAGGGAGCAGGTAGGAGCGGATGAGTGCAGGGTGGCCCTGCATCTCGCCAAAGACGCGAGTCAGTGTCGTCTCGAGTTCTGCGCTGCCACAGCCGCTCGGTGGGGTTGAACTCCGGCGAGTAGGGCGGCAGTTGATGTACCTCCAGCCAGTGGCGGTTGGAGCGGAACCAACTCCAAACTTCCGCCTCCTTGTGATAGGAGGCGTTGTCCTGGATGAGGATGGCTCCCGGCCGCCGGTATGATCGCGCCAACTGCTCCAGGAACGCCAGATAGCTGGCGGCGTTGAACACCGTCTCCTCACGGTAAGGGAAACGAGTGCGCCACAGTTCGATGGCGCCCAGGATCTTGGCGTTCTTGCGTTCGCCGGTGACGGGGACTTCGGGCGGCTGGCCCACCCGGCTCCAGGTGGCATGCAAGGTCGAGTCCTGGCGGAAACTGGCTTCGTCGGTGAAGATTAAGGCCCCGTTTTGCGAGTGGGCTTTTTTTCAAAGATGGCTTCTGACACGTCCCGAAGGCAAGGCCGATCAGCCTCTTTGCGCGCGTCTCCGCAAGCGATTACAATTCAGGCTTCGTAATCTGAGAATCAGGATAGAAATGAAAACGAGGATCAGTCTTGTACTAATGCTCGTACTGGCGCTCGCCCTGATGGGCGCCAAGTTGACGATAGCGCAACGGGCTGGGGCGGGGCGCAATGTTCCTCCGGCCAGGCCGCAGGGCCCGTGTGACATCTATGGCGCAGCGGGCACGCCCTGTGTGGCTGCCCACAGCTCCACGCGCGTGCTGTACGCCTCCTACAACGGCCCCCTTTACCAGGTCAAGCGCGAATCGGACGGCAAAACCTTGGACATCGGCGTCAGCAAGCCCGTAGAATCGCCGATCCCGGATCCGGGCGGATACGCCAACGCGGCCGCGCAGGACGCGTTCTGCGTCAACACGATCTGCGTCATCAACCTGATCTACGACCAGTCCGGTAAGGGCAACCACCTCTACCAGGCGCCGCCCGGACCCAACTTTCCAGGCCCGGCGAAGGGCGGATTCGACACCCAACCGATCGCGGACATGGCGCCAATTACCATCGGCGGCCACAAGGCGTACGGCGTCTACATCATGCCGGGTATGGGGTTCCGCAACAACAATGCCACCGGCATAGCGATCAACGACGATCCGGAGGGCATCTACTACGTCATTGACGGCACGCACTACGACAACGGCTGCTGCTTTGACTACGGCAACTCCTCGACGAACGGCCGCGCCGTAGGCACCGGCACGATGGAAACCACCTACTTCGGAACCGCCACCGCCTGGGGCAGCGGCAACGGCCCCGGCCCGTGGATCATGTCCGACATGGAGGCCGGCCTGTTCTCCGGATACAACGCCAAGCAGAACGCCGCCGATCCGACTATCGATTCCTGGCGGTTCGTGACCGCCGTCGTGGACGGCGGCGGCGGCAATAAATGGGATCTGCGCGGCGGCAACGCGCAGAAGGGCGGCCTGACGACCTTCTACAGCGGAATTCGCCCCGGCTCACAAACCAGCAACGCGTATTACCCGATGCACAAGCAAGGGGCCATCCTTCTGGGCACCGGCGGTGATAACGGCAACGGTTCCTCAGGCACCTTCTATGAGGGCGTGATGACGGCGGGGTATCCGGCCGAAGCCACGACTGATGCGGTGCAGGCCAACATCGTAGCTGCAAGGTACGACGTGCTGCGGGTGAGCCTGTCGCGGGCTACGACGTTCACGCCGAAATCGGCGCAGGAGGTCACCGCGACGTTCACGAACACCACGGGAGCGCCCGCGGCGGGGGTCAGGTTGAGCCTTTCCCTGCCCACCGGATGGACCACCGCAATCTCAGGCTCCACGAGGACGTCGGCGACGTTCGCCGCGACCGTGGCTTCGGGCGCAAGCGTGAGGGCGACGTTCAAGGTCACCTCGCCGGCGGTGACCGGCGGCGGTTTCTTGACGGCCAAGGCGGAGTGGACGAGCCCGACGACCCGCAGAGTGCAATCCGAGACAACTACGGCCAGAGTGCGGAACGTCCTCCCGGTAAAGATCAATGAGATCCGCTTCGGCGCCGGCAGCAACGCGACAGACCAGTTCATCGAACTGTACAACGCGTCCCCCGGCGCCGTCGATCTCTCCAACTGGACCCTGATCCACCCCGTTCGCATCTTTGCCGGCAGGCACGAGATTCTTGAGAAT
>JAIQFU010000485.1 GCA_020073115.1 Terriglobia bacterium
GCGGCCTGGCGCCGCCGTAATAGCGCTGGGCAAAGCGCCGGCTCACCACCGCTACGGGCGGCGCGCCGGGGCCATCGGCGGAAGTGAACCAGCGGCCCTGAAGCATCCGCGTCCCCATCGTGGCCAGATATTCCGGGGTCACGGTCCAGACCATCGCGTCTCCCTTCGGGGTGGGCGCCCCAGCGATTTCGACGACCGCGGTGAAGCCGCCGCTGAAAGGTACCGCGTTGCTGACCGCCGCCGACTCGATCGCGGGGACCTGACGCAGACGGCGCAGAAATTCCTCTTGATAGGCCCGGATCAGCGAGACTTCGTTCGGCCTCTTGCCGAATTGGACGGACCACGTTACGACGCGTTCCGGCCTCAACCCGGGGTCCACGGCCAGGAGCCGCGCGAAGCTGTGGATCATCAGCCCCGCGCCCGCGGCCAGGACGACGGCCAGCGCGGCTTCGGCCGTCAGGAGGGCGTCGCGCAGCCGATGGGTGCGCCTGTATGGCGAGAGAGACGGCGCGGAAAATCGCCATGCCGGCGCGGCGCCGAACAGCAGGCCGGTGACAAGCGCCCCCGCAAGCGCGAACAGAAGCACCCGTCCATCGAGGGCCGGTTTCGCTTCCAGCGGCAGGAAGTACGCGGGGACGATGCGATAGACGGCCGGGAGCAGAAGGGCCGCGAGCGCCGCGCCCAGAGCGCCGCCGGCCAGCGAGAGGACGAGGCTTTCGGTGAGAAACTGCCGGACCAGGCGGAAACGGCCCGCGCCGGTGGAGATCCGGATGGCGACTTCCCTCTGCCGCGCTGCCGCCCGCGCCAGCATCAGGTTCGCCAGATTGGCGCAGGCGATCACCAGGACGAAGCCGACCGCACCGGCCAGCAGCCAGAGGAGTTTGCCGGTCTCCGGCCGCACGAGCGCCCCGCGCAGTGTGCGCGCCTTGGCTTTGAAGCGCGCCAGGCCGGCGTTGGCTTGCGCCAGCGTAACGCCCGGCTTCAGCCGCGCCGTGGTGCGGTAGAAATCGTCTTTCTGAAGATCCTTGGGGGTGTTGGCGATTGGGATCCAAAGCTGCAGGGTGGTGCGGTCGTAATCGCCCGGCGGAAGCACGCCGGAGATGCGGTACTCCTGCCCGTCGAGCAGCACGGATTTGCCGGCGATCGCGGGGTTGGCTCCCAGGGTGGTCCGCCAGAAGCGGTTGGAGACGAGCACACCGCTCTGCGCCGCGGAGAAGCCGTTGCCGAGAGCCGGCGACACGCCGAGTAAATCGAAATAGTTGGCCGTGACGCGTGCGGCCGAAATGCGCTCCGGGTTACCCAGCAGGGGGCCGGTCATGTTGTAGGAAGCGGGGAACACCGGCGTGACCGCGATCTCGGCGAGCGTTTGGCTTTGGGCGGGCAGATCGAGAATCTCGCGCAGCGGGCGGCCCATCTGGTTCTGGTCCAGTTCGGAAACATCGACCAGGGCGGACGCTTCGCGGTACGGGAACGCCTTCAAGAGCACCGCAGCGACGAAGCTGAAGATGACGGTGTTAGCGCCGATGCCCAGCGCCAGGGACGCCAGCGCCGCGGCCGTAAACCCGGGAGTCTTTCGCAGCGAGCGCGCGGCGTAGCGGAGGTCCTGGCGCAGTTCGTCGATGAGCCGCAGGCCGAGCGAGCGGCGGCAGTCTTCTTTGGCGAGCGCCAGGCCGCCGAACTCGATGCGGGCGCGTCGTTCGGCCTCGGCGCGCGGGATGCCGGAGCGGGTGAGGTCGTCGGCGCAGGCTTCCAGGTGGAAGCGGAGTTCGGCGTCCATCTCCGATTCCATGCGGCGGCGATGGAGCAGGGCGTTCAGCCATGCATAGATTCGCTTCATATTCGTCACTCACTCACACCGCAAGGCCGCGCTGGGATCTACCGCGGTTGCCCGCCTCCCGGCGAGATAACACGCTCCCAGCGCAACCAGAATCAGCAAAAGCACAACGCAAATGAGCGTCGCCGGATCGCCTGGCCTCACCCCGTACAGCAATGACGCGAGCAGGCGGGTGGTGGCGAGGGCGCCCGCGAGCCCCAACACAGCGCCGGCGCATACCATGCGCAGGCCGGAACCCAAGACCAGCCGCAGGATATCCGCCCGTTCCGCTCCCATGGCCATCCTCACGCCGAACTCATGCCTGCGGCGCGCCACGGCGAACGAGATCACGCCATAAACGCCGACGCCCGCCAGCGCCAGTCCTATCGCGGCGAACGCCCCCAGCAGCAGGAAGTAGAAGCGGGGCTGAGCGATCTGTTCGGAAAATTTCTCGTCGAGGGTCGCGATGCCGGCCGGTGGCGCCGCCGGGGCGCGCCTCCGCGCGGCTGCCCGGATGGCGGCGGTCAGGTCGCCGGCGTTGGGCGCCGTCCGGACGATCACGTAGTACGCGTAACGGCGTACCAGCGGGATGTATAGCAACGGGGGCGGGTCGATGGCCACGCCGAACATGCGGACGTCGCCCACGATCCGCACTACCTGGACTTGGCCGCGGCGCCCTACCGCGACCGTCGCCCCCAGCGGGTTCTCGCGGCCGAAGAGGGCTTGCGCGGCGCTCTGGTTGAGGAGCACGGGGGTGGGGGTGCGGGCGTCGTCCGCCAACTCCAGGTCGCGTCCGGCGAGCAGCGGCGCCCCCAAGGCGCGAATATAGCCCGGGTCCACGGCGCGGGCGTTGATTTCACGCGCGCGGCGCTGCCCTCCGGAGGCGGCTTCGAGGGGCCAGGGATCCAGAACATGTTCCAGGGGCGCTTCATTCGCGGCGGCGGCAGCCAGAACTCCGGGCATTCCCCGGATCTCGGCCGCGAGGCTGCGCATAGAGTCCGCAAGAGCCTGCGGCGATGCGCCGGGGATCACGGTTTCGACCACCAGGACGCGGGCGCGTTCGAACCCGAGGTCCACGCTCAAGAGCCGCCACAGCGTGTTGGTCATGAGGCCTGCGCCGCTGAGCAGCACGAGCCCGAGCGCCAGTTGCACGGCCACCAGCGCGCCCCTCAGCTTCTGCGCATTTCGCGCGGTCCCGGCGCGTTCAGCCGCATGCAGCCTCAGACTCAAACCGCCGCTCCAGGGGCGCAGCGCCGGGGCCAGGCCGAACAGAACACCACCGGCGATCGAGACCGCCGCCGCGGCAAGGAGCATGGCGCCATCCACCGATACTTCCTCTACGCGCGGAATCCGGATCGCTTTGATGGCGGGGATGGCGCGCACGACGGCGAAAGCCAGCGCCACGCCGGCGGCGCCGCCCAGAGCGCCGAGCAGCACGCTTTCCACGAGCGCCTGCCGGGCCAGTCTCCAGCGCCCGGCGCCCAGAGCGGCGCGCACGGCCATTTCGCCCTGGCGCGCCGTGGCCCTGGCCAGCAACAGGTTGGCGACATTGGCGCAGGCGATGAGGAGAATGAACCCGGCGGCGCCCATCAGGGTGAAGAAAGTGCGGCGCACGTCGCCCACGATCCAATCCCGAAGCGGCTTCACGACGGCTTTCTGCGGATTGGCGCCACGCCGGTACGGCAGCCGGGCCATGATCGAGTCGATCACGGCCTGGGCGCGCTCACGGGTGACGCCCGGCCGCAGGCGGGCCACGGTGACCACGGGGCTATAGCCGCCGCCGAATTGGCGCGCCTGCCTGGCAGGCAGAGGCAGCCAGAGATCCCTGGCGCCGAAGTCGGCGAAGCGCAGTCCCGCCGGAAGAATTCCGACGACGATCCGTTGGACGCCGCCGAGAGTAATGGCTTGGCCTACAACCCGGGGATCGCTGCCGAGTTCGCGCCGCCAGAAGCCCTCGTCGAGCAGAACCACCGGGTCACTCCCCGGCCGGGCCTCATCGGTGGTGAACAACCGGCCGGCCAGGGGCCGGACACCGAGCAGGCCGAACAGTTCCGAACTGGCCAGGACCACCCGCAGCGTCCGCGGCTCGCCGCGAACGATCGCCACCCGCATGGTCGCAACCGCCCCAGCTAGCTTTTCGAACGCCGCGCCGGAGGCCTCGCGCCATTCCGCGAACCGGTGCTCGATAGGCGGATAAGCCTTCTTGCCGTCCGAATCGAGGACGGTCATCAGCCGGTCCGATTGCGGAAACCGGAGGGGGCGCAGGATGACCGCGTTCACCACGCTGAACATTCACGTTCACTTTTGGTACGGACTCGACCTACGTTGGCCGCTGACTCAGAGTGCCGACCACTTGAGCACGCAATGGGCCACTGGACATGC
>JAIQFU010000486.1 GCA_020073115.1 Terriglobia bacterium
CTTTGTCTATTGGCAGCGGCTGCGCCGGCCCAGGATTGGGCCAAGCAGAAGCTCGAGAAATCGCCGCGGCATGGGGAATGGGTCCAGGTGAAGCACGATGGCCGCGCGGTGGATGCGTTTGTGGTCTATCCGGAGGTGAAGAACAAGGCCACTTCCGTCATCGTGGTCCATGAAATCTTCGGCATGACCGATTGGGTGCGCGACATGGCCGACCAGTTCGCCGAAGCCGGGTACATCGCCATCGCGCCCGACCTGCTTTCCGGCATGGGGCCGAACGGCGGCAAGGTCACCGACGAGAACCAGGTACGCCAACTGATCAGCAAACTGCCTCCCGAGCAGATCGCGGCCGACCTGAACGCCGTGGCGGATTACGTGAAGAAGCTGCCGGCGGCCAACGGGAAGATCGTCGCCGCGGGCTTCTGCTGGGGAGGCAGCGCGGTCTTCAACTTCGCCACCAACCGGCCGGATCTTTCAGCCGCCCTGGTGTTCTACGGGACCGCCCCGGATTCCCCCGAGGCCATCGCCCGCATCAAGGCGCCAGTCTATGGCTTCTACGGCGGCAACGACGCGCGCGTGGACGCCACCATTCCGAAAACCGAAGAGGTGATGAAAACCGCCCGGAAGACCTACGAACCGGTAACGTACGAAGGCGCCGGCCATGGTTTCATGCGCGCCGGCGAAGACCCGGCCGGGAGCGAGGCGAATAAGAAAGCCCGCGACGAGGCGTGGACGCGGGTCAGGGCGATCTTGCGGAAACTATAGCCCCCTAAATTCGGGGACTGGCTTCAAAACCCCCGCGGTTTGGGGGTTTCGTAGCCTGTCCCCGAATTAGGGTTTAGGCTCCCGCCGCGGCCGTGAAGCTCGCCGCCGCCGCCGCTTCCTCGGTGAAGTTCTCGAAAACCGTATACAGCTTGGTAATTGTCAGGACCTCCGACACCCTTCCCTGCGCATTCAGCAGCTTGATCCGGCCCCCGGCGTTCGTGACGCTGGCGTACGCGCCCACCAGTTCGCCCAGCCCGGCGCTGTCCATATAGGTAACTTCTTGAAGGTTCAGCAGGATGTCCTTCCGGCCCTGGTTCAAGAGATCTTTGATGGTGTTGCGCACCAGCCCGGAACCATCGCCCAGGGTGATGCGGCCCGACAGGTCGACAACCGCGATATTGCCGGCTTGACGCACGGCGGCTTTGCAGCTCATTGATTTACCCTCGGGTCTATACTACTCCACCGTCACGCTCTTTGCCAGATTTCTCGGCTGGTCCACGTCGCAGCCGCGGCGCACCGCGATGTGATACGCCAGCAGTTGCAGGGGCACGATCTCCAGGATAGGCGTTAGCAGCTCCGCCGAAGGCGGGATCTCGATCACGTGGTCCGCCATTTTGCGAACCTTCTCGTCTCCCTGGGTAGCCAGCGCCACCACGATTCCCTCGCGCGCCTTCACCTCCTGGATGTTCGACAGCGTTTTTTCGTATAGCACGACGCTCTCTTCGCTGGCCGGGTCGTGCGTGGCCAGAACGACCACCGGCAGTTTCTCGTCGATGAGGGCGTTGGGCCCGTGCTTCATCTCTCCCGCGGGGTAGCCCTCGGCGTGGATATACGAAATCTCCTTCAGTTTCAGGGCGCCTTCGAGCGCGATGGGGAAGTGGACGCCGCGGCCCAGGAACAGGAAATCGGTGGCTCGGTGCAGGTCCCGGCCCAGCGCTTCGTAGACCGGGTCGTGCGAGAGGACCGTCTCCAGCTTCCCGGGAATGCGCAGCAGTTCCTGCACCAGGCACCGGGAGGCGCTCTCGTCCAGGCTGCCGTTGGCCTGCCCCAGGTACATCGCCAGGATGAACAGCGCGGTCAATTGGCAGGTGAACGCCTTCGTGGATGCCACCCCGATCTCCGGGCCGGCATGCGTATAGATGGTCCCCGCCGCCTCGCGGGCCACCATCGACCCCACCACGTTGCAGATGGCCAGGGTCCTGGAACCCTTCTGCTTGGCCTCGCGCTGCGCCGCCAGGGTGTCCGCCGTCTCGCCCGATTGCGAAATCACCACCGTCAGCGTGCCTGCGGGGATGATCGGGTCACGATAGCGGAACTCGCTCCCGTAGTCCACTTCCACGGGGATGCGCGCCAGCTTCTCGATCATGAACTTTCCCGCCAGCGCGGCGTGCCAGCTCGTGCCGCAAGCGATGATTTTGACCTGCTTGAAAGCGGCGAACTCCTCCGGCCCGATGTCCATTTCGTCCAGAAAAATATGGCCGGTCTCCTGACCTACCCGTCCCAGGGTGGTATCCCGCACGGCGCGCGGCTGCTCAAAAATCTCCTTGAGCATGAAATGCTTGTAGCCGCCCTTTTCGGCCATGATGGGGTCCCACAGAATGTGCGAGACCTGGCGGTTCACCGAGCGGCCCTCGAAATCGGTGAGCCGCACCCCACCCTCCGTGAGCACGGCCATGTCGCCGTCGGCCAGGAAAAACATGTCGCGGGTGTGGTTGAGGATCGCGGGCACGTCGGAAGCGACGAAATACTCGTTGTCCCCGATGCCGATCACCACCGGCGGTCCCGACCGCGCGGCCACGATCTTGTTCGGGTCGGAGCGGGCGATCACCGCCAGCGCGAAGACCCCGGTCAACTCCTTCACCGCCCCGCGCACGGCTTCTTCGAGGTTTCCTTTGAAATATTTCTCTACCAGGTGCGCGATGACTTCCGTATCGGTTTCGGTCTTGAACTGGTGCCCCTCGGATTCCAGCCGGTGCTTGAGCGTGAGGTAATTCTCGACGATGCCGTTATGGACCACCACCACATCGCCCTTGCAGTCGCGGTGCGGGTGCGCGTTCTCCTCGGTGGGTCGGCCGTGCGTGGCCCAGCGCGTGTGGCCGATGCCGAACGAGCCGTCCACGGGGCTCATGCGGACCGCCTCTTCGAGATTGCGCAGCTTGCCCTTCGCGCGCCGGACTTCGAGCTGGTCGTTGTCGCAATAGACCGCGAGTCCCGCCGAGTCGTAGCCGCGATACTCCAGCCGCTTCAGCCCCTCCAGAATGATCGGAACCGCCTTGCGATTCCCAATGTAACCTACGATTCCGCACATAGAAACATTATAGGAGTACGGGTGGATTGAAACCGGAAGTGCGGGTGCGGATCGTTACTGCGAATTATTCCAGAAACTCCACCGTGTACTCTTCGATCACCGGGTTGGCCAGCACTTCGTGGGCGATGGTCTCCACGTCCTTCCGCGCCTGCTCGCGTGTGACGCCCTCGCCGATGACGATATCGAAAAATTTGCCTTGGCGCACGTCGGCGATAGCCGGATAGCCCAGGCCATGCAGCGCCGAGCAGATGGTCTGGCCCTGCGGATCGAGAACGGTGGTTTTCATGGAAACAAAGACGCGGGCTTTCATGGGAATCTCGATTATCGCATGGGATTCGGCCTCCAACATGCAAAGATAAAAGGAGATGATCCTGAATAATCCGCTCCGCCGCGCCGTAGGTGTGTTCGATTCGGGCGTCGGCGGCCTCACCGTTCTCCAGGCCCTTCGCCGCCGCATGCCGCACCGCGATTTCGTCTACCTGGGCGACACCGCGCGCGTGCCGTACGGGCGCAAGCCGCCGGAAATGGTGGTGGATTTCGCCGTGGGGATCGCGGATTTCCTGTGCAGCCTGGGAGTGGAAGGGGTGGTGGTGGCGTGCAACACGGCCTCGGCCGTGGCGCTGCCGGCCCTGGCGCAGCGTTGCGCCGTTCCGGTGTGGGGCGTCATCGACCCCGGTGTGGAAGCCGCAACGCGCGCGACCCGGAGCGGCGCCGTGGGAGTGATCGGCACCAAGGCCACCATCGGCAGCGGCGCGTATCAGAAACGCCTCGAAAGCCGGGGCATGCGCGTCTGGGCGCAGGCCTGCCCCATGCTGGTGCACGTAGTCGAGGAAGGCCTCGCCGACTCTCCCGAAGCCGAGATCCTGGCGCGCCATTATCTCAACGGAAGGCCCGAAATCGACGCGCTAATCCTGGGCTGCACGCATTATCCGCTTCTGCGGAATGTCATTCAGCGGGTTGCCGGCAAGGGCGTCGCGCTGGTGGATAGCGCCGAGGTCACCGCCGAGACGGTGAGCCGCGCCTTCGAGCCGGCGCCGCGGAAGTACACGCCGGGGCGCGTGGTCCATTTCGTAACCGGCGACCCGGTGGCCTTCGCGCACACCGCCAAGGTGATCGGCACCG
>JAIQFU010000487.1 GCA_020073115.1 Terriglobia bacterium
CCGGGGCGGGTTGTGGAGCCGCCGGTTCCCGCGGCGGTGGCAGCGTGGATGCTGCCGCGGCTGGTTCTGAAGCCGGTCCTACCTGCCCGCGCTCCTCGGCGAAGCGGATCACGTGCGCCAGGGTCGGAAAGTCGCGGAGCTTCAGGTTGCCTTCACGCGGGATATCGAAGGCCGCGCGCACCGAGGCGAACATCTCCGCCTGTTTGACGGTATCGATGCCGAGGTCCGCTTCCAGATCCAGATCGAGATCGAGCATTTCCCGCGGGTAGCCGGTTTTTTCGGCTACGATGGCCAGAACTTTCTCCCGCACGCCGGAAACCTCCGGGGCGGGTTGTGGAGCCGCCGGTTCCGCCGCCGGAGGTGGCGCGGACGCCGCGGCCGGCTGGGAAACCGGTCCTACGCGTTCCTGCACGAAACGGATCACGTGGGCCACCGTCGGGAAATCCCGAAGCTTGAGGTTCGTCTCCCGCGGGATCTGGTAAATCTCCCGGACTGCGGCAAACACTTCCGCCTGCTTGACCGTGTCCACCCCCAGGTCCGCTTCCAGGTCCAGGTCCAGGGCGAGCATCTCCCTGGGGTATCCGGTCTTCTCGGCAACCAGGGCGAGAATGCGTTCCTGCACAGGGTCCACCGCCGGCGGCGGGGCCGGAGTTGCGGCGGTGCGTTCCGGCTGGACTTCCTTGCGCGGTGGGACAGGCGGCGCCGCCTGTCTGGCGGCGGGTTGAGCGGATGAACCGTTTACTCCAACCCCGCGGTGGGGGCGCCGGCCATGCGGCCGAGCCAACCGGTCCAGGCATCCGGGTCCACCACGCGGTACTGGTAGCCGAGGGAATCCGGCCGCTGGCGCACCCCTTCTTTCCCCGGAGTCCAGCGGTAAAGAGCCATGCTGATCTGCGAGCCAAACCCGGCCCCGAGCCGCAACGAGAACTCGGCCGGGCAGGCGCCGCCCCGGGACAGGTTCAGCGGCCCCAACTCGGGATCGACCTCCTTGAAGTTGGCCACCGGCGGCGCGCATCCCGTCTCCAGCGCCTTGACCGCGATCACGTCCTCGATACCGGTCGCCATGGCGTGGCCTGTAAATCCCTTGGTGTTGGAGATGACGATCTTGTCCGCGGCGTCGCCAAAGGCGCGGCGCAACGCGTGGATCTCCGCGGATGCGCTGCCCCCGCGGGCCGGAGTATAGGTCTCGTGAGAGATGAAGATCATGCTCTCCGCCATCCGCCGGCGCGGGATGCCGCTGCGCGCCTCGGCCTGCGAGACCACATCCTCCATCACGCGGGTAATGTGCTCCACGTCCAACCGGGTGCCGTGGAAGGCGCTGTTGGCGGTCACGGCGCTGAGCACTTCGCAAATCGGCCGCAAGCCACGCTCGCGCGCCGCGTCGGCGTTTTCCACCACCAGGGCCGCGGCCCCCATCCCGAGGATCATGCCGTGGCGCCGGCGGTCGAAGGGAAGAGCCGCTTCCTCCACCACGTCGTCAATGGCCGCCGCTCCGGTCGCCAGGAAACAGGCCCCCATCCAATCCAGCAGGTTCTCGGACGTGACGTCGTCGGCGGAGATGATGATTACGCGGCGGCACCGCCCGGCGCGAATCCAGTCTTCCGCCACGGACACGGCGTGCGTGGTGCTGGCGCAGGCGGCGTTCACCTGCGTGTTGGGCCCGCGGGCGCCGATGAACTCGGCGAACTGCGAGTGGCCCATGGGGAGGACCCGGAAGATAAAGCGGCGGTCGAAGACGAACGGTTCTTTTTCGACCGCCGCCCGCAAGGATTCCATCCTCCGGTCGATCTCCTCGACGAGCGGGCGGCCGTCGTTTTGAGGCGCCCGGGCGCGGAGGTCCTCCAGTATCGCGATCTGCTCGCGGCGGCCCTGGTCGGCGTAGAAACGCGAAAGCTCCGCGGCGAACGAGTCGAGGCCGGGGAAAGCCGAAGCGAAAATCACGCCGGTATCGTCGCGCAGTTCCTCGGGCAACATCCAGCGGTCCGGCAACCGCTTACCGGTGGTGGCCGTTTTGTACCGCATGACCAGAGGAATGCCGGCATCGCGCATGGCGTCGATCCCGGCGGCGATCGCCAACTGGGAGGTGCGGTCGAGCGCCGGCAGCCGCTCGGCGGGGATGCCGAACTCCTGTTCCGGATCAAAAGCGCCGGCCCGGCCGGCGAGCTTGATCACCTCCGCCGGGCTGGTGATGGCTTCAAAGGTGGCTTCGTTGTTTTCGCTCTTCACCAGGCGCGTGATGCGCTTCTCCACCATGCGCCGGCGGAAACGCGAAGGAATGACGTCGATGAACTGATCGCCGCGGAGCATGCGGGCGATGTTGGCGTCGTCAAAGACGTGTTCGACGCCGGGCAGTCCCAGGGACGCCCCGGTAATCACCGGCGCCGCACCGGTGAGGGCGGCGGTGTCGCCTGGCGGGCGCGGGAAGCTCCCCGCGCCCGCTTCGCGGGATTCCGAGGGCTGACGAATCGCCCGCCCCACCCGCGATTCCGCGCTGCCCAGCCCCGCCGCATACAGGCCGCAGAGCGCCTGGTTGAAGGCCGTGATATCGCCCACCTTCGGGTGGTTCGTAAATAGGGTGAGCACGTCGCCGCGCTCGCCGAGCACATCCTCGGCGAACCCCTGCAACGCCTTCTTCGGCCCGACCTCCACGAAAACGCGCGCGCCGGCATCGTAGAGCGTGCGCAAGCCTTTCACGAACTGGACGGGGGAGGCGACCTGGCGGGCGAGCGTATCCAGCATCCGCGCCTTGGCGTCCGGCCCGTCCCGGTAGAACTCGCCGTCCACGTTGGATACCGTGGGGATGCTGGGCGGCTGCAGGCGCAGCCGCTCCAGCACCTGCCGCAGGGGCTCGCTTGCGGGAGCCACGATCGAGGTGTGAAACGCATGGCTGACGGATAGCGGGATCACGTCGTATCCGGCGTCGCGGAACAGATCCATGGCCTGCTCGACGGCCCGGCTTGCGCCGCCGATTACCGCCTGGTGTTCGCTGTTGATATTGGCGACCACCACATACCCGTCCACCGTCTTCAGGATTCGCTCGATTTCCGCGAGCGGCGCGGCGACGGCCGCCATGCGGCCGTTATCCGCCGCCGAGAAGCGGGTCATTTCACGGCCCCGGGCGCATACCGCCTCCAGCGCGTCCTCGAAAGGCATGCCGCCGGCGGCCACCAGCGCTCCGTATTCGCCCAGGCTATGACCCATGGTCATGTCGGGCCGGATGCCGTAGGAAGCCAGCAAGCGGGTAAGCCCGATATCCGCGGCCAGCACCGCGGGCTGCGTGATGGCCGTCTGGCGCAAGTCCTCTTCGCCCCGCGCCAGCGCGTCCGGATCGTTCCGATCCACGAAGACGTATTCGGTGAGCGGTTTGCCCAGCACCGGGGTGAGGGCCCGGTCCGCCTCCGCGAAAGCCTCGGCGATGACCGGTTCGGCCTCCCGGAGATCCCGCAGCATGTTCACGTACTGCGAGCCCTGGCCGGTATAAAGGAACGCCACCTTGGGAGCCGGACCGTGGCCGCGAAAGACCCCTTGGGCGCGCAAGGCCTTCCAGGCGGCGGGCTGATTCGCCGCCAGAGCCTTGATGGCTTTGCCGCACCGGTCGGCCAACTCGGCGGGGCCGGCGTAGTCAATCGCGAGGCGTTCCGGGGCGCGCAGATCCGCTTCCGAGGGGGCGCCGGGCGCGGGAGCGCGGCCCGTTTCGGCGGCGCTTTGGACATCGCGCAGACGCGCGGCGAGTGCGGATTCCGTGGGGGCGCCGATCAGCAGCGCACCGCGGCCGCCCGCAGTGGAGCGGGGCTTCGGCCCCGCTGCCGAGCTTCGGTCCGGCGCCGGGGCGAAGCCCGGCTGCGGGGCAGAAGTCCCGCCCCACTCACGGCTTACACTCACCGACGTCTTTCCGTTCCCCGTCAGCCGGTGCGGGATGTACTCCTCCAGCACGGCGTGGAAGTTGCGCTGGATTCGATCTTTGAATGCAAAATTCCCCTGGGATTACTGAACGCTTCAGAAGGGACAACGCTGCGAGTGCGCTTCTCCGTGTGGCGTGATCGTCTTCCTCTCGATGCGCTGCCGCAGGAAGGGGCAATCGATCTTCGCGTGCTTCCGGAGATGGAGTTGAGCGCGTTGCCTTACGCGAAGCCGTGAGCCTTGTCGCGCAGCGGCCCAAAAAATGGAGGCCCGCCGAAGCGGGCCTC
>JAIQFU010000488.1 GCA_020073115.1 Terriglobia bacterium
GGGAGCCATGGGGGCGGCCGGATTGGCTGCCGGGCAAACGGCAAACGCGCAGAACGGCCAAACCGCGTCCGGCCAGTCGGAGCTCGACAAAATGCTGGCCGAGTCCTCGCGGACTCTTCTTGCCGACCATGAGAATCACCTCGTGGAACTCACCGGCGCAGACATGGTAGCCGCGTTCGACCGGCGCTATGGCTCCATCCATTCCATCACCAGAAAGGGAGACCCGCTGGGGACCAATTATCTCGGTAACGAGCAAAACACTCCCGGCGTGGATCCATCCGATTCCCTTTGGACGGGTGACATCGTTACCACGGTTTGGCAACTCCTCTCGGACTGGAAAGCAAGCCGCCTTGGCCAGAACGATATCTTCCGGCTCTCCGGGCGGTGGCGGCGGGAGTCCACGGGAAGGTCCGGCGATATCCGGCGCGTCGGTCTTCAGAACGGCGCATTCGTCGTGCAATACGAGGGGGCCTCCTCCAACGAAGGAGGCATCCGCAGTTACCACCTGACGCTTGCCTACCGCATGGAATCCGACGGATCGCTCTTGTGGGACATCACTTTTGAAAACGCTACGAATGACGTTCTGGAGATCGGCGAACTCGGGATTCCGCTGATGGTCAATGACGATTACGCCGAACTGTACATACAGCCCGGGCTCCAGCAGGCCATCAGCACCGTCAACAACGTGGATTTCAACCGGACGCCCTTGCGCCAGAAGCTGATCCACGAACAGAAAGTGCTCGTGCATCATTTCATTTCGGGCCATAGCTCATACGCCCTGGTGCAGCGGCCGTTGGGCGACGCTCCCTTCCTGCTGGTTCATCCCACCGGCGCGACCTCGTTCGAATGCGTCTACAAGGAGCAGAACCCGGCGTTTGCGGCGCGCGTCCAGTCGTGGCAGGGTCCCGATATCCTCGCGATTCACTCGTGGGCGGTCCAGGAACAGCGGCGGTGGCTGAAGAACCCGTGGGTCAACGGGCATACGTCCCTGGTCCTTCAGCCCGGCGAGAAGCGCTCGTTTCAGTTGCGGTTTGCGTTCATCGGCGGATACGACGCGATCCGAACCGAGCTCTCCAAGGCGGGGAATCTCGGCATTCGCGTTCTGCCGTCGATGGTCGTTCAAGAGAACACCGACGTTCTGGTTGAGATTCAGTCGCCTCAAGACATCGGAAAGATCGACAAGCTCTCCGATAATATCGCGATCAAGGACAAAAAGCGGCAGGCCGATAAGACGCTGCTGACGCTTTCCTTCAAAGGCAGGGGGCAGAAGAGCCTCAGATTGAACTATGGGGATAAGCGGTGGACGGATCTTCACTTCTATTGCATCGAGGATATCGAACGCCTCCTCAAAGCGCGGGCGCAATTCATCGTCGAGCGGGAGTTTTACGAGAACCCGGACGACCCGTACCACCGCTATCACATGTTTCTCCCGTTCGATCACCGGATCGGCAGCGCTTTTCTGGACTCGGATACGGTCTGGGAAGTCGGCGGCAGCGATGAGTCGGGCTTTTCGGAGCCATTGTTCCTGGCCGAAAAGAACGTGCATTTTCCAGATAAGAAAGAGATCGAGACCCTCGAGTCCTACGTCTCCGATTGCCTCTTCAAATACATCCAGAATCCCGAGACGTATGAGGTGCGGGCCTCGCTCTACTACAAGGAGCGGCTGCCGTCGAGCCCCTGGGGGCATTGGACGAAAGAGCGCAGCGAGGCGACATTCCGGACTTACAACTACGTTCATCCCGCGGTGATCTACCACGCCTTGTACCGCATCGGCAAGCGCTACGGGCTTTTTTATTCGCTAAAATAGCGTTCATCTCTTGCTCCGCAACTTGTCACCGGGCCGTGGCGGCATGTGGGGCTCATGGAGGGTTCGCACGCCATCAGGATTCTGGAAGATCTGAAACGGGAAGGATGGCAGCAGGAGTACGACAATCTCCGCCGGGAAATGCAGGACTGCGAAGCGGAATTCCTCCGCGACCCGTACCCTTACAGCTCTGAATTACTCATTGACCAGACGGCCCACGAGCAGGTCTACTTCTTCACCCGGTATTTCGGCGACACCGCCAAGAACCGGAAAACCTTTCAGGTTCTGAAAGCGCTGCGGGGCGGCAACCAGCCCGTGTGGTTCCGCTACGGCAACGACAAGCGCCGCGACGTCTGCTGCTGGTACAACGCGTCGCTGAACGGCATGGCGCTGCTGCAGGCTTTCGAGGATTCGGGCGACCAGGACGCGCTGATCAAGGGCTTTGCCGGCGTGATGAGCGTCATGGCCAACGTGACGCCCGATGGAATGGGTTTCAATTTCTTCATCTGCACCCCGGGGGTTTTCGACCACGAGCCCCCGCGGACGTTCGAAAGCGGCTCCGGCCTGTGGGGCTATTTGAGGTCCGCCAAGTCATACGTGGTGAAAGACCCCGTGTTCGGATTGGTGGGGTACGGATGCCGCGTGGAATCGGCGGGGCAGGCGGTAACGGCGTTTCCGCAAGACGGCGTCAGGAAGCGCGTAAGGTATGTGGACGAGAAGATCGATGTGGAGGCGGCGCGCGGCGAGATTGGACGCCTCACGCTCAACCCCGGCGCCGGCTCGCTGGAAATCGCCATGAGCGACTCGACCGGGCTGGTCAAGGACGCCGTGGTCGCCATCCAGGGCCTGGAGAAGCGCGAGTACAAGGTCTCTTACGGAAAGACGGCGCGCCGCGTCTCGTCGGATGGAACCATCACCGTCACCGCTCCCATGGCTGAGGCGAACATTCGGATCGACCGGGCGTGACGTTAAGTAGAGGGACATACGTGGCGAAAACGATGACATTCTCCCGGCGCGGTTTCGTGCTGGGAGCGGTTGGCGCCGGGTTGGCGAGAGGGGCTGCCGGCGGCGGTTCGCGCGATTACCCGATCCTGCCGGCCGGCGTGAAAGACGTCAGGATCACCGATGCCTTCTGGCTGCCCCGGATCGAGAAGGCCCGCACCGTCTCGCTCCCCATGCTGCTCGGGCGTGCGGAGGAGCGCGGAGGCCGCACCGATGGCCGGCTCATCGAGGCTGCTTCGTATTTTCTGATGACCAGGCCGGATGCGCCCCTACAGCGGGAAATCGAGGATCTGGGAGGCAAGAGCCTGGAGAACCTGCGCCGCCTGAAAGGGGTCTGGCCGAATCGCGGCGACGGCCCCTTCTTTGCCGTCGGCCACTTTGTCGAAGGCGCCGTGGCCCACTACCAGGCCACCGGAAGCCACAAACTCCTGGATGGCGCAATCGAGATCTCGGACGACCTGGATTCCGTTTTCGGGCCCCGCAAGAGATACGACATCGCCAATCACGAGGAAATCGAACTCGCATTAGTAAAGCTGTATCGCGCAACCGGAGAAGAACGTTACCTGAGACTCGCTCAGTTTCTCGTCGCCACGCGGGGGACCACGAACGGCGGCCGCGAGATGTTCGGGCCTTACGCTCAGGACCACGCGCCCGTCAAGTCGCAAAAACGGGCCATCGGCCACTGTGTGCGCGCCACTTACCTTTATTGCGCAGTGGCCGATCTGGCCGCCCTCGGGCCCGATCCCGGCTACCGCGATGCGGCCATCCGCATCTGGGAAGACGCCATAGGCAAGAGGACCTTCCTTACCGGCGGAATCGGGAGCTACCGGGACGAGGAGAACTTCGGCGACGATTACGACCTTCCCAACCTGGCCTGCTGGAACGAGATCTGCGCCGCGGCGGGGAATGCGCTGTGGAACCACCGCATGTTCCTGATGACCGGTGAAGCCCGCTACGCCGATATGATGGAGCGGGTCCTCTACAATTCTCTCCTGGCGGGCGTGTCGCTCAATGGGGACCGGTTCCTCTACCAGGCGCCGCTCAAAGCCCTTTCCGGTTTTGAGCGGCAGCCCTGGTTCGGGCCCAACTGCTGCCCGCCCAACATCACCCGTCTGCTGGCTGAACTGGGCAGCCTGGCTTATGCCGCCAACGATGAGAGCGTCTGGATCAATCTCTTCCTGGCCGGCCAGGCCAGAAGTAAGTTGAAACAGACGCCGGTGGCTGTCACGCAGGAGACCGCTTATCCGTGGGACGGAAAGGTGCGTATCAAAGTAGACCCGGAAAGCCCCGCGGCCTTTGCGGTGCGCCTCCGGATCCCGGGCTGGATCCGCGGCGAGCCCATGCCGGGCGGCCCATACCGGTATCTCGACGCCGAAGGCCGCGTCGTTCTTGCGGTAAACGGCCGTACCGCCCCGTACAAGACGGAAAAGGGGTATGCGGTGATCGAGCGCGAGTGGCGCCGGGGAGACGCCATCGAACTAACCTTGCCCATGAGCGGGCGTAGGGTGCAGGCTGATGCGCGCGTGGCCGATGACCGCGGCATGGTCGCATTGGAGCGCGGGCCGCTGGTCTATTGCACCGAAGGTTTGGATAATCAGGGCGCTGTTTTCGCCGCGCTGCTTTCCGATGGCTCCCGGCTCGAGTACTCGTACCGCCCCGGCCTCCTGGGCGGCATCGGCGCAATCACCGCGGAGGCGCTCGCCTTGGCGCGCGGTCAGGACGGGACTTCGGTCGCCAGGCGCAGCCAGGTGCTGACCGCCATCCCCTACTTTGCGTTCGGAAATCGGGGGCCGACCGACATGACGGTCTGGCTGGCCCGTGAGGAGTCTGGAGCGGTAATTTCTCCTGCGCCCACCGTTGCCTCTCTGAGCCGGATCACGTCATCCTGCGGCAGCGGCTCCGTCGCCGACGACTACCCGGGTCACGAGCCGCCGAGCGTGGCGCAGCGCTTTTATCCCAACTCGCAAGACGGCAGCGGCGACATCCGGAGTATCTGCGATCAAGTCGATCCACCCGATTCCGAAGATGGATCCGGCGCGTTTCTGAGACTCAGGCCGCAGTCCGGCGACGGAGCGTGGGTGCAATACGATTTCGCGAAGCCGGCCGAAGTCTCGTCGGTGAAAGTGTATTGGAAAGACGATAAGCAGTGCGTGGCGCCGCCGAAGAGTTGGCGGCTTCTCTACAGGGACGGCGGGGAATGGCAGCCGGTACGCGCCTCCACGCCGTATGGCGTCGAAACAGACCGGTACAACGAGGTGAGATTCGCGCCCGTCACCGCCTCCGCGCTGCGCCTCGACATCCAGCTACAGCCGAAGGTATATAAGAAGGGCGCACTAGGCCCTCCCGACGGCAACTATCTGGAGGCCGATCTGACCTGGTATGAAGGCGGCGTGATCGAGTGGAGGGTGACGTAACACCGCCCTCCGGGGCGGCCGCGGGCTGGTCCTACCGCCCGAGGGCGGCGAGCGCCGCGGTAATCTCTTTATCTTCCGGGTACTCGCGTCGGGCCTGCGCGAGCAGGGCGCGCGCGCGGTCCCCGAATACGGGAAGGCCCTGCGCCGCCGTGGCGTAGGCCAGGGCCTTCGACCTGAGATCCGGCTCCGGCTGCGTTTCGCAGGTCAGTTCCATCGGGCCGGAGGGCGGTGAGGGATCGAGGGCCTCTTCCGCGAATCGAAGGATGCGGTGGTTGGTGTGCGCGATGTGGGCCACCCGGTTAAGGGGGCTGCGCGGCATGTGGCACGTCACGCAATTGTCCGGAGGCGAGGTGGCGCGGCGGGTCGCGGCAGCCGCCACGCAAGGCCGGGAGGCATGGCACTGGAGGCATCGGCTGCGATAATCCGTGCGTTCCGCATGCGGATCGTGGCAACTGAGGCACCCGAGTTTCCCCTGGCTCGCCTTCCAACAGCGGCTCATCCGTAATTGCGCGGGCTGGCCCACCGCATCCAGGCCGTCGGGTTTGGCCGAGGGCGGCAGAGAGAATACCGCCACGGTGTCTCCCAGGCGGCCGCCGGGACGGAAATCGAACTCGGTTTTGCCGGCGCGAAGAATGCGGATGTCGCCGCCCAGGTGGCATTGGTAGCAGACGTCCTCGCGCGGTCCCGGCGCCAGCTTGGCGGGGTTCACAAACTGCGCGTGCTCCCCGGACCCGTGGCAGCGCTCGCAGCCGATGGCT
>JAIQFU010000489.1 GCA_020073115.1 Terriglobia bacterium
TGGGGGTCCAGCCCGGTGCACATGCCGGAAAGGATCGCAATGGTCCTTCCCAACAAGAGCAGGTTATGTGGGAGCTGGAAGGGCATCGCATACATTAGTTCACGGAATTGGATGGCAAACTGCCGCATCTCAGAACGGTCGAGTGTGCGAAGCTCCTTCATGGACATGCCGGGCGCCTCCAGGACGCCCGGCGCTCTGTCAGGAAAGCAGGATCCGGCGCACTTCGCCTTCCGGATCGTCCACCATCCGGCAGCGATTGTCGAACACCATCGTCTGGCATCGATCCGGATCGCTGGGCGTCCAGGTCAGCCCGGGCTGGCTGGGATTGCCGGTACGGGCGAAATTCACCCAAGCCGTCGCCATCTTCCTCGCCAGCGCCTGCGCCTCAGGCGTGTTCCCCGTTCCCTGCTCGCAGCGCTTCGTGTTATCGAAGCAGAAGGCCAGTTCGGCCGTATGCCACGCCCCCGCATCCTCCAGCATCGGCGATTGCCACGTGAAGTAATACTGATAAACTGGCGCTCCCTTCTGTTCGTACTTCAGCTTGACCATGCGCTGAACGTTGTTCCGCGACGTCAGACCGCTCACGCCGTAAGACAACGTCCGGATGCTCTTCTCCGGGTGCGTTTTCTTGATGGCCGCGACGAGGGCTGTCGCCTTTGCCTCCCCCAGGCTCCGCGCAAGGGTGGCTTGCCACTCCGCCTCCGTGGGACGGGAGGCCATCCGGTTCCCTTCTTCGCTCACGTTGCCGATCAGCACCGGCACATTCTTCGAAACCTCCGGAGCGACGTCATAAAACGCGCGCTGGGTGATGATTCGCCCGTCGACCGTGGGCGACCACCCGATCCGCGGCCGCACGCTGGGCGGCGAACCCGGACCCGTTAAACCCCGCGCCGGCGGGCCGAGTTTTGCGATCACCTCATTGCCGACCGCGTTCAGCTTGGCCCATTCCATCTTCTGCAACGCCGCCAGATCGTTGCGTCCCAGTCCCAGCGCTTTGAAGAATTCCCTGGACAGCTCTCTGGACTGCTCCATGTCGGGCAAATTGCCGCCTCCGCCCGACTGAACCGACGCCCGATGGAACAGTCCCGCCGCCGAAGGCATCCCCATCAGGCAGGTGACCTTGGAGCCGCCGCCCGACTGGCCGTAAATCATGACCTTGTCCGGATCGCCGCCGAAATTCGCGATGTTCTCGCGGACCCAGCTGAGCGATGCCACCAGGTCGGTCATTCCGACGTTCACCGAATCGGCGTACGCCGGCCCGCCGATCTCGGACATGTCGAGGAATCCGAGCAGGTTCAGGCGGTGATTGACCGTCACCGACACAGCATCGTGATGCCCGGCCAGTTGCGCGCCGTCCTGCGAAGACAGTTCGTAAGCCGAGCCGAACACGAAGCCGCCGCCATGATAATAGACCAGCACCGGACGCTTGCCGGTCAGCGAGGGCGTCCAGACGTTCAGCTTGAGCATGTCTTCGCTCATCCAGCCGTCGGTCCACTGCTGCAGGAACGATTGCTCGATCGCCGTGAAGTCGTGCAGGCGCTGTGGGCAATTCGCGCCGTAGATCAGCGCCGGGTACTCGCCGTCCCAGGGCTTCGGCGGTTTCGCCGGAAGCCACCGGTTTTCCCCGCTCGTGTCCTGGCCGTACGGTATCCCTTTGAATGTAAGGACGCCGGCGTCCACAAACCCGCGCACCTTTCCATATTGTGTCTTCGCTACCGCCGAACGAGGCGTTGAGCAGTTGCCCGCAGCCTGGCGCCCGGCCGTTTTGGCGTTGTCGGCCGCCTGGGCCCCCGCCGTCATCGTGGCCGCCATGCCCACCGCCGGCAGGAGCAGCGCTTCCCGCCGGTTGAATGAAAGCTGATTCCCCGATTGCTTCGACATCGTTTCTCCCTCGCCGCAAAGTGTACCATTCCTACGTAAGGTCGTTCAGGAATTTGGCGATGATTTCTCGGCATCCCCATCGCCCGCGCTGACGGTCCGCCGACAAGGCGGCGGCGAGTTCGAGACGTGTCCACGAGGGGTCCCCACAGACGGCTCCGCCGAATCGGGCGTCGCACCTGATCTCTATGCGTGCTGCAGAATCGGCTTTGGTGTCTGCTGGGGTGGCGCGGCGTCTCCGTCGGAACGGACGAGTCTGGAAGCGGTCATCGCTTCCCACGATATCCCTGAACACGTCCGGAAACGAGCGCGTGTGGTCTTGAGGGCCGCCGATGGTGCGGCCAATTGCACTATAGGCCATGGAGTGGGTATGTCCAGGACAGGAGTTCTGTTTTGGCGCCGGCGCTTCGCCGAGCCTGGTGGCTTGCACGGACGGCGTCTCAGAACGCTCCAACCTGGACGGTGAGTTTTGCGGCCTCGGTTCCCTGCGTAGCTTCGTGGAACGCAACCACCACCTATACTGCCCCGAGTTCGCCGGTCTGCTGCTGAAAGAAGTCCGGCAGTTTGGAGCCGACGCGCCGCTGGAGGACGATCTGACGCTGGCGGTGGCGCGATTCGACGCCGCACCGGCATGATCCCACCTACGTGGCCACAAGACGCTCTCAGTATCTCCGAGTTGCCGGAGCTGTCCCGACAACGGCGTGGAATTCTCGCGGAATGACTGTTTCCATCCCCCGGTTCACTCTCGTTATTTACTTGCCCTGAAACAGCAACGGCGCGAATTCGTGCAGATCGCGCCGCCAACTCAGCCACTCGTGAGCGGTCAGCGGCGATTCGTAGTAGACGGCATTGACGCCCGCTTTCTTCAGCTCTTCCACGTTCGTCTTGCCGGCGGCGCCGTTTTCGCGGCTTCCGTATCCGACAAACACCAGCTTGACCTTCTTCTTGAAATCGGCCATGTCTTTGACCTCCGACGGGGCGATGCTGCCGCCGCTGAACATTCCGATGTGAGAGAACTTATCGAGATGTGCGAGAGTGATCCCGTGGGTATACATGCCGCCCATCGACAGCCCGGCCATGCCCCGATGGGGCTGATCGGCGATGGTGCGGAAGTTGGCGTCGAAGAAGGGGATCATCTCCTCGACCAGAACGTGCTCGAATGGCGTGTTGGTCATTACGAATCCACGCCCGCGGCCGGGACCGCCCGGTCCGCCGCGGCCTGCTGCGCCGGGAGCGCCGGGAGTTCCGGCCGGGGCCGTCGCGCCCGGTTGACCGGCCGGTGCGGCTCCGCGGCCACCAGCGCCCGAGGGAACCGCGCCACGGCCGCCGCCAAGTCCGCCTGTCCCGGGGATGTAACTGGTGCCGATCACGATGATGAATGGCTTGGCTTTGCCTTCCGCGATCAGGTTGTCCGTGATCAGACCCGCGTACCCCTGCCCGCCCCAGCCGTGTTCATCCTCCCCGGCTCCGTGTTGCAGATACAGCACCGGATAGCGCTTCGACCCTTTCTCATAATCGGGCGGCGTGTAGACGTAGCATGGCAGACTGGCATTGGCGATCTTGGAAAAGAAATGGACTTCCCGCAGTTGGCCATGAGGCACGTTCTTCATCGCATAGAAGTCCGCATCGTGCGCCGGGACTTCGACGCCGCTGCCCCAGCGGCTGGCGCCGTAAAACATCTGGGTCCCGGGGTCCGGGACGGAGACGCCGTCGACATTGAGCTGGTAATAATGGAAGCCTTCGTCCTGAGAGTTCGAGACGCCGATCCACGCGCCGTCCTCGCCCTTCGTCATGGGATACCGGACGCCGCCGATATCGAGTTGCACGCTCTGGGCATTCGGCGCCCGCAGATGGGTGCGAACACGCCGCTGAGAATTAACCTCGGGATATTGGCTGATCCGGCCGTTGACTGCCGCGTTCAGAGCGGAGGGTTTGAAATCTTCAACCGGCGGAGTCTTGTCGATCTCCACCGGTGGCTGGGTCCCACGCCCTCCCCGAGCTCCCCGGCCCGCAGGTGCCCCCTGCGGCGGCTGGGCGATTGCCGAGAAACCCAATAACACCGGCAGAAGAGCGAGAGTCAAAAACGTCTTCTTCATTCGAAACTCCTGATCATTCTATCTGGATCCGTGATTCGCCCGAGGGCGCAAAGCAAGCGGCTTATGGGCTACTTGAAAATGCGCTGGCTGAAAAGGTACAGGTTGTTGTCCCACTCCAGGTTGTCGTGCTTCCCTCCGTCAATGTTGTAGATATGGGGAACGCCGTTCTCCTTGAGGTAGGCGTGAACGCCCTG
>JAIQFU010000490.1 GCA_020073115.1 Terriglobia bacterium
CAAAGTCATTGGCAAAGGTGATCTCACGCACCGCCAGCGCCACAACATTTGAGGTGAGCCTGAATTCGGGCCGCCCTCATCAAATCAGAATCCATCTGGCATCCATCGGCCATCCCCTGGTAGGCGATCCTCTGTACGGCTTAACCGGCCAGCCTCTTGAAAATCTCCCCGGCCTCCCCGGCGATGGCGGATATTTCCTGCACGCCCAATTTCTGAAATTCCACCACCCCATCACCGGAGAACAAATCAATCTCGAGGCGGCTTTGCCGTCCGGATTCTCATTGCATCAGTAGGTTCACGCCGTTGAAACCTGCGCGATCCCGCCATTCCGAATCCTACCGAAGAGTTTAATTACGCTCCGATAATGGTGGTTAACGGGGCTCTGTACGAGTGGCGCGTAAACCGCCCGAAGATCGCGGACCATAGCAGCAGATCAGCGGAACGGGGACTTCTCGGTCATGTGGAATGCTCCCGCATGCCGACACGCCTTGAAGGGGCTTCTCGGCGTCCCGCCCTCGGTGCCAACCACGTCAATGGCGTGCTTTCCTTCAATGGGCGCATCGGGAAATCCCGACGGACTTCGCCGCCTCATCGAGGTTGAGTTGTCTCGGCAAGGCCGCAGACTCTCGCGTCGGTGTTCACGCGTTGCAGCGACGGCAAGGCGGTTCAGCCGTTCCGCTCGCGTACATGTCCCCGCACACTGGCCGAACCTGATCGATGCGCCGGGTCCACCACCAGAGGCCTAGCCACTGATGCTGTCAACGCGGGGCTGGCGGGGGTACAATTGATCACGTAAGGACCGCCCACCGGCGTCCTGCTGATCGGCTTCGTGAACCGCTATTACCACAGCCTGTCTCGTGAACAGGCTGAGACGAAGCGATCTTGCTCCCTCCCGGCTGCACGGGCCCTTTTAGGAGCCGGTCCCCATCACGTTTGTGCGGTACCGCGCTGCCGTGATCGGTCACATGAAAGTGCGCATCCGCTTTGACATTTCTGCCAGAGCAACGGAGGACAATTCCCATGGTCAAGAAGTTTAGAATCATCGCCGGTCTGACTACGCTTGCCCTGATCTTCGCACCGGCGCTTCATGGCGATCAGGAATATCCCGTTCTGAAATGGCATACCTACGCGGGATCGTCCAACGATGACAATAGCGTTGCCATTGCCGTGGACTCAGGTGGGAACATCTACATAGCGGGTTGGAGCGACGCGGCCTGGGGCCGCCCTGTTAATCCCTATTGCGCCGGTCGAGATGCCTTTGTTGCCAAACTGAACAGTTCGGGGGGGCTTGTGTGGAACACCTTTTTGGGCTCGCCCGATGTAGACGAAGCCGAGGCGATCGCCGTGGATCGCAGCGGCAATGTGTACGTCGTCGGCAGGAGTCGCGCACAATGGGGCAACTCAGGCGCGCCTTTCTCTTCGGGCGACTGGGGCGCCTTCGTCGCCAAACTCAATCCGGATGGTCAACTGCAATGGCACCGTTTCATGACGCCGGGCGGGGGGCAGGTTGGCCTCGCCGCCGCCGTGGATGTCAACGGGTATGTGTATCCCTCCTACCTCGGAGCTGCGTCCTTCATTACAAAGCTGGACTCGAGCGGAGCAGAAGTCTGGCACGCCTTCATCCCCGACACGGGACCCTACGGTCTGCAGGCCCTGGCCGCGGATGCGAGCGGAAACGTCTATGGGATGGGTCGGAGCGAACTGCCTTGGGGGATCCCGATTGATCCCTACAGCGGAGGCGTAGATCTCTTCGTCGCGAAGCTGAACAACAGCGGGAGGCTCGTCTGGAACACCTTCATGGGATCGCCGGGTTCTGACGGTGCCGAATCGATTGCCTTGGATAGCGGCGGGAACGTATACGTGGCCGGTTCGAGCGGCGCCAACTGGGGCGCACCGCTCAGCCCTCACGGAGGCGGAGGTACGGAAGCCTTCGCTGCGAAACTCGACAACAACGGAATCCGGAAGTGGCATACGTTTCTGGGGGGAGGCTTTGGTTGGTCCATCGCGGTCGACGGGAGCCAGAACATCTATGTCGCCGACGTCTGCAGCGTGACGGCGCTTAACCATGACGGGACGATGAAATGGAAGACATACCTGCAAGCGGTCCTTGGTGGTGTTGCGCTGGATTCAAGCGGCAACATGTATGTGGCTGGTTCGATTGATTTCGCGTCTTACGAACCGGTCAATCCATTCGCGGGAGGTTGGGATGCCATCGTCGCGAAGATCGGCTTCGCCACGCCGGCTGCTCCCAAGCTATACATCGTCTCAGGCAACAACCAGAACGGGGCGGTGGGCGCCGCGCTTCGCGAACCCCTCAAGGTCCTACTGCGTGGCGACGCCGGACCGGTCGCCGGCGCCAAAGTTACGTTCTCCAGCACCGGCGCCACGCTGAATCCGGCCAGCGCATACACCGACCTGGACGGGCGCGCTTCCAGCGTGGCCACGCCGACGGTGTCCGGAACGGTGGCGGTCAACGCCCTTTCGGCGGCAGAGGCCCCGGTGGTCTTTACCGCGAACGTCCAGCCGGCGTCTGCCGTCGCCACGTTTACCTCGGCCGCGAGTTACCAGGGCGGCCCGTTGGCGCCCGGCATGATCGTCTGCGCCTGGGGACAAGATTTCACCACCGGGGTAAACGTCGCGTCTTCCAGCCCCCTGCCAACTACACTGGGCAACGTGGCTGTCACGGTCCGGGACAGCAGCGGCGCCGAGCGAACCCAGGGGCTGTTCTTCACATCCGCGACGCAGGTCAACTTCTACCTTGCGGCCGAGACGCAGCTTGGTCAGGCTACCATTCGCGTCACGGGTTCTGACGGGACGGTCCACACTGCCGACGTCACTATCCAGAGCGTTTGCCCCGGTCTGTTCTCCATGAACGGCGACGGCCAGGGAGTCGTGGCCGGCAATGTCGTTCGGGTCGGCGCCAGCGGCGCGCAGACGTTTCTCGATATCATGCGCTACGACGCCACGCAGAAGAAGTGGGTCGGCCAGCCCATCGAGTTCGGAGCGCCTACCGATCGCACCTTCCTGCAGTTGTACGGCACCGGATTCAGAAACCGTACCAGTCTCGCCAATGTCAGCGCGACGATAGGGGGCATTCGTGCGCAACCGGAATACCTGGGGGCGCAAGGCATCCTCCCTGGGGTGGACCAGTTCAACGTCGAACTTCCGCGGGCGGCCGCGGGAATGGGCGAGATCCCTGTTTCCTTGACCGTTGACGGCAAGACGGCCAACACGGTGACGGTTACCATGGCGGCGTCTGCGCTCACCCTCGCCTCCGTGGTGCCCGCTTCGGCGACGGCAGGCGCGACTATCGAGAGCTTCGTCATCACCGGCACCAACCTCTCCGGCGTCACCGCCGTGCAGTTCTCGCCCTCCGCTGGGATCACCGTGAGCAGCATCAGCGCCTCCGCTTCGCAAGTGACCGCTACCGTGACCATCTCCTCAAGCGCCGCGGCCGGCTCCTACAGCGTCACGGTCGTGTCTCCAGCCGGAACTTCCAACCCGGTGGCGTTTACGGTTCAGGCTGCCCTGGTTCCCCACATCACCGCTTTGAATCCGTCCACTGGACAAATCGGCCAGACCTTCAACCTGATAATCGCCGGTACTAATCTCTCCGCCGTGACCGCCGTGCAGTTCTCGCCCTCCGCTGGGATCACCGTGACCAGCATCAGCGCCTCCGCTTCGCAAGTGACCGCTACCGTGACCATCTCCTCAAGCGCCGCGGCCGGCTCCTACAGCGTCACGGTCGTGTCTCCAGCCGGAACTTCCAACCCAGTGGCGTTTACGGTCTCCCAAACCACGGACTACAGCGGAACATGGTCGGGGACAACCAACCAGGGGCGGGCCATGAGCTTCACCATTTCAAACAATGTGCTCACACAATATTCGATCGGGGTCAACTACCCCAACCTCGGCCCCGGATGTCCGACTGGTTCCACCAGTACCGGTTCCGCTTCCACTCCGATAACGGGTAACACGTTCTCGGGCGCCGGTGGCCTGTCCGGGAGCTTCAGCTCGCCAACGGCAGCAAGCGGCAGCTTCTCCTGGACCCTGTCTCTCCCCAACGGCTGCTCGGGTTCCGGCCAAGTGCAGTGGACTGCGACAAAACAGTAACCTTACGGTCATCGCAATAGCCGTGCTGCAACGCTCTCGGGATTGCCGCTGCGCCACGCCACGGCATAGCGAATCGCCAATTCTCTCAGGTCAATGAAATCAGGCAGCACAGGGACTGACTGAGGCAGGGGACGCCAAGGGGACGAATCACGCCATCCGGAGGTTGAGCGGTCAAGAGTCAAGTTGACGAGAAACGCCCGAACCACCGAAGTGCTCCGCCCTGCTCCGGGAGGATTGTCGGCAACTCGGAAACTGAGCTTGTCGCGGATCGCGGGCAAAGAACGGCGTTACCGTTGGTGGGGGCCCAATCAGCCCGGTTTGACGGGTCAATGTACGCCGACGGAATCGGCCGGAAACCTGCTTTGCCTCTGTCTATCTCCCTCTTTTCAGCGTCAGCGGTCCGCCGCCGGAAAACCCGACGCCCTCAGCCTTCGCGTTGAGCTCAATCTCGCCTCCGTTCACGATGCCAGTGGTCACTAATTTCAGAGATCGATCTTCGTCCAGGTAGACCGTGAACGACAATTTGTCGCCCTCTATCCTGCCATCGCTGATGGCGACAGTTTCGCCCGTTGACGTCTGCACGGTACCGGCGAGTTTGGGCCCATCTTGCGTGAACGTAAATGTCAGTGTTACGCCCTTGCCGCCGCCGGTCCACTTGCCCGTCACCTCCGCACCCGGCGCTGCCGCCGCTGTGAACGCCGTCAGAATCAAGAGAATCACGGCCGTTCGCTTCATCCTGGAACTTCTTTCCTTATGATCGACAACAATGCCCGTTTGATCATGCAACTTACCCTGACAAACGGTCCATGCCGCGGAGCAGCCAATCCTTTCACCCCAAACGCGGTGTCAGTGGCAAAAAATGTATTTTAGTGCCGAAGGCCGAACATCCGATCCTTGAACGGTGATGTTCACGGGATTGAACCATCCACTACCTTGGCGCGGCGTACCCAGGTCCATCCGCCGGCTCTGCGGATGCCCCCCCGACAACCAGAAGCTGATATATATTGAATCTTGCCGGCGGGGAACCGGACCGGGCGCCCCGCGCCAAGGACTGCTATGACGCAACTGAGCCTCTCGGAGGGCAAGCTGACCGTCCAGGTCAAGGGCTGGGATAAGCTCTGGTCTTTACGGAGCCACCTGGAAATTCCAATTCAAGATGTGGTCCGCGTTTACGCTGATCCTGAGATTGCTCATGGCTGGTGGAAGGGGCTGCGGGTAGGCGGCGCGAACGTGCCCGGAATCATCACGGCGGGAACCTTTTACCAGCATGGAAACTGGATTTTCTGGGATGTGCACAACCCGGAGAAAGCCGTTGTGATCGAACTCCGGCATGAGCATTACGCGAAGCTGATCGTTGAAGTGGATGACCCCGCCGCGGCGGTGGCGGCCGCCCAAGCGGCACTGCCGCAGCCGTAGCGGGCCACAACTGGCTCTTGCATCATCGGGCCGCCGCCGCGCGCCGGCGCTACGGCAGCGGTTCCATCCGGAACTTGTAGCGGTACTCCTTGTCCGCCGGCAGAGTGTAC
>JAIQFU010000491.1 GCA_020073115.1 Terriglobia bacterium
GACCGAGCAGGACGGGCGCGTCTGGCTTTCGGTGGAAGTGACGGCGGACGCGGACCTGGATATCCCCGGCGTGTACTACGCCATCGACGTCCCCCGGGCGCCGTTCGTGGGCGGCTGGGCCGTGGTCCAGACCGCCTCCGGCTCCCAGCAGGCGGCGTTCCCCGAGCATCGGACGCCGGAGCGCGACTTCTTTCGCGCCGACGGATTGGCGCTGCGGTTCACCGGCGCGGCGCGCAACCTGAACCTTGCGGCAACCCTGGACGGCGCGCGCAACATCGCCTTTACCGAGCGGTGGGACCGCGCCGGACGAAGCTACGCCGCCCTCATCCAGATGCGCCCCGGTCCGCTGGCCGCCGGCCAGACGGCTTCCCTGAAGATCGGGCTGGCGCTCACGGGCGATCCGGACCACACCCCCGCGCGGCTGAAGGTGGACGCCGCTTCCAGCCGATACCAGTTCCAGGGCTTTGGCGGGAACTACTGCTTCAATATCGAATCGCCCGTGTCGCAGTATACGCTCGATAATCTCAAGGTGGCCTGGGGACGCACGGAGATGAGCCTCAGCTATTGGGAACCGGACGACCATAGCGCCGCGCCCGCGCCCCCTGGCTATTTCAAGCAGCGGGAGCAGGCCTATCCGCGGCTGCGCCTGGAAATGCAGATGGCCCGGCAGCTCCAGGACAAGCGCATTCCCTACATCGTCAGCATCTGGGCCGTTCCCGAGTGGGCCTACACGGACCCCGGCGACCGGCCGCAGCGCAGAAGCCGCCGCCACCTCGCGCCGGAAAAGATGGACGCGCTGGTCAACTCCATCACCTCCTACCTGGCTTACGCTAAGGAGCAGTACGGCGCCGAACCCGATATGTTCTCGTTCAACGAGGCCAATATAGGGGTCGACGTCCTGCTCACGCCGGAGGAGCATCGCGACATGATCAAGCGCCTGGGCGCGTCGTTCGAGAAGGCGGCCCTCAAGACGCGCCTGCTGCTGGGCGATGCCACGGGTCCGCGCAACACGCACGAATTCGCCCTCGTGGCGGCGCAGGACCCCGAGGCCATGCGCTACGTGAAAGCGGTGGGCTTCCATTCCTGGGGCGGCGGAACGCCGGAGCAGTATCAAGCTTGGGGCGACCTCGCCGAATGGCTGCAACTGCCGTTGCTCGTCACCGAACTGGGGGTGGACGCTTCGGCTTATCAGGGCGGGATGTACGACTCGTTCACCTACGGGATGCGCGAGGTCCGGATGTACCAGGAACTGCTGCAGTACGCCCGTCCCCAGGGGACCCAGCAGTGGGAGTTCACCGCGGATTACGGCATTGCGCGCGCCCGAAGGCGCGACGACGGCGGCGCGGACGTGACCCCCACCTCCCGCTTCTGGCTGGTGAAGCACTTCACCGACCTGACGCCGCGCAATTCCGACGCGCTGACGACCGCCTCGGACAACGACCAGGTTCTTCTCACGGGCTTCCGGCAGGGCGCGGTGTATACGCTTCACGTGGCGAACATGGCGGCTTCGCGCCCCGTCACGATCGAAGGCCTCCCCGACGTGGAGTTCCGGACCGTGCGCACGAGCGAGACGGAGAACTTCCAGGAGTTGCCGCCCGTGCGGCCCGAAAAGGGCGTGCTCCGCCTCGAGATTCCGGCCCGCTCCCTGGTGACCCTGACGACACTTTCCAAGTAGCGCCTCGGTCGCCCCCGAAACGTCCGGCGGACACGGCAGGCCGAAGCCCACGCCACGTTGCTGCAGACGGGTACCCGTTAACTGCTGGTCCAATGTGGTATGGTATGGATGATGGATTTCGCCCTGGAGCTCGATCCCCTCGCCGGAGAGCCAATTTATCGGCAACTCTATGAGCGGATTGCCTCAAAGATCCATTCCGGGGAGATCGGACGCGGGGAGCGCCTCCCGGCCACTCGGGAATTGGCTGGTCTACTTGGCCTGAATCGGGCCACCGTTTCCGCTGCGTACGAACTGCTGGAAGCCGACCACCTCATCTCCGGGCGCGTGGGCCGGGGCAGCTTTGTGACGGGCGGCGGTCCCGCCGGAGCGGTGGATTGGGTTTCGCTTCTGGAGCGCAGCGAGGCGGCCCCGCTGGGGCCTGTGGGGGGATTTGCCCGAGAAATCATCAGCTTCGCCATGTCGCGGCCTTCCAGCGCCCTCTTTCCGCTGGACGATTTCCGCGCGACTTGCGCCACCGTCCTGGCCCGGCGTGACCTCGCCGAAATCCTGCAACTCGGATCGCCCAGCGGGTACGAACCGTTGCGCCGGCGCCTCCTGGACGAAGCCCGGGGGCAGCATCTGGCCGGTCCCGGCGACGACCTTCTGATCACCAACGGCTGCCAGCAGGCGCTCGATCTCATCGCCCGCGTGCTGCTCCGCCCCGGCGATGCGGTCGTGGTGGAAGACCCCGTCTATCCCGGGCTGAAGAACCTGTTGGCCGGCGCGGGCTGCCACCTCATCGGTATTCCGGTGGGCCGCGACGGGATCGACGCCGCGCAACTGGAGCGCGCGGTGGAGCGGTCGCGCCCACGGCTGATCGTGGTCACTTCCAATTTTCAGAACCCGACGGGGGCGACCCTGCCGCTCGCCGCCCGGCGGGCGCTGCTCGATGCGGCCCGCTCCGCCGGGGCGCCGGTCATCGAAAACGACCCCTACGTCGAACTGCGCTACCGCGGGGAGCCCGTTCCCGCCATCAAGCAACTGGACGACGGCGAAGGGACGGTCCTGCTGCGCAGTTTCTCCAAGGTGAGCTTTCCGGGACTGCGGGTGGGCTGGGCCGTCGGCCCGAAGGCGCTCATCGAGCGTATGCGGCAGGCCAAGGAGACGTCGGACCTGCACACCGACCAGCTTTCGCAGGCTGTCCTGCTGGAGTTCTTGGAATCGGGGCGGCTGGAAGCGCACCGGATGCGCGTGCTGCGCGCGGGCGAGGAGCGCCTCGCCGCCGCGCTGGAGGCGTGTCAGGGCTGCCTCCCGGCGGCCTCCCGCTGGACGCGGCCGGAGGGCGGTATGAACCTGTGGCTGCGCCTGCCGGAGCCGTTGGACGCGGGGGAACTTCTGCCGCGCGCCCACAAGGAAGGGGTGGCCTACCTGCCGGGCCGCTATTTCACGGTGTCCCGGCCGGAGCCGGGCGCGCTGCGCCTCAGTTTTGCGGGGCTCACCCCGGAGCAGATCCGCAAGGGCCTCGGGATTTTAGGAAGAATCGTGTCGGCCGAGCTCGAAAGCGCATCCCGCAACACCGGGCCCGTGCCGGCAATGGTTTAGAAAGCGTCAGCCGTCAGGCGCTGGTGAACAGCGGATTTATGGGCGACTAACGACTAGCGACTAACGACTAACGACTGTGTTTGGAGGTTCTGATGTTTGATTTCAACAGCGAACAGTTTCGGGTAAAGGTCGGACTGGCCGAGATGCTCAAGGGCGGCGTCATCATGGACGTCACCAACGCCGCGCAGGCCAAGATCGCCGAAGATGCCGGCGCTTCGGCGGTGATGGCGCTGGAACGGGTGCCGGCCGACATCCGCAAGGAAGGCGGCGTGGCCCGCATGGCCAGCATCTCCAAAATGGAGGAGATCATGCAGACCGTCACCATCCCGGTGATGGCCAAGGCGCGCATCGGACATTTCATGGAAGCGCGCATCCTGGAAGCGTTGGGGGTGGATTATATCGATGAAAGCGAAGTGCTCACCCCCGCCGACGAAGAGCACCACATCGCCAAAGCGGGCTTCAAGGTCCCCTTCGTGTGCGGCGCGCGCAACCTGGGAGAAGCCTTGCGGCGCATCGCCGAGGGCGCGGCCATGATCCGCACCAAGGGTGAGGCGGGCACGGGCGACGTCGTGCACGCGGTGAAGCACATCCGCCAAATCGTGCAGGAGATGAAGATCCTCACGGTGCTCGGGGAAGAGGAACTCTATGCGAAGGCCAAAGAACACCAGGCTCCGTACGAACTGGTGAGGATGGTGGCGCGCGACGGTAAACTGCCCGTGCCGAACTTCTCGGCGGGCGGGATTGCCACTCCGGCCGACGCGTCGCTCGTCATGCAGTTGGGCGCCGAGGCTGTCTTTGTTGGCTCAGGGATCTTCATGAAGAACTCGACCGAGTTTGCCGATCCGTTAGAAGCCGAGAAGCGCGCGAAGGCCATCGTGAAAGCTGCAACCCACTTCAACGACCCTAA
>JAIQFU010000492.1 GCA_020073115.1 Terriglobia bacterium
GTGCATCAACATTCCGCCCAAGGAGGCTCTTGGATGAAGCAGTTTTTCGCTCGCGGGTTGGTCGTCATGGCGGGAGTAGTGTCCCTGCCGGCATCCTTCTCCCACCTGACGCATCGTAGCGCCACAGCCGTACCGGTTCCCCACGAGGACTCCCGCCTCGGAACTCTCCGCAGTTTCTTTCGGGAGATCGACTGCCCCGCCCTGGATTACGCCGCAACGTTCCTCGAAGCCGCCGACGACAACGATCTGGACTGGCGTCTGCTGCCCGGCATTGCCTATGTGGAATCCACCTGCGGGAAGGTGGCGCAGAACAACAACCTGTTCGGCTGGAATTCGGGACGCACCGATTTCCCCTCCCCCGCCGCTGCGATTCATACCGTGGCGCACCGGCTCACCCATTCACCCCTCTATCGGAACAAAGGTGTGGATGAAATCCTGGCGACCTACAACCGCAACGCCGAATACGCGCAAAAAGTGAAATCCGTGATGCAGCGCATCGCCGCATCCGAATAATAGGTGTGGCCTATCCCATGACCCGGACGGCGAGGTAGAGTCCCCCAAATAAGGCAAACGCGATCGCCGCGATCGCCGCCCAGCGGACAAGCCGCTGGCTGGTTTTGACGCCTTCGTCCTGTTTGATGTGATCCGCGAGAGTTTCAAACATTTGGACCTCCCTTTAGGCCGTTATGAAAATAGCCGAATAAACCGGATGATCCTCCCGCCTCGCGGACAGACGCGCCTGCCCAATTGTAGATCCGACTGCCGATATTTCCAATACCAAACTGCCCCCGGCGCGGGACAGGTCCTCACTGCGCGAACAAACCGGCGTTCCCTGGTGGGGACGGGGGGTTGTACCGTGCGAAAAGCGTTTCTGGAGCGCCTCCCGCCGTTGACAAGCCCAGACAAACCGGCGTATATTTGCTAACATACTGATCTCACAGCGGTTTGCTGGTAATTGGCGCATGGTCTCGTCCAACTTGTTGCTCGGCGATTTTGAAACGCATCGGCTTCCGAATCTTTGCACCCTGCCGCAGCTCCTCCAATTCGTGCAGCCGCCCGTGAAAGAGTAATCGGCGGAGGCGTATGGCCGTAGACAACAGCGGGCAAGTGGACCAGCCGGTCCCAGAGAACTACGAGAACCTTCTCGACGACTATAGTCATTTCGCCCCCCCTGCCGCCGATGAAGTGCTCCAAGGCGTTGTCCTCGGAGTCACCGGGAAAGACGTCATTATCGATTTTGGCTACAAGTCCGAAGGGATCGTGCCGATCGAGCAGTTTCAGAATCCCGCCGGCGAAGTCACCGTACACCCGGGAGACGTCGTGGATGTGATGATCGAGCACGGCGAGCCGCCCGAGGGCTACGTGTTGCTCTCCCACACGCGCGCCGCGCGCCTCCGCGTATGGGACAACCTCGACAAGGCGTACGAGGAGCAGCTCGTTATTTCCGGCCACGTCCTGGGGAGAGTCAAAGGCGGGCTGGCGGTGGATGTGGGGATCAAGGCGTTCATGCCCGGGTCCCAGGCGGATCCTCGACCCGTGCACAACCTGGACTCTCTGGTAGGCCAGGACATTCCGGTCAAGATCATCAAACTCAACCGCCGGCGCGGCAACGTGGTGGTCTCGCGCAAGACGGCGATCGAGGAAGAGATCACCGCGCGGAAGTCGGCCACGCTCGAGCACCTGGGGGAGGGAGCCGTGGTGACGGGCATCGTCAAGAACCTGACGGAATACGGCGCTTTCGTCGATTTGGGCGGCATCGATGGCCTGCTGCACGTCACGGATATGTCTTACGGCCGCGTGACTCATCCTTCGGAAATGCTGCACGTCGGGCAGGAGATCGCCGTCAAGATCCTGAAGTTCGACCGCTCGAAAGAACGGGTATCGTTGGGCATCAAGCAACTGGAGCCCGACCCTTGGGATACGGTGACGGAGCGGTACCCGCTCAGCGGCCGCGTCATCGGAAAAGTCGTGAACGTGACGGACTACGGCGCGTTCGTCGAGCTCGAGCCGGGGGTGGAAGGCCTCATCCACATCAGCGAGATGACGTGGTCCCGGCGCATGAAGCATCCGTCGAAGGTGGTGAAGCCCGGGGACCAGGTGGAAGCCGTCATCCTTGAAGTGCATCCCCGCGAGCGGCGGATCTCGCTCGGGCTAAAGCAACTGGAGCCGAACCCCTGGACGACGATCGACAGCCGCTACAGCGTCGGCTCCGTGGTGGAAGGGCGGGTCCGCAACATGACCGATTTCGGAGCCTTCATCGAGATCGAGGAAGGCATCGACGGGCTGGTGCACGTATCGGACCTGTCCTGGACGAAGCGCGTCAAGCACCCGTCGGAGGTCCTGAAAAAAGGTCAGATCGTCCAGGCCGTGATCCTCAACATCGATTCGGCCTCCCACCGGCTCTCGTTGGGGATCAAGCAACTGCAGCCGGATGCTTGGGAAAGCTATTTCCAGCATCACCAGGTAGGCGATATCGTGCACGGCCACGTCTGCCGGCTGGCCAGCTTCGGGGCATTCGTGGAGTTGGCGGAGGGGGTGGAAGGCCTGTGCCATTTCTCGGAAACGCCGGGGTATTCCGGCCGGCGCGGGCCGGAGCCGCCGCCGCTGGCGGTTGGCCAGGAATTCGACTTCAAGGTCATCAAAATGAGCGAAGCCGAGAAGAAGATCGGCCTCAGCCTGCGCGCCGTGGCGGACGATGAAGAAAAAAGCCGGCTGGACGACTACCAGCGCCAGGCGCATGCGGCCACCACGACCATCGAAGAGGTCATGAGCCTGAAGGACCGCGACGTTGAGTAGCTTGCAATTTGACGCTATTCACGCGATACTGCGGTTTTCGTAACTTATTGGGCCCCAAGGAGAATGCGATGACGAAGGCCGATCTGATTGAAGAAGTCTCTCGCGTTGTGGAAATGACCCGCAAGGAATCCGAGGTCATCGTGGAGGCCATTTTCGACAGCATCGTCCGGTCCCTGCGTACGGGCGACAAGATCGAGATTCGCGGATTCGGCAGTTTCCGCACGCGACAGAGGCAGCCCCGGATCGGCCGCAACCCGAAGACGGGCGCGCGGGTGGAAGTGCCAGCCAAAAAGATTCCCTACTTCAAGCCCAGCAAGGAACTGAAAGACGTGGTCAACAACTCCGCCGCGCCGGTCTCTTCGACGCCGCCGCCCGCGCCGGAGGAGGTCCCGAATCCGTAAGCCCGCCGCCCCGGAACCGCATGGACTATCTCTGGACCCCGTGGCGGTACGCGTACATCACCAGCTCGGCCGGGACCGGCGAGTGCGTTTTCTGCGCCGCGGCGGCGGCCGGCGATGACGAGAAGAACTTCATCGTCCACCGCGCCGCGCGTAACTTCGTAATCCTCAACCGTTTTCCTTACACTAGCGGCCACCTGATGGTGGTTCCCTACGAGCACGTGAGTTCGCTCGAAGCGCTGGCCGACGAGACGCTGGTGGAGATGATCCGGCTGGGGCGCGATTGTGAACGCCACCTCCGCGCGGTTTACCGCCCCGAGGGCTTGAATTTCGGCATCAACCTGGGGAAGAGCGCGGGCGCGGGGATCGCCGCCCATATCCATCTGCACGCCCTGCCCCGCTGGACCGGCGACACCAATTTCATGACTGCGGTGGGCGAAACGCGCGTGCTGCCGGAGGATCTGCAGGTGACCTGGGAGAAGATGCGCGACGAGTTCGCGCAACCGCGCTGAAACTGGCGCACGCCTGCCTGCCGGCTTTAGCGGTGGCGCAGCTGATGGGCTCGCATCGGATACCGGCTTCAAGATCCGGAGAACCGGTGGCAAAAATCGACCACCGGCGATACTCGGCAGCCTTTCCGGTGTGCCACACTTCCCTGTGGAGGATCCTATGGCAGACGACTCCGCACTTCGCGAACAGCTCATCGATCTGCTTGGTGGCGGGAACGCCCACGCCGCGTTCGACGACGCCATACGCGGGATTCCGCTGGACCGCGTCGGCATTCGCCCGCACAACACGCCCCATTCCGCCTGGGAACTGCTGGAGCACATGCGGCTGGCGCAAAACGATATCCTGCAATTCAGCCAGTCCGCCGAGTACAAATCGCCGCAGTGGCCCGAGGGGTACTGGCCGGAATCGGCCGCGCCCCAACGCTCCGGGCAGTGGAAAGAGTCCATAGACNNNNGGATCTGGAGGCCTTCGAAGCGCTGTTGCGCGACCCGGCTCGCGACCTTCACGCGCCGTTCCCGTGGGGCGACGGGCAGACGCTGCTGCGCGAAGCGCTGACCATCGCCGACCACAATTCCTACCATTTGGGGCAGTTGGTGCTGGTGCGGCGGCTTTTGGGCGCGTGGAAAAAGTGAGTACCGCCGGGCGAAAACAACCGGCGGCGTGAACCGGCCATCGGCGGTACGTGCTATCGTACCGGCATGAATTATCCCAACCCCAGCCGCCGCGGGTTCTTCCAAACCGCGGCAGCCGGCGTCGCCGCTAGCGGCTTCGTCCCCGCCGCGTCCGCGGAAACGGCCGCCCGGCCGCTCACAGATAAAGAAAAAGTGGACCGCATCGCCTCCTGCACCTGGCCGATCCGGTACATCTTTAAGTCCCGGCGGCCGAGTTCCAGCCCGCAGATCCAGGCCTTGAAGAGCAAGTACGGCGAAATCACCATGCTCGATTTCCCGGACTTCACCAAGAAGACCTTCGCCGGCGTAACCCGCATGGACCTGTTCTCCGGCCTGTTCGGCGAGGTCACGGACGACAGCATGTTCACCCAGGGCCAGCCCCGCGAATTCGATCCATCGAGCGCCGCCGGGCGGAAGTGGCTGGGGAGAATGGCGGCCAAGATGGCCGATACCGGAACGAGGTGCCATCACATCTCCAACAATGCGCCGCGCGACATCTCCGATCCGGATCCCCAGAAGCGCGCCGCGGGCATCGAAGTGGCCAAGAAGTGGCTGGACGGCGCGGCGCTGCTCGGAGCGAAAACAATGCGCGTCAACAGCGGCGGCCCGCGCATCGCGCCTTCGCCCGTGGCGACGGGCGATTATCCCAAGAACGACGAGCTCGCCAAGTACCTGTCCTACTGCATCGAATCGTTTAAGGAGATGGCCGATCACGGCGGCAAGGTGGGGGTCAAAGTCACACTGGAAAACCACTGGGGCCTGACCGCGAACCCCACCAACATCCAGATCATCATCGACGAAGTGAACCACCCGTTCTGCGAAGCCTCCCCCGACTTCTGCAACTGGGAGCACGAGTACCTGCTGTACCACGGCCTGGAGGCGCTGTCGCCCTACGCGCACACGACGGTGCACGCCAAATACTGGAACCGCTGGAAAGACCCCGACGTGCGGCGCTGCGTCAAAATCATGACCAACGCCAAGTTCATGGGGGTCTTCGCGCTGGAATACGAAGACGGGCCGTGGAACGGGATCGAAGGCGCGCAGTACCTGTACAAAGAGGTGATGGCGGCGCTGTGAGAAAAGGATTCGGGAGACCGGGGCCGGGAGCCAGGAGAATCGCGCTGATTCTGCTTGCCTGCGCGGCCGCGCCGGCGCAATCTCCGCCGGACGTTTCTTCGGGTCTGAGCGGCATGGTGGACGGCTACCTGACCGGGATCGCGAAGGGGCAGTGGGAGGCGCGGGCGGCGCGTGTGGCCGCCATCCGCACGCCGGCGGAAGTACGGGCGCGCCAGGAGTATATACGCAAGACGCTGCGGGAGGAGATCGGCGGTCTGCCCGGGAAGACGCCGCTGAACGCGCGTATCAGGGGCACGCTCGACCGCGGCGGCTATCGAATCGAAAAGCTCATCTACGAGAGCCAGCCGCATTACTACGTGACGGCCAACGTGTACGTCCCGGCCACGGGAAAACCGCCGTTCCCCGCCGTATTGGGAACTGCGGGCCACAGCCTCGACGGCAAAGCGTACGACGGCTACCAGCGGGTGTGGATCTCGCTGGCCAAGCGGGGCATCCTGGTCCTCGCCTACGACCCTCCGGGGCAGGGCGAACGGCTGGAATACCTGGACCGAGCCACTGGCAAGGGCCTTCTCGGCGGGGGCGGCACGGGCGAACACACCATGGCCGGCGCGCAGTGCCTGCTCACCGGGACGAACATCGCCCGCTATTTCATCTGGGACGGCATCCGCGCGTTCGACTATCTGCTGACGCGCCCCGATGTGGACCCCCAGCGCATCGGGGTGGCCGGCAATTCCGGCGGCGGGACGCAATCCTCGTACCTGGCGGCCTTCGAGCCGCGGTTGGCAGCCGCGGCGCCGTCCTGCTATCTGACGTCATGGGAAAAGCTGTGGGCCGGTTCGGGGCCTCAGGATGCGGAGCAGGACTTCGCCGGTTTCCTGAAGGACGGGCTGGATTTTCCCGATTTCCTGATCGCCTTCGCGCCCAAGCCCATTCAGATGGCCACGGCCACGAAGGACTTCTTCCCCATCGAAGGCGCCAAAGCCACGTACGCCGAAGCACGCCGCATCTTCGGGCTGCTGGGTGCGGAAGACCGGATGAGCTTCTTCGAGTTCGACGACGGCCACGGGTGGTCGAAGCCGCGGCGCGAGGCTACGTACGCGTGGCTCTCGCGCTGGCTCCTGAACCGTACCGACGACGGCGCCGAGGCGGATTTCCGGACCGACGCTCCCAAAGACCTGCAATGCACGACCACGGGGCAGGTAGCCAGTTCCTTCACGGATGCGGAAAGCGTGCAATCGTTGAACGCCGCGCTGGCGGAAAAGCTCCACGCGCGGCGCGCCGGCGCCGGAGGAAAGAACATCCCCGCGCTGGTCCGGGCGCGCTTCGGGGTTCCCATGGAGCGCGGCGTTCCGCACGTGGAGAACCGCGGCGTTGTGGAGCGCGGCGTTCCGCCCGTGGAGAACCGCGGCGTTGTGGACCGCTCCGGCTATCGCATCGAGAAAATCGAGATGCGGCCGGAGGGGGGCATCGCCGTCCCCGCTCTGGTGTATGCGCCCACGGGAGGGCCCGCGCGGAGGCCCGCCGTGCTCTACCTGGACGCGGCCGGAAAAGCGGCCGCCGCGGGCGAACTCGAGAGACTCGCGCTCGCGGGGAATGTTGTGCTGGCGCCCGATCTGCGCGGATGGGGGGAAAGCGCCGCGGCGCCAGGACCGCCGGGCGAATACTCGAAAGCCTACCAGACCGCCATGCGCGCGCTGCTCGTGGGCAAGACCATGGCGGGGATGCAGGCCGGCGACGCGCTGCGCGCATTCGATTATCTCGCCGCGCGCCGCGACGTGGACGCCGGGCAGATCAGCGTGACCGGCAAGGGTCATGGCGGCGTGATCGCGCTGTTCGCGGCGGCGCTGGAGCCGCGCATCCGGCAGGTGAGATGCGAGAACGCGCCCGCCTCGTACCTGGAGATTGCGCATGCCAAACTGCACGACGACATCATGGATGTCGGGGCGCCAGGGGTCCTGCGGGATTTCGATCTCCCGGATGTGAGGGCGTATCTGGGTACGCGGGTGAAGTAGCCCGCGGGCAGGTCTCCCACGGATTCCGGGACAACTGAGGGCCGGTCCGCGAGCCGCCTCCAACGGGGACAGTGATTCCGCATCCGTGACGGTGGCGGTAGCTGACGTCTCGATTCTGCGCGCCCCAGAGCGTCTCGCCACTCCCTGAGCAAATTCTTATTTCGATTTGGGGCTTGCCTTCGTCCGATATCTGAGATAGTATTGATAT
>JAIQFU010000493.1 GCA_020073115.1 Terriglobia bacterium
ACCCAGGTGAGCCCCAGCGCCACCCACCAACGGCGGCCCTCCAGAGGGTCTCGCATTGAAAAAGCTCATGCGGGCAGGCCCGCGACCCACCCCACGCGGATCGTGCAATTCTCGCGCCGGAGCGCGCGGCGGCACGCTTCGGAAAACCGCCAGCTACAATAAAGACACATGGACCAGCGCCGCATGTGCCCGCACTGCCGGGCCTTCATCACCATCCACGACCGCGTCTGCCCGTACTGCAATGAACCGGTCGGGCCGCGCGCCTCCGAGCGGCGGCCGGCCGAATTCATCGGCGGCTTCATCCCGCACGCGCGCTTCAACACGGTGCTCATCCTGGTGATCAATTTCGGGCTGTACCTGGCGACCTCGCTGTACAGCATGCAGGCCGGCGCCGGCGGCGCCCTGGACATCGATATGCGCACGCTGCTCGAGTTCGGGGCCAAATACCCGCCGCTGATCGCCGCGGGCCAGTGGTGGCGGCTCATAACCGCGGGTTTCCTGCACGGCGGGCTCATGCACATCCTGATGAACTCCTGGGTGCTGTTCGACCTCGGGGCCCAGGTGGAGGACGTCTTCGGCGCCAGCCGCATGTGGGTCATCTATTTTCTCGCGAACGTAGTCGGGTTTTATGTGAGCTCGATGTGGAGCCCGGCGGTGTCGGTGGGGGCTTCCGCCGCGCTCTTCGGGCTGGTGGGTGCGATGCTCGCGGCGGGGATGCGCAGCAGGCATCCGATGGCCGGAGCCATCCGCGGGATGTATCTCCGCTGGACCATCTATATGCTGATCTTCAGCCTGCTGCCGGGAATCGACATGGCGGCGCACGTGGGCGGCCTCGCCGGCGGCTTCGGAGTCGGATACCTGGCGGCCACCCCGCGCTATGAAGGCTCGACCACGGAGCGGGTGTGGCGGGTCGCGTCCTGGCTCTGCGTGCTGATCACGGTGGTGGCTTTCCTCGATATGTTCATGGCGTTCCGGCGAGGGGTGTGAGAACCGCCGGCGGCGCTACATCTCGAATACCAGCACCGCGCGGCCGAGGTGGATTTCGTCGCCGTGTTCCAGCTTGATCCCGCGCGAGTCCCTGGCCACCTCCCGGCTCATGCCGCCGCGCACGATCCAGACGCCGCACTCGGCCGCGCCTTCGCGCGGATACCAGCGGTCGTTGAAAAGCCGGTATTCGCCCGCCGCGTGATCGTAAACGATGTGAGCGTGTTCCCGGGAAACGGAGCGGTTGATCTCGGTATCCTCCGCGAAGGCCAGGTCGTTGCGGCGGAACAGGCCGCCGGAGCGGTAGACATCCACCGGGCGCCCGATGTTGGTCCGTTCTTTGTCCAACGCGAGCTCGCGGACGTTGGCGTCCCCCTCGCGAACCATCAGCTTAGCGGCCGCCTGGCCGGAGATCCCGGTCGGGCTCGGGGCCGCCGCCTGGACCACCAGCCACGGCTCGCCCGCCTGGGGCAGGCCGACGCTGGCCTCAACCTCCATGCGCAAGTCTTCGGGGAACCGGCAGCCATCCGCGCGCAGCGCGTTGCGGACCTCCTCTTCGAGGTACTTGCGGAAGAACGCGCCGGTAAATACGCCCTGCTGTTCCCTCTCCACGCCGCGCAGTTCCACGCGCACCACGCTGAACGGAAACACCTTCCTGCCGCCCGCCCGATAGCTCTTCTTCCCGACCTCGTCCATGACGGCCAGCCGGATCTCGGCCAATTCCGGCGGCTCCTCCGGACGGGGAGAGGCCAGCGGCGCTTCGAACAGCGTGCGGCCGAATCTTTCGATGAAGTCCGTTAAGGTCATAGCAAGCCCAAGTCCTTGGCCGCCTCCATCACTTCCCGCGCGATCGGCGCGGCGGCCCTGGCGCCGTATCCGCCGTGCTCCACCAGGACGGCGAAGGCCAGCCGATGAGCCGCATCTCCATCATACGGGGCGAAACCGGTGAACCAGGCGTGCGGCAGGCCCTGGTCGAGTTGCGCCGTGCCCGTCTTCCCGGCGAAGCTCAGCGGGGAGCCGGCCATGGGGCGGCGCGCGGTCCCTTCGGTAACGACACGGCGCATGGCCCCCGCGAGGAATGCCGCCTCGGAGGGTGGAATCACTTCCAGCGGCGCAGCCGCCCGGTCGTTCCCTCCGCCTTCGATCCAGTAACCCTGCGGCATCCGGCCGCCCGCCGCGATGGCCGCCGTCACCCGCGCCATCTGGAACGGTGACGCCAGCACCGGCCCCTGCCCGTAGGCGGCGAACGGCAGGGCTTTTTTCAGCTCGGGCAGGTCGCCCGTAGAGATGCCCATCTTCCCGGCGGTGTCGGCCAGGGCCTGCGAACCCACGTCGTGCACGCCCAATTGCGCGAAGTACGCGTTACAGGAGACGGCGATGGCGCGCCCCATGTCGATCGTGCCGTGGGCGCGGTCGCCGATATCGTCCTTGATGGGGCGGTTCCAACCGGGGATCATATTCCCCGCCCTGCCGCCGGGGAGCGGACGACAGAAGTAGGTGCGATGCTTGAGCCCGGGATTTTCGCGCAGGGCGGCGATGGCGGTCACGAGTTTGAAGGTGGAGCCGGGCGGATATAAGCCGTAACGGGCGCGGTCCAGCAACTCATCCGGGGTGGGCGCGGCGGTGCGCGAACCCGGAGGCGCGGCCACGGGCGCGCTCGCCAGCGCCAGAATGCCGCCGGTGGCCGCGTCCATCACCACGACTGCCCCGTTCGACTCACGGACTTCCCTCAAATGCCGCTCCAGGATCTCCTGCGCGCGCAGTTGCAGCCGTATGTCGATTGTCAGCCGCACGTTGCGGTCGCGCGCCAGAATGCGGGCTATCCCCGGGTTCCCGGGCTGATGGCGCGTGCGTACCAGCGCCGCGAGTTCGGAATATTCGTAGCCCTGAAGACGGGAGCTCGAATCGTGCTCCACGAGCGAGGCGTTCGAAGCATGGAAGTTCTCGCCCGTGCGCAGGTCGCCGGTGACCAGAACGGCGGCGGAACCGAACGGGTAGTGGCGATTGTCGAAGCGCGAGCACGCCTGTTCCAGCGATATGCCGAGCGCCGCGTACTCCGCCCGATGCTGCTCCAACTCCTGCCAACTGCCGGTCGCCAGGGGGATGCCGTTGCGGTCGTAGATGGAGCCGCGGGGGATTTCGCGGGCGAGCGAGTTCAACCGCGGATTGCGCTGCGGCCGCTTCACGCCGTCGGCCTCGAAGGCGTGGGCATCGCGGGCCAGGTATTCGGCGCTGTGAAAAACTTGATAGCGAGCCGCCAAGGCCAGCAGCCCTATTCCGAGGCAGGCGAACAGAGCTTTCAAGTAGCGCGCGCGGGGGCCGGGCGAGGCGCCCGCCGCTTCCGCGGGCCGGGGGCCGGCGGTATCCGCCGAAATCGAGAGTAGCAGCGCGAACACCAGGAAGTTAGTCAGCATGGCCGTGTTCCCCGAACTGAGGAACGGCGAGACCACGCCCGAAGGCGGCAGCGCGCCCAGCACGCCCGAGGTGATCAGCAGCATCTCGAAGGCAACCAGGCAGGCCAGGCCCAGCGCCAGGAAAAATCCGAAGCGCGTCGCGGCGCGCTCCGCCGCACGCAGGCCGCGCGACACGAGAAAAGCGAACAGCAGGAGCACGGCGGCCACGCCCACGAAGCCCCACTCCTCGCCAATGGCCGGCAGGACGAGATCGGTATTCCCCGAGGGGATCAACTCCGGGTCGCCCCAGCCGGGTCCCGAACCCCACGGCCCGCCGGTCGAAAAGGCCCAGAGCGCATGCGCCAGTTGATCGCCGCCGTGCACGTCGTTGTCCCAGGGGGAAAGCCACATGTCGATGCGGCTCACCACCGTATGCGGCTGCCCGATGCGGTAGCCGGCGGTCACCGAAGCAGCCATCAGGACCACGCCGGCGATGGCCAACCCCGGCCGGCCGCGCGCTACGGCGAACATCGCCAGAAAGACGAAGAGGGTCACCAGCGCCGGGCCCAGGTCCTTCAGCACGAAGAACAGGAAGACCGCCATCCCCACCGCCACCAACACCGGAACCGCGTGTTCCAGGCGCGGCAGGCCGATCCGGCGGAACAGGCGCGGCAGGAGCCGCTTCTCGCGGAGGTCGCGCAGACGCTCCCAGTTTCGCGTGAAGTACCCGGCGAGGAAGAGCACGATCAGGATCTTGATCGCCTCCAGCGCGGGAAGCGCCAGCAGAAGGCATCCCAGAAAAACACCCGTGGCGAACTTGTGGAACTCCAGCGTGTCGCGCAGCGGGTCGCGCATGCTGCACAGCAGCGCCAGACCCAAGCCGGTGAGCAGGTGCAGGGCGGGCAGGAACGCGCGATCCCCGCGGAACCGGGCCACGCGCCACAGCAGCAGCACGAGATAGAAACCCGCGAAGTAGAGCGCCAGCGCGCGCAGCAGAAAGATTCTGAATTCGCGCGGAGAGCGCACCACGAACAGCGGCTTCAGCTTCGCCAGGGGCAGATGCGGGCGGACAGCGGAGAGCGCTCCAATGTTGCGCAGCGGCCGCGCACGCTGGACAAAGTCGAAGACGCGCTGCGCCGCGTCCTGGCGGTCGGGAAGCGACTCCAGCGCCGGGAGCAGGTCGTCGGGCGAGTTGACGCCGTTCAGGTTGACCACGCCGCGTTCGGAAGCGAAGCCCTGGCTCTTGGCGGCGTACACCATGCCCAACCCGGCGAGCACGAAGACCGAGGCGGCGAGCATCCACCATGCGACGCCGGCGGGCCGGGACGGTTTTTCGGCGCCGGCGAAAGGCTTCACGCCGGGAGCGGTCCAACTGCGGGTTACTGCCATGGCAACCTCAACGGGTCGGCGAGAGCGCCGGGACGGCAGACTGAGAGTCCACGCCACGTGCCGTGGGCACTCCTGTCTGCCGTGTCCACAATCATGTGGACACGCGCTTTCATCGCCTCCTCCTTACCTTCCGCGGCGGCGCCTTGATGCGCTCCAGCGCCCGCAGGTGTTCGTTTGCCCCGTCGAAAGCTTTGATCCGCTGGTAATAGCTCCGCGCCATCCTGACGTCCACCATGCTCTTTTGCCGCTCGGCGCGCAGGCGGTACGCGTCTCCCTGCTGCTCGATCTCGCGGGGACCCAAGGCCGCTCCGAGGCGTTCCGCGGCGGCGAACTCCTCCATCGCCTGCTCGACGTTCGGGAGATCATAGACGTAAACACGCGCCAGGGCCAGGCGCGGATCGGGGCTGCCGGGCATGTGACGGGCCGCGGCGGCGAACTGATCGCGGGCAAACACGCGGATGCGGGGCGCCGCGGCGTCGGAGTATTGCCCGCCCGACAATCGTTCCAGGGCGGCGTAGCCGCGGGCCAGCGCCAACTTTCCCGCCGTCGCTTGGTCGCCGTTGAGTTGCGCCGCGCGCTCCAGGCAAACCTCGGCTTTGGGCCAATCGAAGTCTTCCAGCGAGGGACTGGAGCTCGTGCGGTAGGCGTTCAGGACGGCGTCGGCGGCTTCCACGTACATGGCCCCGAGCGGCAGCGGGGCGGGGGCGGGCGCCGGGGCGGGGGCGGCAGCGGCGGATACGACAGCCGCCTGCGCCACGCGGCGGTCCTCCCACTGCTGCCAGGCGTAGCTGCCGCCGATCCACAGGACCATGCCCGCGGCGAACCAGGCCACCGCCCCGGCCAAACGCAGCGGCTCCAGCCTCCGCCGGGCCCCGGCCACCGTCCGGGTGGCCTTGCGCAGGCAGACCCGGGCGGCGTCGATGGTGGCGTTGGGGCTCCACTTTGGCCGGCGTTCCATTTCGGCCAGCGTTGGCCTGCGCTCGAGAAACGCCTGCAAATCTTCCTGGAACTCGCGCGCCGACCGGTAGCGCTCCGCCGGGTGGGGGGCGAGCGACTTGTTGACGATCTCCCGCAGCGCGCGCGGGCAGCGGGAAGACAAGGCATGCGGCGGCCGACGCGAACGGATCAGTTTCTCCAGCTTGCGGGTGTCCTCGGCGCGATAGGGAGGCGCCCCGGCCAGCATTTCATACAGCGTTGCGCCGACCGCCCATAAATCCGACTGCTGATCCACCTGGGAACGCGTGAGCCGTTCCGGCGAGCAGTAGCTCAGGCTTCCGAACTCGTGGTTGGTGCCGCTGGCGTCGGGCCGGAGCAGCTTGGCGATGCCGAAATCCAGCAGTCGCACCGTGTCGTGCGGCCCCAGGTGAATGTTCGATGGCTTGATATCGCCGTGCACCACCGTGGACCGCCAGGAGTGGAACTTGACCAGCTGTTCGCAGATCTCCAGGGCAATGGCCGCGGCGCGCTGGGGGTCGATGGCGCCGGCGGCCAGCGCCTCGCCCAGGTTGCGCCCCTCCAGGTATTCCATGGCGATGAAGAAGTACCCTTCCAGCTCGCCGAACTCGTAAATCTCGACCACCCGCGCATCGACTTCATGCAACTCTTTCTGGATGGCCGCGCCGCGGCGCTCCGCCTCCAGAACCATGCGATTGGCCGCGTCGCCGCCGGTTGCGACCAGCTTGAGGGCAACCCTGCGGTTCCCCACGGTGTCCAGGGCCAGGTAGACGTCGCTCATGCTTGTGGAAAGCCGGCGGACGATCTGGTAGCGGCCGAGCATGGCAGGAGGCGCGGTCATATCATCCTCTCGTTGCGCGCAGGAGAGCCCAAAGCAGCATCCCCAGAAGCACGCCGTACGTCAGGCAAGCCATTCGCCCGGTGAGCCAGGACGGCAAGCCTCCGGTCCGGGGCGGACTGGTTCGCGCGGCCCTTTCCGCCGGCGGCGTTGGCGGCCTCCACCAGCGCCGCGCTGATGTGTTCGGGATCGCCGCCGTATGTCTCCGCGATGGTGAGCGCCTGCGCGGCGGTCAGGTGATCCGTAAGCCCGTCGGTGCAAAGCAGGAGGGCGGCGTCCGGGCGGAAGCGGCAGCGCCGGATCTCGATGAAGTCTTCGTCTCCGGCGGTCCGCGGGTGCGAGCCGACCTCCCGGAAAATTTCGTGCCGCCGCGGGTGCCGCATGGCTTCCAGTTCAGTCAACTCCCCGGAATCCTCGCCTTCGCCCACCGGCGAGTGGTCCGAGGTGAGTTTCCGGATCGCGCCATTCCAGATGAGATAGAGCCGGGAATCGCCCACGTGTCCGATGGTCAGTTCGTCCGCCTCCAGCAGCGCCAGCGTCAGCACGCAGGCCATGCCGGCCAGTTCGGAATCCTGCTGCGACCGCTCGAAAATGCGGTTATTGGCGGTGGTGATGGCGGCGCGGACGCGGTCCTCGGCGCTCCCGGGAGCGTCCACCCCCAGCGACTCGCGGACCGCTTCCACCGCGGTCTGGGCCGCCAGTTCGCCGGCGGCATGCCCGCCGAGACCATCCACCACGAGGAAGATGCCGCGGCCCGGGTCGATCCAGTAGCGGTCTTCGTTGTGCTCGCGGATGAGTCCCGTGTCCGTCGCGGCGCCGGAGAGCCAGGCGGTCATCCCTTTCTCCACGCCTGCGCCGCCAGGAACACCAGCACGAACGCCAGAAAGGCGATCACGAAGGGCGTGTGCAGGTTATAGAGTTCGCGCACCTCTACCTCCGCGCCTCGAAGGACAGCTTGAGCACTCCGGCAATGCCGATCTCCGCCCGGTCGGGCAGTTTCTCCTCCACCCCGCGCGCCAGCTTGTGGCCGTTCAACCAGGTTCCGTTGCGGCTCTGGTCCTCGATGACGAAGCCGCCGCTGCCGGCATCCCGCCGCACCCGGACGTGCTCGCGGGAAACCTCCTCGTTGGCGTACAGCGGCAGGTCCACCCAGAGATTTTCGCCGCCGCGGCCAATGCTGATCTCGTCCTGGGTGACGAAGTAGACCTGCGGACCGGAATCGTCCTGATAGCGGATCTCGGCCAGGACGCGGTCCGGCTGCCGCCGGGTGCTCTCGCGGTCCCGCGCGACGCGCGCCGCCGTTACCGAAGGCTCGCGCGCCAGCAGGGTGGTCTTCACCCCGCGGTATCCCGGCTGGGGGGAGTCGTTCAGCGCCGAGTGAATCTCCACGTCGCCCTGCGGCACGGCGTTTTCCGAGTCGGCGAAGAACTCGATCCACCAGTCGCTCTGGGCGGTGCGGTGCGGCTTTTTGGCCCCGCCGCGGCGAAAGCGCGGCGTCCTGGCGTTCCACTCCGCTACCCGGGCGTTGAGGGCGCGCTTGGCATCTTCCTTGATGAGTTCCTGGACGGGGGTCAGCCGCTCATGGTCGCCGGGGTGGAGATAAACGCTGAACACGCACGGCAGGAGGATGCTGTAGGCCATTTCCAGGCGGCCCAACTCCATGTTCCGGATCAACTCGTCTACAATGACTTGCCCGCTGAGGCGGGCCTGGGGCTGCTTGGTTCCGCTCTGTGCCATCCCGATATCCAAACCCTGCGGCGAGCAGTCTCATGGCAGGACGCCGGCAATTCTCGCCCTACTGCCGGCGCAAAGACGCGGATCTCAATTATAGACGGAACGGCGGAAGTTGGGTTTCAAGCGTACCGCCGGTGGTCGGTTTGCGCCACCGGTTCTTTCCCGGCGCAAAGGAACCGGTGGCGAAAGACGACCACCGGCGGTACTACGGCTGCAAAAATATCCGGCCGCAGATCGCGTCCCAGTCGGCTTCGGGATACGCGGCGGCGATGTCGGCCACCGGAACGCCGCCATCGGCCAGCGTGGGGGCCGCCCCCTCCGCAGCCAGCCGCAATGCGATGGCCTGCCCGATGGGACTCGTGACCCCGGTGACCACGGCAACTTTTCCGGCGAACAACATAGATGCTCCTCCGTTAGACGCCTCCGCCACAAGGATGGAGACGTTACATATCAAGAGCCTCTGAGGAAGTCAATGAAAGCAATTGAGCGGAGCGAAGGCCTGGCTGGATTTGCGGTGCAGGTCCTGTCCGGACGCCTTACCCCTTCACCGCCCCGGTCATGGCGCTCACGTAGTTCTCGACGAAGAAGGAATAGATGAAGGCGACGGGCACCGACCCGAGCAGGGCGCCGGCCATGAGAGGACCCCAGAAGAATGTGTCTCCCCTAACCAGCTCGCTCACCACGCCGACCGGCACCGTCTTGTTGGTCGCGCTGG
>JAIQFU010000494.1 GCA_020073115.1 Terriglobia bacterium
AGCGGTAAGTCGAGACGTTCGGATCCGACGCGCTCGGCGTAACGAGGCCCCCGCCTGTGATGCCGTTGATCTTTGACAGTTGGCTCCCGATCACCGAGTTGACCTTGTTGACTGGAATCCCGGCAAGCTGGAACAGGTTCACCTGCACCGGCGCCCCGTTGGGGCCAAGGTACTGGTAGATGCCCTGCTGAGCCAGGGGATTCAGGATAGTCCGCGAGTTAATGGTGGTGTTGGGGTTCTTCTGCATGGAGAAAGTTCCGAAGAAGAACAGCTTGTTCTTGAGGATGGGGCCGCCAACGCTGCCGCCGAAATTGTTCAATTTGGTAATCGACCGGGCGGTGCCCACGCCTTGAGCGTTGGTAGTGGCGTTGTTGGACCAACTGTTGGCGTTGAGCACGGTGTTGCGGAAGTCCTCGTACAGCAGTCCGTGATAATCGTTCGTCCCGCGCTTCGTCACGATGCTGATCTTCATGGCGGACGTGCCGTTGCCGCTCAGATCCAACTGCGACGTAGTAACGGTAAACTCCGCGATATTTTCCATGCGCGGATCGATCACGCTGCTGCCATAGGCGTAGCCTCCTTCGCGGAAGCGGTTGCTCATGCTCTGCACGCCGTCGAAATCGGCGGCGACGATGGCCGCGCCGGGCAGGTTGTTAAAGGTACCGCTGGCGTAACCGGGAACGTTGTAAACCAAGCCCCAGGCGCTGCGGCCGAGCTCGGGAAGGTTGAATACCTGCTTGGTGTCGAAGTTGGTCGCGATGGCGCTCGCCTCGGTCTGCACGATGGGGACCTCGGAGGCCGTGACCGTGACAGATTCCGTGGTTGCGCCGAGCTTGAGGGCGGCCTTGACTTCGGTTTCGAGGCTGGTTCGGATCACGACGGATTCAAATACCTGATTTGCGAAGCCTTGCGCGGAGACCGTCACCGAATATGTGCCGCCGCGAAGATTCAGAAATGTGTAGACGCCGTTGGCTTGCGTGGTAGCGCGGCGAATGTCGTTGGTGGAGAGATCCTTCACCTCGAGGGCGGCGCCAGGTACGGCGGCCCCGGACGGGTCCGTGGCCGTAACGGTCAGGCTACCGCCGGTGCTCGTGGTTTGACCCCACGACACACCTGCGCCGAGACCTAGGCAGGTCAAGACCGCAAGGAGGGAACACAAGAGAATTTGGATTTGCTTCTGCACTATCCTTACCTCAAACGAGTGGCTTTCGAAATACCTTCTGGATGAGTGGCTTAACTCAATCCGAGAGTAGTGTAAGAGTAGTGTAAGCGTTGTCATATCAGGTGTCAAGACATAAATACCTAAAATTCCTAATGTTTTGAGCCACTTAGCGATCTTCCAGGCTCGGGAGAGGGGGATTCGGAGCCTCCCAAAAATGGGAGGCTGTTCATTCAACAGGCTGTTAATAATGTCAGCAGCCGGATCCCGGCGATAATGCTGAATTTCAGTTATGACAATCCGGATCTGAAATTGGGGCGAAGAAATGACAAGGAGCCCGCGATAGAGATGAGGGCGGCTCATTGCCGAGGCTATGCCGGCAGGGCCGAAGCTCACGCCTCTCCCGGAATTTTCGGCACGCCTGAAGGCGTACCCTGATACCAGGCGACCGGGTCGGTAGCGCCGCCGCGAGGCTCGGCGCTACTCGCGGAAACGCCCCATACAAACAGGTGGGGGTAGTGAGATGCGGCGCGTTCCCAATAGAACTCACCGCCGGTGAGGTCCCCAGATTGGCGGCTGAAAATTCCCCAGCCCCCGCGAGGTGGTGTATACCCGCATCGATTCCAACCGGAGGGGGTGCGGCGAACTGCTTAGGGAAAGCGATCGAGTCCGCGGGCGCGCCAACGCAGATTCTCAACTCGCTGAAGGCCGCCATGATCGTCAAGGTCTCGGATGATCGGAAGGCGCGGTTCGTCTCCGTCTCTGACGCCGTTGACCCTCACGAGTTGATGGGGCGGAAACCCAGCGGTGATTTCATGATTTGGTTCTTCGTTGATCCGGGCAATGGCAGTTTGCGCCCTTCCGGACCCATGAAGACGTGTAAGCGCTGCCAAGCCATATGCAAGACCTAAAAATCCGAAATATCAGTCCGCTGAAAGGTCCCGATCTTCTCTCAGGCGTGTACAATGGAACAAACGATGAACCTTGAAGAGGTCGCCAAGCGAGCCAAGGTTTCCGCTGCGACGGTTTCCCGCGTGCTCAACAATGCAAGCGTGGTCAAGGGTTCGACACGCGCCCGCGTCATGAAAGCGATTGAGGAACTCAGGTATCACCCCAATCTCCATGCGCGCAGCCTCGCCGGAGGCAAGAGCCGCACCATCGGGATGATCGTCTCCAACATGGAGAACCCGTTCTTCTTCGACATCTATAAAACCGTGGAGTTGGATGCCCATGCCCGGCGCTTCGAGGTCGTCGTGGCCAACACGGATTACCGCTCGGAGCAACTGGTGGCGAGTATCCGTCTGATGATCGGCCGGCGCGTGGCGGGTCTCGCGGTGGTGGTTTCGGAGATGGAGCCGGCGCTCATCGAGGAACTCACCGGGAGCGACATTCCGGTGGTGTTCTACGATGTCGGCGCGCCGCGGCACAACATCACCAATATCCGGGTGAACTACCGCCGGGGCGTGGAGAAAGTGGTGGACTATCTGCACAGCCTGGGGCACCGGCGGCTCGGTTTCATCGGCCACCATTCCATTCTTGGCCCGATCAACGAGCGGATGAAAACCGTGCTCGACGCCGTGGCGGCCAATCCCGCGTTGGAAGTACGCGCCGCCGCGGACGCCGATACCCTCGAAGGCGGGCGGCAGGCCATGCGCGCGCTGCTGGGCTCCGGCGAAGCGCCGACCGCGGTGATCTGCGTCAACGACGTAATGGCCGTGGGCGCCCTGCGGGAGTTGCGCGAGCATGGCATCCAGGCGCCGCGGGATATTTCCGTCACGGGGTTCGACAATATCAAGCTGTCCGAGTTCTGCTATCCGGCGCTCACCACGGTCCACATTCCGCGGGACCGCATCGGACACCTCATCTGCGACCGCCTGATCCCGGGGTCCGACCGGCCGGAGTGGAACGGCGACGAAATCGTGATCGACCCGGAGTTCATGGTCCGCGATTCCACAGGTCCCGCGCGGCAGGTTCAACACGCGCACCGTTCGGTTTCACCCCGGCTGTCAAGATCGTGGCCGGGTTGATGGGCCACTCCACCGCGGTGGTGGCCGACGGCTGCGAATCCGCGGCGGACGTGTTCGCTTCCGGTTTCGTGCTGCTCGGGCTCACCCTGGCGGCCAAACCCGCCGATGAGAACCACCCCTACGGCCACGGGCGCGCGGAAACTCTGACCGGGTTGCTGATCGGGCTGGTGCTCGCCGCCGGCGGCGTGTTGATCTCCTACAGTTCGCTGGAACGTCTGGGACAGCCGCGGAAGCCGCTGGCGTCGTACGTCATCTGGCCGCTGGTGGCTTCCTTCGCCGCCAAAACGGTCCTGGCATCGTTCAAATTCCACTACGGCCGGCGGCTCCAGAGCGCGGCGCTCATCGCCGACGCCTGGAACGACGCCATGGATACGCTATCGGCCACCTTTGCGCTGGTCGCCGTTGGTCTGGCGCTCCACGACCCCGCGCGCTTTCTCAATTCCGACCGCTACGGCGGGTTTGTCGTGGGGCTGATCGTCATCGTCGCCGGCGTGCGCGTGTCGCGCGACACCGCCCTGCAATTGATGGACACCATGCCTCCGGACCGGCTGATGAACCAGATCCGGGAGGCAGCATCGATCGTGCCGGGCGTGCGCGGCGTGGAGAAGTGCTTTGCCCGCAAGACCGGGCTGCGGTATCACGTGGACCTGCACCTGGAAGTCGATCCGGATATGACCGTGCGCCAGTCGCACGAGATCGCCCACGAAGTGCGCCTGCGGATCGTGGACACTTTGGATTGGGTGGCGGACGTGCTGGTGCACGTGGAGCCGGCGCGGTAGAAAAGCACACCCTACTTGATTACGATCTTCACCGCGCCATCGGCATAGGCTTCGGCGATCTGAAACGCCTCGGCGATTTTCTCCAGCGGGCGTTCGTGAGTCAGCATGGGCGCGAACCAGGCGGTCCGCTCGATCAGCAGGTCCACCGCCAACGGCATTTCATCGTTGGAACGGCGCACGTTGAAGATCGTCAGCTCCTTGCGGCGCATGGGCGAGACCTCGAAGGGAACCATGACCCCGGAGTGAATGCCGGTGAGGACCACGCGCCCGCCGTTGCGCGCGGCCTGGATGGCGGAATTCGTGCTTTCCCCCTTGGCCGCGCAGTCGATGGCGCAATCCACGCCGCGGCCGCCGGTTTCCGCGCGGACGATGGGCCACGGGTTCCACCACCCACACGCGCCCCGCGCCGGCCGCTCTCAGCGACGCCAGCGTGAGCAGGCCGATCGGTCCCGCGCCGAAAACGGCCGCGGTCTCGCCCAGTCCCACGGAGGCGAGTTTTACCGAATGCAGGGCCACGGCCAGGGGCTCCGCCAGGGACGCCATTTCGAACGAGAGCGCCGCGGGGATGCCAAACAGGTTTTCCGCCGGGAGGTTCACGAACTCCCGAAAGAAGCCGTCGTGACCGGGCGTGCTGAGAAACCGGATGTTGGCGCAGATGTTGTACCGGCCGGCGCGGCAGTACTCACAATGGTGGCAGTAGACCGCGGGCTCGAGCGCCGCGCGGTCGCCGGGAGACCAGCCAGTCACCCCCTCGCCCACCGCCACTACCGTCCCGGCGGGCTCGTGGCCGATGATCATGGGGTATTCGGCGGGCGTGTCGCCCACCGCGCCTTCCGAATAGGAATGCAGGTCGGACCCGCAGATCCCCACGGCGTCTATGCGGACGCGCACCTCGCCGGGATGCAGTTCGTCGAGGGGGCGGTCCGCCAGCCGGAATTGGCGGGGCGCGATCAGTTCGGCAGCGATCATAGAATTGGCAGCGCGGGCAAGACAGGGGCGCTACATGTAAGATAGCATTTAGATGCTCAACTTCCGCGAGTTCGAGGCCGGCCCCGATCCGTTCGGCCGCAAGTTTCAGGTTCTTTTCAAGTGGCTGCAGACGGCCATCTCGCTGCGCCACGCCGATACCGTGGACGTAAAATTCATCCTGACGGACGAGGGCGGCGGACCCACCGAAAAGACCATCGCGCTGCCGCACGCGGACGTCCTGCGCGTGGCCGCCGAAACCGGCCGCCCGGTGGACGACGCCTGGTGCGCGCGGCTGGCGCAGTTGCACCTGCTGCGCCTGGTGCAGACCGGAGAGGACATGGAGAAGGACCTGGTCACGGCGCCCTACGCCGATTTGAAGCGCTATGCCGCCGAAGTGGCGCGCATGGAAGCGTCGGAAACGCGCGCCGCGTGATGTAAACCCTACCCCCGCCTGGCGGGCGCCGGCTCAAACCACGGCGTGCCGGGGACCTGCGCCTTCTTCGCCCCTTCCTCGTTCATCTCCACGCCGATGCCCGGGCGTTCCGGAAGCCGGATGAAGCCCTTCTCGATGATCTCGCCTTCTTTCACCCAGTTCTTCCATAGCGGCTGCGAATCCACCCAGTGCCATTCCTGGATCAGGAAGTTGGGAACCGCGGCCCCTACGTGCGCGGTGGCCATCGACCCGATAGGCGACGTCACCGTGTGGGGCGCGAACGGCACGTAGTACGTGTGCGCCATGTCGGCGATCTTGCGGCCTTCGAGCAGCCCGCCGCACTTGGAGAGGTCCGGCATAATGATATCGGCCGCCCGCTTCTCCAGCAGTTCGCGGAATCCGTGCCGCAGGAAAATGTTCTCTCCACAGCAGATCGGCGTGCTGGTGGAAGCGCGGATGTCGCGCATGGCATCGATGTTCTCCGCCGGGACCGGCTCTTCCAGCCACAGCAGCTTGAACGGCTCCACCTCTTTGGCCACGCGCTTCCCGGTGGTGGCGTCATAGCGCCCGTGCATGTCGATCGCGAGGTCGATGCTCTTGGGCATGGTTTCCCGCACGAAGGCGATCTTCGCCAGCATGTGCTCGATTTCGCCGTTGGAAGCCGTCCAGTTCACGCGATCGAACCTCGCCGGGTCCATGCCGTCGTCGATATCGATCTTCATGGCGGTAAACCCCATGTCCTGGATGAGCTTCAGCTTGGCCAGGGAGCGCTCATCCCCGGGGGTCATCCGGCCCGCGCCCGAATCGCAGTATACGCGCACGCGGTCCCGCACCCTGCCGCCGAGCAGTTGATACACCGGTAGGCCCAGCGCCTTCCCCGCCAGGTCCCAGAGGGCCATCTCGATGGCGGTCAGAGCGGTAATGTACTGCCCCGCCTGCGCGCCGGCGAAGATCCCCGAGGTGCGGATCCGCTCGAAAGCCGCCTCGATGTTCAGCGGGTCCTGGTTGATCAGCATGCGCGAGAAGGAGCGGATCAGGGGAACGGAGCCTTCCGCCGAATCCGTGTTCTCCCCGTGCCCGAAGATGCCCTGGTCCGTGTACACCCGAACGTGTACCTGGTACCCGTGCACGCGCACTTCCGCCGTGCGAATCTCCGTAATCCGCAGCTTCGGGCGCCTGTACTCCGAGGCCGCCTGTGCGGCTGCCCGGGAGATGGACGGCAGTCCCCACATGCCCGCCAGCGGCATGAAGGATTTGATGAGGTCCCTGCGTTTCATACCCGAATAGTTTCAGCTATGGCGCGCCGGAATTCAACCGCTACCGGATAAGCGTGATTTCCTTGAACCACAGGGTGGCGTTGCCGCCGTGGTGTTGGATGGCGATGTATCCCGTATCCGGCCGCGGGCCGCGGTCCGGCTCGTACACCGCCTTCTTGGGAGGAACGGGCGAGACGCCGTCGTAGTCCGTGACCAGCACGCCGTTCATTTTGACGATGGTCCGCGGACCTTTCATCGTGATCTCCAGGGTGTTCCATTCGCCAATGGGCTTGTACGGCCTGGCTTTGGCCTCCGTCATGGAATACAGCACGCCCGTGCAGTGGTCTGGGTCGCCGCTCTCGTCGATCTGGACCTCGATGCCCTTGTTGATGGCGTCGTCCTCGGACTTGGGCACGACGGGGATGCGGATGAAGACTCCCGAATTGGCGTTCCGCGCCGAGATCTTGTACACCACGCGCAGCGTGGCGTTCCCGATTTTTTCGCGCGTGTACCAGAGGTCGTCTTCGGGCGCGTCGGGCACGCTCACCAGCGTGCCGTCCTGTACCACGAAGCCCGGCTTCTCGTTCGCCGGCGCCCCCTCATGCCTGGGAATGCGGGCCCAGCCGGAAAGGTCCTTGCCATTGAAAAGCTGCATCTCCGCGCCAATCGCAGGCGCACCGGCTACGAGAACGAAAGCAACCCACTTCAGCATGCCCATCTCTGTCTCCTGTCTCCTGACTCCTATCTCCCTCTTACAGCTTCCACCCCGCCCGGTACGGCGGGTTCAGCAATTCGTTCGCATCGGGGTTGTTCGTGAAACGCCCCTGATCCGCGTCCCACTCCAGGTACTTTCCCGTGCGCTGCGCAATCACCCCGAGCAGCGCGATCTCCGTGAGGCGGCTTCCGAAACTGAAGTTGCACGTGGCCGGCTTGCCGCCCTTCGCGGCCTCGATCCATTCCAGGTAGTGTCCCGCGGTGCGGGGCAGGGTTTTGGGGGGCGGCGTGATCGCCTTCTGCTGCGCGGCGCTCAGGAACTTCGGGCCTCCGCTGAAGCCGCTCCACAGCGTGCCCTTCTCGCCCACGAACAGAACGCCCTCCTCGCCCAGGTCCTTGTCCGGGTCCATGCCGGCGGGGCGCGGCGGGCGCAAACCGCCGTCGTACCAGTGCATCCGCGCGGCGGGCAGGCTGCCGCGCGCGGGGAAGTCCCACGTGACCACGGAGGAGTGCGGGAACGTTTCGGGGTAGACGCCCTTTCGCGAAAAAGCCCAGACGGGCTCTGGCTTTTCGCCCTTCCCCAATGGCACGCGCGTGACGGTGGCAGAGGCGTTCACGCTCGCCGGCGCGCCCAGTTCGAGGGCCTTCACGATGATGTGGAACGTGTGGCACGCCATGTCGCCCAACGCGCCCGTGCCAAAGTCGTACCAGCCGCGGAAATTGAACGGGTGGTACACCGGGTGGAACGGCCGCACAGCCGCCGGTCCCAGCCAGATGTCCCAATCGAGCGTGCGCGGCGGCTTGAACCTCCGGGAGGGGCGGGCCAACGCTTGCGGCCATACCGGCCGGTCGGTCCAGACGTGGACCTCGCGCACGGGACCCACGACCCCCGCTTTGACCCATTCCTCGGTGGTCACCGCCGGATCGGTGGAGCAGGACTGCGCGTCGATACCCTTTTCCTTTTCAAGCATTACCCGGAAGTCGCGATAGGCCTTGGCTTCGGGGTACTTCTTGCGAACCGGCGCCGCAAAGGCGTCATCCACGTCGGCGATGGCCACGATGTTCTCGCTCTTGCAGCCCTCGACGTAGTTCTGGCCCATCCCGCCCACCCCGACGGCGGCGATGTTCAGCTTATCGTTCGCGCCCAAGGCGCGGCGTGGGATAAAAGCAAACGCGGCCGCGGCCGGAAACAGTTCGCGTCTTGTGAAACCTGTTTTCTCGTTCATAGGGAACCCGCTTTATTTTGTCACGTTCGGGGCGGAACGGGCGTGCGCCGCCGGGGCGCTACAATGATCGGAAAATGTCCCGACCATTGGCCGTCATCACCGGCGCATCCGCGGGTTTCGGAGCCGTTTTCGCCCGCAAACTCGCGGCCCGCGGTTTCGATCTGCTCCTGGCGGCCCGCCGCCGCGACCGCCTCGACGCCCTCGCCGGGGAACTGTCCCGAACGCATTCCATCACCGCGGAACCGTGCCCCGTGGACCTCTCCACCGAGGAGGGGATCGAGATTGTGGCCTCGCGCCTGGGAGCGGAAGCGAATGTCGGGCTCCTGCTGAACAACGCGGGCTTCGGGACCAAGGGCCGGTTCGCCGAAACGGCGATGGACGGCCAGGTGCGGATGCACCGCCTCCACATCGACGCTACCCTGCGTCTCACCCGCGCCGTCCTCCCCGGGATGGTCGAGCGCGACCGCGGCGCGATCATCAACGTCGCCTCCGTCGCCGCCTTCGCCCGCAGCCCGGGCAATGTGAGCTATTGCGCCACGAAAGCCTGGCTGGCGGCTTTCACCGAGGGGCTCTACCTGGAATTACAGAGCGTCGGGTCGAAGGTCGCGGTTCAGGCGCTCTGTCCCGGGTTTGCCTACACCGAGTTCCACGACGTGATGGGTTTCCAGAGGTCGAAGATCGCGCGCTCGCTGTGGATGTCCGCCGAGGCGGTGGTGGATGCGTCGCTCGCCGGCCTCGCAAGCCGGAAGCTCTACGTGATTCCCGGCTGGCGATACCGGCTGTTCATGGCGATTTTCCCGCGGCTCCCCGTGGGCATGCGCCTGGCGCTCGAAGGCCTGTCGCCGCACCGCAAAGACAAGTGAGTAGCGCGGGGTTCCACCCACGCTACCCTTATTTCCCCGCAGCCTCTTCCGCCAGGTGCGGCGGGATGAAAACCACGCCGCTCCGGTCGCCCAGCACTACATCTCCCGGCATCACGGTGGTGTTGCCGATCCGCACGGGCGTATTGATCCCCATCACCATCGTGCCCTGAATAGCCGGCGGCGTGGCCCAGCGGAAGAACCCGGGCATACCGTATTGGGCGACGCCCTCCACGTCGCGGATGGCGCCGTCGATCACGAAACCCGCCCCCGTTTTCTTCCAGATGTAATACGCCAGGTTGTCGCCGATGATCCCGCCGACCGGCAGGCTGCCGTAGGCGTCCACCACGAAAACGTCGCCGGGTTGGAGGAGATCGATGGCTGTCTGGTGATTCAGCACGCCCTGGTTGCCCTTCTGACGCCAGTCCGCCGCGGCCACGCCGGCAACATCCTGCCGCACGGGCATGAGTTGCAGGGTGAGCGCGCGCCCCACCAGCTTTTTTCCGGGGTTCAGATTGTGCAGGCTGTCCACGAGCTGCGCCTGGTACGCGCGCTGCCCGGCAAGGGCCGCCACGGATACGCCCTTGAGTTTCTCGAGCAGCGCATCCGGCGCTTTCGGCCGGCCATCCGGCGACCGATCGCCCTTCCACTGCGGCGTATATTTGACAATGTCCTCGCGGGACCACTGAATTACCTGGGCCTGCGAGAGAAAAGAGCACAACAGCATCAATGGCAATGCGCGCATTATGGCCTCCCTGCCGACAGCTTGTTTTCCAAATACATCCGGCCCAACATCGCCGCTCCGTGCAGCGACGACTGGTCGCGATACTCGTACTCGAAATCGCCGGTCCAGCGCTTCTTCACCTCGATATACCCCGGGATGTTGGCGCCGCCGCCGGTCGTGGTCACCTTGCTCCCCAATTTGACGCGACTGGCAATCTCTTTCAGGTGCAGCCCCTGGTATAGGGCATTCCCACGGATCAGCGACAGGAGCAGGTCTTCGCGCGTGGTTTCCAGCGTCACGCCGGAAAACCCCGCCTTGAGCCGCTCGGTGGTATAACGCGAGCCTCCCAGGAACGGGACGTATTCCGGAAGCTCGGCTTCCAGCCTGTCGCGGTCCGCGGCATCGAAGAACCGGCGCAGCACGGAGGGGATATAGGTTTCATAAAATTCCGGTTCGCTCATCTCGCGGCAGAACACGGATTGAAACCATTCCAGCGCCTTCCCGCCGGTGTTCATGATGAAGAACGTGAGCCAGCGGCCGGGGATGGCGTGGCAGCGGATGTTGAAATTCGGCGAGCCGATGGGCCGGTCCAGGCATACGTTGGTGATCTCGCACGTGCCGCAGACGTTGTTAATATCGCCCGCTTCCGTGATGCCGCCCGAAAGGGCGCTCAGCGTCGCGTCGTTCCCCCCGCACAGGACCACGCAGCCGGCCGGCAGTCCCAATTCGGCAGCCGTTGCGGGCAGGATCTTCCCGGCAGGGGCGAAGGAATGCATCAGTCCGGGCAACATGCGGGCGGGGATGCGGGCCGCTTCGAGCACGTCCTGGTTCCACGTCAGGTCGTTGCGCGCGGTGTTGTACAGGCCGGTGATGGAAACGGTGGAGGGGTCGATGGCCCACTCGCCCGTGAGGCGCTTCACCATGTAGGTGTTGGTGTGCCCGAACTTCGCCGCCGCGCGCCACACGTCCGGCTGGTTTTCGCGGATCCACAGGATCGAGCACAGCGACGATCCGCCGGAAACCGGCAGGTTACAGGTTTCCCGCAGAAAGTTTTTCTCCCCCACCGCCTTGCGGATGGCGCGGGCCTGCTCGTGCGAGCGCCCGTCGAAAAACAGGATGGCGGGGCCGAGCGCGGCGCCGTCTCCGGCCATTGGCAGCAGCCCGGGCGTAGTCACGGAAAGCGAGATCACCCCCACGGAATGGAGCGATCCGGCGATGGCGGCGCAAGCCTTGCCGAGCGCCACCCACCACTTCTCCGGCTCGATGTCGGCCCGCCCGTTGCCGTAAACGTTCACGTCGTAACGGCGCGCGGCTTCCGAGCGTTTCTCCAGTTCCGGGCTGAACACGCCGATCTTCAACGCCGTGGTCCCGACGTCCACCGCCAGGATGTCCCGGCTCAAATCATCCCCTCCGTTTTGAGCATTTCCCGCAGCTCCGCGACCTGCGCGCCGTTCAGCGGCAGCAGAGGCCGGCGGGGGATGCCGCCCTTGAACCCTGCCAGGTCCATCGCCGCCTTGACGCCGGGAGGCCCGTACGGCCCGGCGATCGTGTTGTTGATGCGCGCCACGCGCTCCTGGAGCGGGACGCCCCTCCGCTCATCGCGCGCCTGCCCGCAGCGGAACAGATCCAGCGGCAGTTCCGGAAACGAGTTCGCCAGCGAGACCGTCCCGCCAATGGAGCCGCCC
>JAIQFU010000495.1 GCA_020073115.1 Terriglobia bacterium
GACCCACCAGAAAGCCATCTGAAAGCCGATCCACCCGAAAGTCAACCGCTGACCAATTCCCGAAAGTCGCGCCCACAGGAGCCATCTGCCCCGATCCGGCCAAGGATTTGGCCGTCCTGACGCCGGGCGATGGCGCTGACAGCCGCGCTGTGTGGCGCGGCCGGTCCATCGGCTAACCGTTGCTACAATTCGAGGGATGCTATTTCCGTACAGATGCGCGTCCTGAAGGTTGAAGGGCTGGACGAGCTTTGTCAACCAAGACATACCCGATGACCGTTCACAGCTTCAGCAGACTCTCGGACGAGCAGCTTGCCGAGCTGGCGGCTGAGATCAACCGGAAGTACCACCCCAATGCTGAGGTCTATGAGATCAAGCGGGCTGGCGAGTAACGGCGAATCCATCGTCAGCAACTACCTGACCGGGCGCGGCCTCTCTGTTCAGCGCTTCGACAAAGCCGCGATGCGGCAGAGCCGGACGCCGGATTTCCGCGTCCTGGCCAGTGGCCACCTCGCCTTCTACTGCGAAGTGAAGACCGCGCAAGAGGATGAGTGGCTGGAGAAGCAGCTTGACGTCGCGCCACCGGGCACTCTGGCAGGTGGGTTGCGCCCGGACCCGACGTACAACCGCGTCAGCAACTACGGCCACAGCGCGGCCGGTCAATTCGACGCGGTGAACGCCGGGTGCGAGCATCCGAACGTGCTGGCCATCGTCAACAACGAGTCCGAGTCTGACCGACTGGATCTGCTGGCGGTGCTGACCGGCAACGCCTATACCGACAGCAGCGGGCCAATCCGTATGTACGGCAACTTCTCGGACGGACGTATCCGTGAAGAGAAATACCGCATTCACCTATACCTGTGGTTCGATGCTGGCAAGCCGGAGCCATTCAAGATTTGGACACAATCCCATTCAGAGCATCATGCGGCGCTGTGTGGGTACTTGGGGATTAACCCCGCGAGCATCAAGCAAGTCTGAAAACGGAGGCGTCCGGAAATCAAATACCGAACGCCTGCCAAACAGGCAGCGGCTTCAGTGGACTGCCCGCAAACAACAAGGAGGAATCAGTTCACGTTGCGGAGCCGCGCAACGCGTAGCGTCCGCAGGAAGGCCCAGCGCTCCGATGCTGCATCCCATTCCGGACCGGCCTTGACGCCGTACAGCGCCCGGAGTAACGCGCGGGCCGTCATGCCGGATGGACCCACAAACCACGCCCCGAACTCGTTAACACGGGGCTCTGAGATCCGCGGCGACAACGGCCGTTCGCAAGGCCGTGTTCTACGATTCCTCCAGCGGCGCCCTCTGAACAGACACGCCATTCCGGCCCGTCCGTGTTCCGTTGCTTTGATGCATCAACCAGCCGAATACGCAGGCGCCGGGCGTAAGAGATTCATCTGCCCGTTGGCGCTAACCCCTTTGGGGAATGGCGGGGCACGCTCATCGGGGGTATCGTTGCTCCGAGCGGAGGTCCTTCGGCCTGGACGCGGAGACGATTACGCATATGCGTGGTCGATAACCCGGTCAAGCCGGGGGCGGAAGGCTTCTCCGGGATTGACGCTCACTGAAGAGCGCCGAGTTCGCCCAGGAGGAAGTTCATGACCAGATCGTTCCTGTTGATCCTGCTGGCTCTGATTGTTTCGATTAGCGCATGGGGCGCGCCGATCTGCCCCGCAGGCGCCACGCTTGCGTATTACATCGGGGTGGTCGGAGCGGGCGGATGCCAGATCGGCAACCTGCGGTTTTACAGCTTCTCGTACACCGGCACGATTGCGACCGGCCAAATCGCCGTTCTCCCGGACACCACGCCAGGAATGCCGGGGCTGACCTTCTTGGCGGGCTGGTCCGCGGGTTCCGGGCAGACCTCGAACTCCACCATCGCCTACAGCGTGGAGGTGGTGGGAGGGAGCCAGGTGATCTCGGGCATGAATGCGAGCATGGAGGGCTATGCGGCAACCGCGGATGGCGAAGTATCCGTTCGTGAAACCACGGTATTCCCGAGTTTCACGCTCATCCTGGCCCTCTCCCACAGTACTGCGATTACACAACCGAGTAATGGCATCAACTTCTCTCCTGTTCTCTCCGTACCCATCACCAACGATATCTCGGCAACCGGCAATACCGGGTCTGCAAGTGTCACTACGGTGAAAAACAGCTTCGCCCTCACCCCCATTGCTCCACCCATCCTGATCAAGGCTTTCGACGCGGTCGCGATCCCAGTCGGTGGGGCAACCACCCTGAAGGTGACAGCGTTCAACACCAACCCGGTGACGTTGACTGGCGTCAGTTTCACCGATGCGCTGCCCGCCGGGCTGACGCCGCAGTTTACGGTGAGCAACCTCCCGTATTGCAACGGCACGTTCACCATCACGGCCACCAGTATAACGGTCGATAATTGGGCTATTCCGGCTGGAGCCGACTGCTCCGTGACCAGCGTAGTCACGGGCACGACTCCCGGGACGAAGGTCAACACCACGTCCTCCGTCACGTCGAATGAGGGCGGGACGGGCGACCCTGCGTCGGCAAACGTAAACGTCTTTGGTCCGGCCGCGATCACTAAATCTTTCGGCGCAGTCGCGATTCCCGTGGGTGGGATGACCACCGTGTCATTCACGTTATCGAACCCCGCCGCCAACCCTGCCCCGCTGACCGGCATCCAATTCCTGGACACGTTGCCCGCCGGACTGCTGGTGGCCAATCCGAATGGCTTGACTGGCTCCTGCGCGCCGATCGCGACCATAACCGCCACCCCGGGCGGCAACTCCGTCGGTCTGGGGAACCTGGCGCTCAATCCCGGCGATTCGTGCAGCTTCAGCGTGAACGTGGCCGGAATGGCCGAAGGGATGCAGACCAACACCGCTGGCGCGGTGGGATCGAACGAGGGCGGCGCTGGACCGGCGGCTACTGCCGCCATCTTCGTGGGTCCGGCATTCCAGGTCACCTATGCCGCCAACCTGACCTTCGGCGAGTCGTACCTCGATATCAGCAACAACGGGGCGAACGGGGCTCCCCTGCTGGGTCCCGGTTTCGGCGACCCGGTTGGCAACATCTGCGTGAACGCGTATGCCTTCTCCCCGGACGAGCAGATGATCTCCTGCTGCTCCTGCCTGGTAACTCCCAACGGCCTCGCCAACATCGGGGTGGCCAGAGACCTTACCTCCAAGACTTTGACGGGCGTGATCCCCACGTCCGTTGTGGTGAAGCTGGTTACGACGCTGGCTGGAGAGCGAGGGACGGGCAGGAGTTGCGCCAACAGCGCGGCGTCGGTCTCGCCGGAGATCCTGGCCGGCGGCTTGGCCGGGTGGCGCACGACGCTCCATGAAGCTCCGATCCCTCCGGGCGGGTATAGCGTAACCGAGACGCCGTTCTCCCAAGGCATATTGAGCGCCGCGGAACTCGCCAGCCTGAGGGGCCGGTGCGCGAGCATCCTCGGGAACGGTAGCGGGTTTGGGATCTGCCGTTCCTGCCAGGCGGGCGCGCTGGGGGCGGACAGGATGTAACTGTGCGCTCCGCGCCTGCCTGGCGGTCCGGATTGTGGCCTGCTGCCCTCCCCTCACAGCGGGCCACGATACCGGATCCGGAAATGGGGGACAAAACCCTGATCCGCATCATGCCGGGCCGTACCCTGGTATCGACTTCCCAACTCGTTGTACAGTCGGAACGAGAGGCCCGCCGGGCGGGTCGTCACCGCCATGAGCCAAAAGGTCGAGAATGAATCCGGTGCTTTTCAGAGCGCCGTCCTCGGGCGCACGGGCCTGCGGGTGGGCCGGCTGGGCGTGGCCGCCAGCTATGGCGTGCCCGCGGACGCGGTCGAACGCGCCTTCGAGCGCGGCGTCAACTACTTCTACTGGGAAAGCAGGCGGACGGAGGCATTCGGAGAGGCGCTGCGACACCTGGCGCCCCAGCGCGAGCGCTTCGTTCTGTCCGTCCAGTCCTATTCACGGGTGGCGGGCCTGATCGGCTGGAGCCTCGAGCGCGCATTGAAAGCGCTGCGGTTCGACTACGCCGATATCCTGCTGCTGGGAATGTGGAACAAACAAGCGCCGCCGCGGATCCTGAACGCCGCCCGGAAGCTCAAGGAGCGCGGGCTGGTAAGATTCCTGGCGGTCTCCACGCACGACCGGAAGCT
>JAIQFU010000028.1 GCA_020073115.1 Terriglobia bacterium
GAGGATGCCCCCTTGGTGGTGCTTTTCCGGATGGGGGCTTTCCTGGACTTGGAGGAACTGGATGTGGTCTTGCTTTTGGATTTCTTCTTCGCCGCGGAGGCGGGCAGACTGACCGAAAGCGCAGTCAGAGCGCCGATACATACCCAACCAAGAAGAGCCTTCATTCTATGGGACCCAGTTTAGCAGGACGGTGGCGATGGCCGCTCTCTGAAGGCCGCGGCTCCGAAACAGAGCCGCGGCCGGAGGGAGCGGCCACCCGCACACCCGAAGGGAAGCGATCCGTGGCCTACTTCGGATTGCTCGGCAAAATGCCCGCGACGAACTGCTGCGTCCACTCGCCGTTGCGGCCCTGATCCTTGCGGAGCACCTGGAGTTGCACGGCATCGCCCGGTTTCAGCGTGGAACGAAGCCGGGTGACATCGTCCACCGTGTTCACAGTGTGCCGGTTGATCGAAGTCAGAATATCGTTCGGGGCCAGCCCGATATCGTCGGCGAAGGAGTTCGGCTCCACGGAGCTGATCAGGACCCCGCCGCCCTGTTTGAGCCCGAGCGTCTGCCGCCGCTGTGGCGTCAGGTTGGTGATCGACATCCCGAAGCTCACCGCGGAACCTTCGGGTTTCTCGGTCCCGGGCTGCTCGGGTCCGCCGAAGTCCTCGGGGAAGACTTGGGCCAGATCGCCGACCAGGACCTTGAAGTTCTGGTGTTTGCCGTCGCGCACCACTCCCAGTTCCACCGGCGTTCCCACCGGCGTGGTGGAGATGGTGTTCACCAGTTGGCTGCCGTCGCGTACCGGCTTGCCGTTGAGCGACACGATGATGTCGCCGGGCTGGATGCCGGCTTTCTCTGCCGGGCCGCCCGCGGGAACCTCTTGCACGAACACGCCTTCGGCCAGGCCGTTGGCCTTCAGGAGGGCGCGCGCCCGGTCCGTATCGGACGGCGTGAATTTAATGCCGATGGAGCCGCGGACCACCTTGCCGGTCTTGATGATCTGGTTGTAGACCTGGGCCGCGGTGTTGATGGGCAGCGCGAACCCGATGCCCTGGTACCCGCCGGAGCGGGAGGCGATCGCGGTATTGATGCCGATCACTTCGCCGCGAATGTTCAGCAGCGGGCCGCCGCTGTTTCCGGGGTTGATGGCGGCGTCGGTCTGGAGGAAATGCTGGTACTGGGACGAGAGATCGACGTCCCGTTCCTTGGCGCTGATGATGCCGGCCGTAACCGTCGCCTGGAAGCCGAACGGCGAACCGATCGCCACGGCCCAGTCGCCCACCTGCACGGCGTCGGAATTACCGATCTTTGCCGGGGCCAGGCTGGATTTGCCTTCCACCCGGATCACCGCCAGATCGGTCGGCGCGTCCACGCCCACCACTTTGGCGTCGTACTGCATCGGGTCGCCGGTGAACTTCACCTGAATGCGGTCAGCCTTATCCACGACATGGTTGTTAGTCAGGATGTACCCCGCCCGGTCGATTACCACGCCCGAACCCAGCGCCTGGCTGCCGCGGTCGGGCATTTCCGGCGTCGTGCCGCCAAACGGATTTCCGAAGAACCGGTAGAAGAACTCGTCCATCCCGCCGCCTTGGCCGTTGTCGTCCTCGTCGGGCGGGGTGGCCTGTTGGCCGCGCCGCTGCATGCGGCTGCGGGCCGGCTTCGGGTTGTACGTCGTCGAGATGTTCACGACGGATGGTTCGACCTCTTTGGCGATCTGCGAAAAAGCGGTCGACAACTCAACTGGGTTGGGAATCACCAGCGGCGTCGCGCCCGGCGCCGGCGTGGTATCCCTGGCTGCCTTCACGCCCGAGGTAATCAGTGTGCCGATTACCACGCCGAGGCACAAGGTGAACAGGATCAGCGTGAACGACAGCAGCTTCTGCGTGCGCAACTTGTCAAAGAAACTCATGGAACTCTCTTACTCCTGGTTCGCATTCGGGATCGTTAACTTCCCCATGCATCCCGCTAATCAGATGGATGTTGCCGCGGATTTAAGGGTTTCAATTCCACCAACGCGACTCCGCCCAAGATGAGGACCGCGCCCGCGGCGGAGCGCCCCGATAAGCCCTCACCCACCAATAGAAACGACGTGATCCAGGCGAATACCGGCTCCAGCATGTAAATCAGCCCAGTCCGCGTAGAGGTGGTGTACTGCTGGGCCCAAGCCTGGATCGTAAACGCGAGCGCAGTGGCTAAAAGACCTGTAACCAGTATCGCGCCGACCACCGCGGGCCGCCATTCCACTTGGAGCGGTTCCGCCCACCAGACGAGTGAAAGGCACAACGCCGCCGCGGCGCCGAGTTGTGTAACCGATAACAGTTCGAAGCTCATCCGCTCGGAAAAGTGGCCCAAGACGACGATATGGGCGGCGAACCCGATGGCGCACAGACACGTCAACAGGTCGCCCGGATTGACCGACCCGCCGGCGCCGTGAAGCGTCAGCAGCCCGAGTCCCGCCGTGGCCACTGCAATCCCAACCACCTCGGAAACCTGAGGTCTACTTCGATAGACGAGCGCCGCGACCAAAGGTACCATCACGGACGTAAGTCCGGTGATAAAGGCGGATTTGGGGGCCGAAGTCAGCCGTAGCCCCAGGGTTTGGGTCAGATAGCCGAAGAACAGGAAGACCCCTGCCAGGGCGCCGGAGCCCGCGGTCCGCCAGTCCCAGGAGAGCCGCCGTCGTGCCAGGAAGTACCCGGCCAGAACCGCGGTCGCGAGCGAGAATCTCAGGGCCAGGAAGAAGATAGGGGATATGTCCGCCAGGGCGGCTTTGACCACGACAAACGTAGAGCCCCAGATGACGGTATTCCAGACCAAGGCGGTTTCCGCCGCGCCCCGCCGGGTCAATGGTGGCCCCTGCACATCCCGGTGTCCGAAATAGTCACGCCCGCGGGTCCCCGCCTCGTCGCAGCAACAGCAACACCAGCAAAAACAGCCGCTTCAGGCCCAAGTCCCGGCCGTCCGGACGAAACCATTCCTGCATGGTGTGCGCTCCCCCGCCGGCGCCGCCGCCGCCGATGGCGATGGCCGGAATCCCCAGGGAGAGGGGGATGTTGGCGTCGGTCGAGGAGCAGTCGAGATGGGAACGGATCCCCAGGTGCGTATCGACCGCCCGCACATATTGGAGGATCGCCGCATCGTCCGGCAGCGCCGCCGCCGGCCGGGATCCGATCTCCTTGAGTTTTCCGCTGACTTTCCCGGCGGTTGCGCGCTGATTTTCGGAATCGCGGGCGCGTTCCACCGCCGAAGAAAGGGCGCGCACCAGCTCGTCGATTTTTGCGTCGTTTTCGGAGCGGATATCGACCTTCGCGCGCGCCGCATGGGCGATGGCGTTGATGCTGGATCCGCCCTCGATGAGGCCCACGTTAAACGCGGATTTGGGCGTTCCATCCAACCTGGTCTCCGAGAACAGGGCCACGGCGCGGCACAGCGCGTGGACGGGGTTGCCCACCCCATAGTCACTCCAGCTATGGCCGCCGGGTCCCGTGAAGGCGACCTCGAACCGGCGGCTGCCCAGCGCCCGGGTCGTGATGTGGTCGATATTGGCTCCATCCACTACCACGAACGCTTCGATCCGGCGGCTGGCCGGCATATCTTTCAACAGGCGGCGCATGCCGGCCAGGTTGCCTTCCCCCTCCTCGGCGGTATTCGCCGCCAGCAGGAGGCCGCGGCCGTCGCCATGCAGGCCCGGGCAGGTCTTCCACAGGCGCGCCATGGCAGCCAGGGCCGCCAGTCCCGCGCCATTGTCCGCCACCCCCGGGCCCACGAAGCGCCCGCCCGGCTCTACCCCGATGTCGTCTTTGGACCGCGGCGCGAGGACGGTGTCGAGGTGGGCGGTGACTGCCACGAACGGCGGCGCGCCGTCCACCGCGATCACATTTCCAGCGGCATCGATGGAGACCTCCCAACCCGCCGCGCGGAACTGTCCGGCCAGCCATGCCGCGCGTTCCTGCTCCAGGAAGGTAGGGGCGGGGATGCGGCAGATCTGCAGGTGGGTTTCGTTGACCCACTGTTTCTCGCGCGTGAACCATTGCAGGCAATCGCGCACCTCGCGCCGGTCCGCGAGTTCGCCGACATTGATCCCTGCAGCGCTGGCAGCCATTCTTTGCCAGTGTACCAGTGGGGCAGGTCCCGGACCCGCCCGTTGTCTTCGAATTCCCTCAGCAAGGCGGGCAGGGCGGGGATTCCCGCCCTGCGTCACTCCACTCGCAACGCCGCCATGGGGTCCGTGCGCGCGGCGCGGCGCGCGGGGATCAGGGCCGCACTCAAAGCCACCAGGGTCACCATCCCGGCGGCCGCGGCGAAGATCCAGGGGTTTTCGGGTTGGACGCCGTAGAGCCGCGTGCGCAGCAGCCGCACCGCCGCGAAACACAACACCGCGCCGAAGGCCACGCCCCCCAGCGCCATCCGCAGCGCCTCCCAAATCACCTGACGCCCCAGGAGGACGGGGGTCGCGCCCATCGCCACGCGCACACCGAACTCGCGCATGCGCCGGCTCACCGCGCACAGCGTCACGCCGAACAGCCCCGCCGCCCCCAGCGCCATTCCCAAAAAGGCCAACCCGCCGCTGACCAGGGCGGCGATTTCTTCATCGCTTCTCTGGGCCCGGAGGTGCTGCGCCAAGGTATTGATTTCATAGGGCATAAACCCGGTGTTGCTGCGGCGGATCGTATCGCGCGCCGGGGCCGCGATCCGCGCCGGCGCGAGGGTGGTGTGGACAAAGAACACCGTATCGCCGGAAGGCCTCTGGGCGTAAGGAAAATAGAAAAACGGCTCGATATCTTCCATCAGGTGGTGCGATGGGCCATCTTCCACCACCCCCACGATGAGCCGATCACGGCCGCCCAGCCGGGCCCACGTGTTCAGTACGCTCGCTTGCGGAGAGAACTTGCGGACGAACGACTGGCTCACCATCACGACCGGCGTGGCCGCCGGACCATCTGCATCCGTGAACGCGCGGCCCTCCATGATCCGCGTTCCGGCGGCGGTGAAGTAGTTGGGGCTCACCTGGTTGAAGCGGAAGGTGAGGGGCGGCTGGCCGGGGCGCTCAAAGGGCACGCGTTGGCCCCCGCCGGAGCCCTGCATCATCACGCGGCGCCCGTAAGCCGCCTCCGCCACCCCCGGGATGGCGCCCAGTTCGCGCGCCATTTGCGCGGCGCTGGAAGCAACCGCCGGCCCGCGGGTCTCCCACGAGCCGTAAACGAGCAGCATGTCGCGTCCCGGATCCATGGCCGGTCGGATGGAGGCGACGTTCTGCCGGCTTCTCCACAACAACCCCGCCGCGTCCGTGAAGGCGGCGATGGCTCCGATTTGCAGGATCACCAGGCCGGCCAGCCAGCGCGAGGCCGACGGCGCCAGGGTGGCCTGCAACGCCGGGACGATCTGGCATCTCCAGCTATCGCGCAGCGGAATCACGGCCCCCACGGCGGCCACCAGCAGCATGGCCCCCGCGCTGAAGGCAAAGGTGCGGGCGTCCAGGTGGATGTAGTATTCGCGCCACCTCTGGCCGGCGTAGAGCACGGCGGGGGCCAGCTCCACGATCAAGGATGCGAGCAGCAGGCCCACGGCGGTAGCCCCTCCGGCGAGCAGCAGGCTTTCGGTAAGGTGCTGCCGCAAGAGGGAGGCGCGTCCCGCGCCGAGCGCCAGCCGGATTCCGGTTTCGCGCCGCTGCGCCAGGTTTCCCACCAGCCGCAGGTTGGCGAAATTCGCGGCGGCAATGGCCAGCACCAGCGCCGCCAGCCACGGGAAGACATCCGCCATGTCGGTTTCGGGCTTCAAGGAAGGCTTGGTGAACGAGATGAGGAAAGCTTTCCTGCCGGGTCCCGGCGAGAGGCCGGCCGAGTCCACCCGCTGCAAAGCCTGCTCCACGGCGCGGCGGCCGGCTTCCGTCGCCACCCCCGGCTTGAGCCGCAGGATGGGCTCGAGCGCGGTATCCTTGGGCTCTGTTTTGGAGGCGAACCGCAGCCCGCCGAAGGCCACTGCTTCGGGCACGAAGAGGTCTACGCGCACGCCCCTCTCGATCCCCGAAAACCCGGGCGGCAAAACGCCGATGACGCTCAGCGGAACGTCTCCCACCGTGACCGTGCGGCCGCAGATGGAGAGGTCTCCGCCAAAAGCGGTGCGCCAGTAGTAATCGGAGAGGACCACCTGCCCCTCGGCGGCGGTATCGCGGTGGAACACGCGGCCCCGTGCGGCTTGGACCCCGAGAACGTCGAAATACCCGTTGGAAACGCCCGCGGTGATGGGCGAATCGTTGCGGTCCGCCAGTTTCACCCAGGGGCCCCGGCGATCTTCGAAGACCACCCCGGCGATGGCTCCGCCCTGTTGCTGTATGGCGTCGAATTCGTACCAGTTGATCTGGCTGTAGCGCCCCTCGCGGTCCTTCACATCGACGAAGGCCAACGTCTGGGGATCTTTGACCGCGAGGTCGCGCCAGTAATAGGCGTCCACCACGCTGAAAGCCGCGGTGCTGAACCCGATGGCCAGCGCCAGGGAAGCCAGGGCCAGCGCCGTGGCCCCGGGGCGGCGGTAAAGCTTTCGCAGTGCAATGAGGACGTCGCGAAGGAGCATAGAGGAGAGGGAAAGGCACGCGGGGGGCCGCTCGGAAGTGGCTGATTTCCAGGAAGTTTGCGGATGCAGGTGTCCGCTTTTGGGAAGCCGTGTCCCGCCTTGAGCGATGGAACCAATCTTATTTTGCAGAGCAAGGCCGGATAACGGGGGTCCTCGCGGATGGCATCATTTCAGGTCCACCTTCGCCGTCCAGATGTTCCCTTTGAGGTCGGCAAACGGGAAAAACAGGCGGTCCACGGCTATGGCGATGCTGCGAGATTCGCGCGGCAATCCCCTGAAACCGGAAGTGCGGTGGAAGTGCAGCACGGCGAAGGGTTCGCCCCGCGGCTTCTTCGTCGGCGGGTCGAGGCGCTGCCCCCACACGCAGCTCCAGCCATCGCGGTTGGAAACGTAGTAGAGAAGGTTGCCGTCGGGGGACCATCGCGGCGAATTGAGGAAGCGCTGGTCTTCAGCCATCGGGATCCAGTCCCGCGGCGCCGCGGGCGGATCCTTTAAGGGCGCGATCCAGAGGGCGGCCGCGCCGTCCGGCTTGCCGGCGACGAGCGCCACCCAGCGGCCGTCGGGCGAGAGATCGGGATCGGCCAGCGGTCCCGGCGAGATCAGCGCCGGAATCTGCCGCGCGGCCCCGAGGTCCTGCCGCGCCAACTGGTTCGGAGCGGACTTCACCAGCAGTTGGTTTGGGCCGGGGAAGAAGCCCGTCACCGTGCAGCCGTCGCAGATCTTTTGGGGATTGCCGCCGGCGGTCACGACATAGGACTCCAACTTGCCGCTTACCCTATCGCTGTAGGCCAGCATGGAGCCGTCGGCGTTCAAATGGGGCGACATGTCGAGCGAATCGCCGCTTCCCGCATAGACCGTTTCCTGGCCGGTACGCATGTCGCGCAAGCGCAACTCCACCCGCCAGCGTGTCCGGAGGCCGGACCAGCACACGTAGGCCATTTTGCCGCCGTCGCGCGAGCAGGCGGGCGGCGCTTTTACGGTCGAATCGCGAACGACCGGCTGCGGTTCTCCGGAGGCCATCCCCCGGTTCGCATCGAGCGCGACCGACCAGGGGTCGAGCGAGAATTCCCAACGTGCCAGCGCCATGCGGCCGTCGCCGGCGAGGGCCAAGGCCACATGGGGGGCGCCCGCCCGCGTAAGTTGCTCCGCGGGGCCTTTGATGGTGAAGGTCCCCGGGGTGATCGCCACGCGGTAAACGTCGGTACCCTCAACCATCGCCCCTTCGAGGAAGTAGATGTACCGCCCTGCCCACGCGCAAAGAAACCGGAGTAAAGCCGGCTTCGGCAGCGCGCGGGCGGCGCCGGTTTTCACGGCCGGCCCCCCGCCCACCGGAGCGACCCACCAATCGTACGTGCTGCGGTCGCCGCGGCGCAGCCCCTCAAAAATCAGGAATTTGCCGTCCGGCGACCAGGCCATGGGCGGCACAGCGCCGTTCCGCAGCGCGGTGAAATCAGGTTGGAAGGGCCGTGGCGCGCCCCCTTGCGCCGGAACCAGGAACATCCAGGCCGCACCGGAAAACGCCGGAAAGCGTAGGAACAGGATTTGCGATCCGTCCGGCGAAAAGAGTGGGAAGTAGCCGCCGTCGGCGATCTTCTGCTCCGGGCCGCCGAGCGCATCCACGACGTAGATGCCGCCGCCATCGCGCTCGGAACGGAAGGCGATGCGCGAGCCGTCGGGCGAAAACGACGGGTTCGAATCGTCTGCTTCATGCCGGGTAAGGCGTATCGGCTGGCGCCCGCCGATTTGTTGCACCCAGATGTCCAGGTTCCCCTCTCCGCCGCGGTCGGACGCGTACGCGACCAACTTTCCGTCCGCCGAGATGGCAGCCGCGGTGGTGAGGCCCGAATCGAAGGTGAGCCGGGCGAGTTCGACTCGCGGAACGGCCCGCGGGCCGCGCGTGAACCACCAGCCCAGGCCGGCGGCGGCCAGGGCTGCCAGCGCGACAGCCCCCAGCAGCCACGGACGAGGGGCGCGCCTGGCCGGCGGCGCCGCTTCCAGCGCTCCGGAATCCGATTCTTCCTTCAATTCCTCCAGCGCCACCTTGAGGTCCGACATGGTCTGGAAGCGCCGCTGCGGTTCCTTGCGCAAACAGCGGTGCAGGACGCGCTCCACCTCTTGCGGCGCCGCGCTGCCGGCCTCGGCGAGGGGCTTGGGCTGGCCGCGCAGTATGGCCGCCAGGGTCGAGACCTTCGTAGCGGCCCCGAACGCCCGCTGTCCGGTCAGCATCTCGTACAGCACGGAGCCGAACGAGAAGATATCCGAGCGGCCGTCCACGGGCTTCCCTTCGGCCTGTTCGGGCGACATGAACGCCACCGTGCCGACGATCACGCCCTCGGCGGTCTGCGGCTTCAGGGTTCGGGTCTCCTCGCTATCGGCGCCGGCCGGTTCGGTGAGTTTTGCCAACCCGAAGTCGAGGACCTTGACCACGCCCTCGCCGGTCACCATGATGTTGGACGGCTTCAGGTCGCGGTGGACGATGCCCGCGCTGTGCGCCTTGGCCAGGGCATCGGCAATCTGTACCGCGTAGCGCAACGCATCGCCGAGCCGCAGCCCCTTGTGCCCGATCAACCGGTCGAGCGGCTTGCCGTCCACGTACTCCATGGCGATGAAGTCGATTCCCGAATCGAAAGAGATGTCGTGGATGGTGATGATGTTGGGGTGATTCAAAGCGGAAGCCGCCTTGGCCTCCTGCACAAAGCGAAACTTGCGGTTGGGGTCCCCGGCCATGCCGGGGGGCAGGACTTTCAGCGCGACGAACCGGTCCAGGCGCTTGTCGAAAGCTTTGTAGACGACGCCCATTCCACCTTCGCCGAGCTTTTCCAGCACCCGGTAATGGGAGAGGGTCTGACCTACCATGAAGGCGGCCTCCAGAGAATCCGGCCTGAAATGCCGATCTCAAGTCTACTCCGGCGGAAGCAGCGTGGCAATTCCGGCCCGGCCGGCCCCGGCAGGCCCGTTCCGCCTACTCGGGCAATGGCTGGCCCTTGGTTTCCGGCGCGAAGGGGAGCGCGGCGAGCCCTACCAGGAATACCAGGCACATGGTTATGCCGGCGTAGCGCATGGGTTCGGCCTGGTTTGCGAAGACCTTGCTGGAGAGCAGCCCCAGGGTGAACGGGCCCGCGGCGGCGGCGAGCCGCCCCACGTTGTAGCAAAAGCTGGTGCCGGTGCTGCGCAGGCGCGTGGGGAACAACTCGGGGAGATAGATCGCGTACCCGCCGAACAGGGCCAACTGCGTGCAGCCCATCAGGCCCACCATCCAGAGGTCGTTCAACGAGCTTAGCTTCCAGAAGGTGTAGGCCGTCATGAACATAGCCGCGACGAAACTGATGGCGAAGGCCTTGCGGCGGTTCAGGTACTGGCTGAGCCAGGTGAAGGCGTACACGCCGAAGAAGGCGCCGAAGTTCTGCACCATCGAGGTGTAGGCTTTCCAGGTGGTGATCTTGCCCGTCAGCGCCGCCCCGGAGAGGCCTCGTGCGCGGAAGGATTTCTCCAGGACGGATTGCAGCAGGTCGTAGCTGAAGAAGGCGATGCCCCACAGCCCCACCACGCCGGCGAAAGCCAGGAAGAAGCCCACCAGCGCGTTGCGCCGCCAGCGCGGGTTGGAGAGCAGCAGTTCGCGGAAGGAACCCATTTTTTTCTTCTCGGCGCGCGCCCGCAGCCACTGCTCCGGCTCCTTCAGTTTCTTGAAGACGATCAGGGCCAGCGGAGCGGGCAAAGCCCCGGCCAGGAACATGTAGCGCCAGGCGCTGGCAATGGTTCCCGATTGCTCCAGGTTGCCCAGTATGATTCCGGCGAGGGCCGCCATCATGTTGCCCACGGTGGAGAAGGCCTGAACCATCCCAAGGGCGTAGGGACGGGCGCGGTCGGGTACGGTCTCGGCCACCAGGGCGACGCCCACGGCGAATTGCCCGCCGACGCCCAGCCCGCACAGGAAGCGGTAGGCGTTGAAGTCCCAAACGCTGCGCGCAAACACGCTCAGGGCGGTGAAGCCGGTGAAGAAAAGGATGGTCACCACCATGGTTCTGACGCGGCCGATCCTGTCTCCCAGAACCCCGAAAATGACTCCGCCGAGCGCCCAGCCGATCATGAAGATGGCGGTGGCGTTTGCAATATGCTCGCTCACGATGGCGGGCGTGGCGGCGCGGCCGAGCAGGTCGCGCAGGGCGGAGCCGCGAGCCAGCGCGAAGAGCTGCTGGGTCATGGTGTCGAACATCCAGCCCAGGCAGGCGACGCTGATCACGAGCCAGTGATAACGGTTCAGGTCGCGGCGCCAGGAATATTTCTGCTTTGAAGACATGAAAGAGCTATGGTAACCGAGTAGCGCCGGCGGTACTATGCCGGCGAAACCCGCTGGCCGGGCTTGAGCGGAACTTCCGTGGGCAGCGCCACCTGGTCGCCCTCGGCCAGCCCGGAGACAATCTGCACCTGGGTGACGCTGGAAATGCCGGGCTTCACGGGGCGGCGCTCGATATGGTCGCCCGCCAGGAGGTACACGTAGTCTCCGCCGGCGTCGTGGCGCAGGGCCTCCTTGGGGACCACCAGGGCGTTCTGCGCGACGGCGGTGCGGATCTCGGCGTTGACGTTGGCCCCCGCGGTCAACTCGCGCCCGGGGTTTTCGATGGTGCAGACCACCTCTCCGACCTGGCGCGAACCGAGCGCCTGGATGGAGGCGGGTTTTCGCTCGACGCTCCCTTGCCAGCGCTGGTCCGGAAGCGCGTCCCAGGTGATGACCACGGGGTCGCCTTCGTGAACGCGGCCCAGTTCCGGTTCATCCACGTAGACGCGCACGCGCAGCCGGTCGAGGCGGCCGATGGTGGCCAACAGATCGCCAGGCTTGACGTAGTCGCCCGGCCGGACCGAAAGCTGGTAGACCACGCCGGAAATGGGGGCCCGGACGGTGCTCTGCACGGCGCGCTTCTCCGCCAGCCGGAGGGCGGTCTCCGCGTCCTGGAGCCGCGCCCGGGCCGCGGAGACGTCCGTTTTTGCCACGAGCGAAGTGCGGCGCTTCGCCAGGCCCTCGATTTCCAGTTGGAACTGCTGCAGCCTGGCGCTCGCCGCCGCCACTTCGACCGGTGTGGCGGCCTGTTTTTCCTGGAGCCGGCGCAGTGAGTCGTAGTTCCGCTGTTCCTGCTGAAGATTGAGGCGGGCGCGCGCCGTGTCGGCGTCGATCTGCGCCAATTCCGCCGGTTTGCCGCCGGCTTCGAGCGCCGAGAGGTTCGCGCTCGCCTCCGCCACCTTGGCCTGGGCGGCATCGATATCCGCCTGGAGCGAGGGGTCGCTGACGTCGGCCACGACAGCGCCTTGCGCCACGGCCTGTCCTTCCTTCGCACCGACCTTCGTGACCAAGCCGCCGATTTCGGCGCGGACGGCCTGCCACTCGAACGGCTCCCCTTTGCCGTTGGTGGAAAGAGTGCTGACCAGGTTCTGGCGGGCGACTCGGGCGAAGGCCGCTTTGGGAGGCTGGTTTTTGCGCAGCACGCCCCAACCGATCACCGCCGCGGCCATGACCAACACAACCACCAGCAGCTTTTTCAAATCTGGATCTCCACCTCCATTATTACTTCACAGTGATGGGGACGGAGGCGACGACGTTCTCCCATTCGAGCGTGAGCTTGGCCCTGTTGCCGCCCTCGCTGGCGAGCGTCATCTTGTAGGTTTCGACGGGGGCGGGCGGTTTGCTCATGGTCAGGGGGATGCGACCCAGGCTCTGCTTCTCGTCGAGCGTGGTGGAGCCGTCCATGTTGATGCCCCAGAGCGCTCTTCCGTTCGGGGCCTTGAGGCTCTGCTTGCTCAGAATGAGGCTCCAGCTCCCCTTGTCGAGCCAGATGTAGAGGGCATAGTCGCCCGCGGGGACGTTGGTTCCACCCACGTCCAGATTGGCATCGGTGTGGAGCACGGTGGCTTCGTTCGCGCCGGCCCGCCAGATGCTGTCATCCGGCTGCAAAGCGCCGGCGCCGTTGAAGATATGGCGGCCTTTCATCGAGGGCGCGCTGTAGTTGACGGAGATTTTCTTGCCGTTGACGGTGATCTCCGTGCTGGCGGGCGGACTGGGGCGCTGCTTTTGCTGCGCCACTCCCGGGACCACGAGCGCGGCGAGCGACAGAACGAAGATGAGTTGGCGGTTCATGGCGTATCTCCTTACTCCGTGAGTATATAACGGCCGCCGCGGTTGCATTCCCCCTATTGTGGTGGCATGTTTTAGAGTGATGCCAGTCTCCATGGAATTTCTGCGGGGGGTGCTGGGCCTGATCGGCGTCGGGTGCGCGTACATGCTGGGGCGCTCGGTGGTCCTGGTCCGCAAGGGATGGCAGAAGGGGTCGCGGAGCTACGGTTGGGCCATCCGCTCGGCGGCGTGCCTTGTGGCGGTGGCTCTCCGGCATCCGGTGGATGTGGCGGATCTCGCCGTGTGGTCGCTTTCGGCGGCGGCCTTCGCCCTCGGCTACGTGGTGGCGTCGCGCGAGCGCAAAGAGGAAGACCTCACGAAAACCATATTCCCGGAACAGTAGAAACACCAAACAACCGACGCCGAAAAGCGAGCGCCGGCGGCACTCACGCTACAATTTCCTATACACATGTCACTAGTCGTAGTTGGTTCTGTCGCTTACGACGGCGTGGAGACGCCGCACGGGAAGGTGGATCGCATGCTCGGCGGCGCCGCGACCTATATCGGGGTGGCCGCCGCCTATTTCGCGCCGGTGAAAATCGTGGCCGTGGTGGGAGACGATTTCGCCGGGGAAGACCTGGATTTCCTGCACTCGCGCGGGATGGACCTGGCGGGGATGGAACGGGTTCCGGGCGGGAAGACGTTTTTCTGGCAGGGCGTCTACTCGGCCGATATGAATGACCGCGCCACGCTGCGCACCGATCTGAACGTCTTCGCCGACTTCAACCCCCGGCTGCCGGAGGCCTACCGTTCGGCGCCTTACCTGTTCCTGGGCAACATCCAGCCGGCGCTGCAAAAGAGCGTGCGCGCGCAGATGCCGCGCGTGAAGCTCACCGGCGGCGACACCATGAATTACTGGATTCAGGACTTCCGGGGTCAGTTGCTGGACACCTTGAAGGAATGGGATTTCCTGCTGATCAACGACGGCGAAGCGCGGCAGCTTTCGGGCGAAAGCAACCTGCGCCGCGCGGCGGCGAAGATTCTGGAGATGGGCCCGCACACGCTGGTGATCAAGCGCGGCGAGTACGGGGCCGTGCTGTTCCGCCAAGGGTGTCACTTCATGGCTCCGGGATATCTGCTGGAAGACGTGTTCGACCCCACCGGGGCCGGCGATTCGTTCGCGGGCGGGTTCATCGGTTACCTGGCGGGGCGGGGGGTGGACCCGAGGGATGGCGCGGTCGACTTCGCGGAGTTGCGGCGCGCGGTGATCTACGGCTCGGTGATGGGCAGTTTCTGCTGCGAGCAATTCGGCGTGGACCGTTTCCGTACGCTCACGCGCGAGGAGATCGAGGCGCGGTACAAGGAGTTTCAGAGCTGCACGGCGTTTTAAATGGGCCACGGATGAACACGGAACAACACGGATCCAAGACAAAGGCGTTATCCGTGTTCATCCGTGTTCATCCGTGGCTGAAAGGGTTTTTCGCCGTTGGCGCGGCTTTGACGATCTGGAGCGCGCTGGCGGTCTGGTATTTCTACTCCCACGGGTGGCTGTTGTACTACGGTGACGCCGAGGCGCACCTGAACATCGCGCGGCGGATCCTCGATTCGAAGACGGCGGGTTACGACCAGATCGGGACGGTGTGGCTGCCGCTGCCGCACGCGCTGATGATGCCGTTCGTGCGGGTGGACGCGCTGTGGCGCAGCGGGGTCGGCGGGGCGATCCCGTCCGCCGCCTGTTTCGTTCTGGCGGGCTGCTTCCTGTTCGCGGCGGCCCGGCGGATTTTTCAGTCCACCGCCGCCGGATGCGTGGCCGCGGCGCTGTTCGCCCTCGACCCCAATATGATGTACCTGCAATCCACGGCGATGACCGAGGCGATCTTCGCCGCGGCCGTGGCGGGGCTGCTGTATTTCACCGTGCGGTTCCGCGAAACGCAGGGTTGGGGGGCGGTGATCGGGGCGGGGCTTGCGACCTGCGCGGGGACGCTGACGAGGTACGACGGGTGGTTCCTGCTGCCCTTCGCGGCGGCGTATTTCCTGTGGGCGGCGAAGCGGCGGCGGGTGGCCACCGCGCTGGTCTTCTGCGTCGTGGCCGGAGCGGGGCCGCTCTACTGGCTGGCGAACAACTGGTGGCTGGCGGGCGATGCGCTCGACTTCTACCACGGGCCGTTTTCCGCCCAGGCGATCCAGGCGGGCAAACCGTACCCCGGCAAGGGTGATTGGGCGATGGCGTGGCTGTACTACCGCACGGCGGTACGGCTGTGCGCGGGACCCGTGCTGGCGCTGCTGGCGATCGCGGGAATCGTGGCGGCGCTTTTGAGACGGGCGTTTTGGCCCGTGCTCCTGCTGGCCTTGCCGCCCGCCTTCTATGTCTGGAGCCTGCACTCTTCGGGGACGCCGATTTTCGTGCCGGAATTGTGGCCGCACTCTTACTACAACACCCGCTACGGGCTGGCGGCTCTCCCCCTGCTGGCCCTGGCCGGGGCCGCGCTGGCGGTGGCGCCCTGGCCGGCAATTGTGCGGCGGTGGGCGCCGCTGGCGGTGGTGGCCGCCGCGGGTTCCTGGTGGCTGGTCCATCCGGATCATGCGCACTGGATCACCTGGGCGGAATCGCGGGCCAATTCGGAGCAGCGGCGCGCGTGGACGCAGGAGGCTGCGGAGTATCTAAGACCGCGGTACCTGCCCGGTTCGGGACTGCTGACGTCCTCGGGCGACGATTTTTTCGGAATCTACCGCGTCATGGGGATCCCGCTCCGCGAAACCTTCAGCATCTGCAACGGCCTGCCGTGGCAGGCGGCCCTGGCGCGGCCCGACCTGTGGTTGTGGCACGAGTGGGCGGTCGTGAAGGGGGGCGACGCGGCGCAGCAGGGCATCGAGCGGGCGGCGCATTACGGCATCCGGTACAGGTTGGAGTTGAGGATCGCGAAGAAAGACGAGCCGGTAGTGGAAATTTACCGGAGAGTGGGCGGGCCGCACGGGCCCGGAGGCCTATGAACATTCGGTTCACAAAAGCGCATGGCGCGAAGAACGATTTTCTTCTGACTTGGGAGAAAGACGCGCCCGAGGGCGATCGCGCCGCGATGGCGCGGGCCATCTGCGACCGGCATACCGGCGTGGGGGCCGACGGCTGGATGCTGGTCGACCCCGGGCGGGACGCCGAATCCGACGGGGGCATCCAGCTTTACAATTCCGACGGCAGCACGGCCGAGATCTCCGGGAACGGGACGCGCTGCGCGGCGGCGCTTCTGATCCATCACGGGCTGGCGGCCGATACCCTCCGGATCCGCACCGGGGCGGGCGTAAAAAGCCTGCGGGTACTGGAACGCAGCGGGCTGGGTTTCCGCTTCGAAATGGATATGGGCAAGCCGGAGATAGCCGCGGAGCGGTTCTCCCTGCCGCTCTCCACCGGGCCCCGCGACGTGACCCTGGTTTGGGTCGGCAACCCGCAGTGCGCTGTTCCCGTCGCGGATTTCGATCTCGACTGGCGCGCCATGGGGGCCGAAATCGAACGGCATCCGCACTTTCCCAACCGCACCAACGTCTCGTTTATCAAAGCGCGGGACGAACACGCCATCGAGGTCCGGTTCTGGGAGCGCGGGGCGGGCGAGACCATGAGTTCGGGGACGGGTTCGACCGGTGCGGCGGCCGCGGCGGCGGCGCGTGGGATGGTGAAATCCCCGATCCGGGTTCTTACACCGGCAGGTCCCATCGACATACGCCTGGTGGACAGCGCCGCCTACCTTACGGGTCCCGCGGCGCTCATTGCCGAGGGCGAGCTTTATCTATGAGAAACTAAACCTGATGTCCGAAGCACAACTCGCAGCACCAGCGGTTGCCCAAGCCCTCGAGGAGAAGATCCGTTCACGGCGCGCCCGCGTCGGCATTGTGGGGCTAGGGTATGTCGGCCTGCCATTGGCCGTAGAGTTCGCCCGCGCCGGGTTCACCGTCACCGGGATCGACGTCAACGAGGGAAAGACGAAAAGGGTAAATGCCGGAGATTCCTACGTGGGAGATGTCTCCAGCGCCACCCTCGGTCCCCTGGTGGAAGCGGGGAAACTGCGCGCCACCGCCGATTTCGACGCCGTCCTGGAACTCGACACGATCAACATCTGTGTCCCCACGCCGTTGCGCAAGACCAAAGACCCGGACATGAGCTTTATCGTCTCCTCGTGCCAGGAGATCGCCCAGCGGTTGCACCCCGGCATGCTCGTGATTCTGGAGTCGACCACCTATCCGGGAACGACCGACGAACTGGTCCTGCCCATGCTTTCCAAGGGAGGGCTGGAAGCGGGGCGCGATTTCTTCCTGTGCTTCTCCCCGGAGCGGGTGGACCCGGGTAATCCCAAGTACCAGACGATCAATATCCCCAAGGTGGTGGGCGGCTGCACGCCGGCCTGCACGGAAGTGGGGCGGGTGTTCTATTCGCAGGCGCTGCAACATGTCGTGGCGGTGAGTTCGACGCAGGTGGCCGAGATGGTCAAGCTGCTGGAGAACACCTTCCGCATGATCAACATCGGGCTGGCGAACGAGATGGCGCTGATGTGCGAGCGCATGGGGATCAACGTCTGGGAAGTGATCGATGCGGCGGCCACCAAGCCGTTCGGCTTCATGCCGTTCTACCCCGGCCCCGGGCTGGGCGGGCACTGCATCCCCATCGACCCGTTCTATCTCTCATGGAAGACGCGGCAGGCGGGCATTGAAGCCCGGTTCATCGAACTGGCGGGGTATATCAACGGCCAGATGCCGCATTTCGTGGTGGACAAGGTGCAGAACGCGCTGAACGACGCCGGCAAACCCGTGAAGGGGTCGCGCATCCACGTCATGGGGGTGGCGTACAAGCGGGACATCGACGATATGCGCGAATCGCCCGCCCTGGACGTGATCCTGCTGCTGCAGCGGCGGGGCGCGGAGGTGACCTACAGCGACCCGCACGTGGCGTCTCTGCGGATGGACAGCAGCGTGTTGCAAGCCGCGCCCGAGGAAACGGCGGCGGAAGCGGACTGCGCCGTTGTCATCACCGATCACTCGGCATTCGACTACAAGGGCCTGGTGGAACGGGCGCGGCTGATCGTGGATACGCGGAACGCGCTGAAGGGGTTCGACTCGCCGAAGATCGTGCGGCTGTGAGGCGGGAGTAAGAAACTAAAACAAATTTTGGCCACGGAACAACACGGATGCACACGGATAAGAAAAGGAATCCGTGTGCGTGTGTGGGCGGTGCTGGTTTAACCCTCGTCCAGGATTTCGGGGCCGAGGATATCGAGGTGGACATCCTCCATGACTTCGTCGGCTTCGGCGAGTTTGTCGGCCAGGCGCATGGCGGTGATGTGGGCCATCCGGAATTCGGCCAGGGTGAGGCGGCGTACCGGTTTCATGCGCAGGGGCTTCATGGCGCCGTCGGGGCAGGGCATCAGGAAGTAAGTCTCGCCCGGACGCAGTTCGCCGGTGTGGCCCGATTCGACATAAATCTGCGCGGTCAGTCCCAACTGGCAGAAGTTGGCGCGCAGGCCCCGGGTCTCGGGGAAAAACGCCCACAATTCCCGCTCGATCTCGATGTATTCGGCGAAATCGAAAGATTCCGGTAAAGTGTACGAGCACCCCAGGGGCAGAAATGAGTAAACCGACACACAAACTCCAGCCTCCAGTGTAGCGTTTTTTACAAACCGGTTTCGGACCCGCTCATAGGGGCAGGGTCTACCCGGCCCGAGAGGCGGAAGAAAATCAGGTGATTTCAGTATCAACGGGAGAGGCGGAGCTGGTTGTGGACATCTTTGACGCCCGAGACGCTCGCGGCGAGATCCTCGGCCAGACGCTTGGCGGAGCGGTCTTCCACGGAACCGGCGAGGGTC
>JAIQFU010000496.1 GCA_020073115.1 Terriglobia bacterium
AGACATAGACTTTGCGGTGCAGGTTTGCCAAGCGGGATATACGCACCACGAGACGGCCGTTCATTGCCTTTCTCGCCTTGGCCAACGCTCGTAGGGCAGAGGGTTCGGTGATGCCCTGGTACAACCCCACGGTGATGCAGACGTGGCCGCGCTCAGCGATTTTACGGATATATGGCAGAACGGCATCGACGCCGGCCTTGGTGGCGAAGGCGACCACAGTCTGGAGCGTCTTAGCAGTACGCGCCAGTTGCGTGAACACGCTTTCGACCGTGTTCGGCCCCACGTTGTTTACGAGATTCGCGTTGGCTTTCATCGAAGGGCAGCGTAACTCCCATCAGATCACACTCACTCCGCATGCCGACAGGAAACCGGCGGTTGAATCCAGCATTTCACGGCGTCGCGTCGGGTCCGTGGCGGAGCCAGGTGGAACCCAGATTACGATCCCCAGCCGTGCGCGCGTCAGAAGAACACGATACTTGTTCAAGATATACTTACGGGTGATAGGGTTCGTGGTCGTCAGCCACCGTGCGCCGACGAATTTCCTGGTATCCCAGTTCCTTGCTTCAGGGTTGAAGACCACGTCGTCACCCCAACACACACCAGCCCAGTCGACCTCGAGACCTTGGCACTCGAACTCGCTTGCGACCACCTCCAGGGAGGAACAGGACCGCACATCTGATGGCGTGCGGAGAAACCAGTCATCGTAGGGATACCCGTGTCTGAATCCCGAGGAAACCTCCAGACCGTAAGCGCGGAGACGAAGAGCACCCGAGCTTGCCAGCAGCCCGCTGACGCCCGAATCCTGAGCACCCTCGGTTCGTGCGCGCAACCAATTGCGGGCGACCTCCAGATCCCGCGTTAGCACCACCGGAAACTCCGACGTGGCGCCAAACAGTTTAGCCGCGCCGTTCGCGTTGCTTTCAAGAATCAGCTTGACCCAGTCACTCACGATCCGCGCCCGGTTGCTTCGGATGTTTACAGCAAGATGCAAATCGGGATTCGATCGGACCGAGTGATCGGTCGGGCTCACAGCGTCTGGGAATAAGCGAGTTTCTTCATTCTCAGGCGTTACCGACGTGCAACCCAGGACCATCGGCGACGCAATCACCTCCCATTCTGACGGGGCAGAGCGGAGGGCTCGTCCCCATTCCTGAAGACCGGCTTCGCCCTGGTGGATCTCCTGGCCGAAGCCCACAAGCGCGACAATTACGGACCAATCCGGGCACCGGGACATCACTTCCAACATCAATTGGGCCTCGCTCTTGTCGCCCCTCCCTTTAGTTGCCATCTGCTTACCGTTCCACGCCCGCTGAGCTTCGTCGAATACGACGACGTGCTCCGGGGGCAGTTCGCTCGGCGCCTGGAAGGCATAGTAGCCCAGGAACGAATGGACATTCTGGATGAACGTTCCGATTTGCCTGGCTGCTTCCTTCAGCCCCGGTGAGCGTCGTTTTAGATCTCGGACCAAAGCGGAACGGACAATCTTGACGAGCGGCCCATTTCCTGAAAGAAACACGGCGGCTGGACGCCCTTCACCTCGCAGGGCGGGATCGTGTACGGCGCTTAGCCCGGCCAGTGTCTTGCCGGCGCCGGGCACGCCGGTCACAAAGCACACCAGACGACGGCGATTTCGTTGCGCGTCGATAACGCACTCAATAATCGTGTCCACCGTGTCGGTGAGATTCGTCGCGGTGGCGTGAGAGATCTCTCGAACTTGGTGCCCGGCGAAAACCCTCTCTGCAGCCTCGATGATGTTCAGGCTGGGTCGATAGTCGGCCAATGCCCATGCGTCATGATCGATCTTCGGAATGGAGACGCCTTCCTCTCTGCCAGTAATAGCCAAGATCGTGGCGGCTAGTGTCGCAGGGGAACTCTCCAGCACGTCGCAGACTCGGCCAAGGGCTAAGTCTGTTGGGCCGGATAGGCTTGGCTGCCGACCGTCGCATCCGGTAGGAACCACGATCGGAACGATAGGATGATTTCCGCTGCAGGAGTGGAAGTCTCGCAGGTCGAGACCATACTCAAGCGCTTGCCACCGCGAATTGCTGTCGGCCGCTTCGAGTCCGACCTTGAACTCCATTACAACGACAGTTTTCGCCGTGAGGAGAATAGCATCTATGCGGCGGCCACGCCGCGCGATTTCGTACTCCAGAAGAATGCTCCACTGGCGCGCGTCGGCCCTCACGGACATGAGTTCCTCGGTGGTCTTCTTCAGCAAACGGATTTCTTCCAGCCAGGCACTGGTTTGAGTGGTCCAGAGTCTGCGAAACCCATCTTCGGCGACCAACTGATGAAGTTGGCCTGCTATTGCGGACACATCTTCGGCCACGAATTCAGCGAGCCGTGCTCGGTATCCAAAGTGCATTTTAGGTCCAGAACACATTGAATCAGAGTTCACGTGACCCGTGGACCGCGGGTAGCCACGCGCCAGCCACAGGCCGGTTCCCGACATTCCGCGCTTGAACCGGGTCGCGACCTGATCAATGAATCGTCATGCGAAAGGATGGCCCGATGCAGATCCTGTTCAAAAAGACGATTGACCAATGCCGGATGATCGGCGCGCGCGGCGGCCGTGCCCGCGCCCGGAACCTGCGCATGCGGAAGTTGCAGATAACTCCGAAAACGCCAGTCCCACCGAACCGGCCCGAAACTGCGGCCGAGGCAGTGGCGCTCCTGGATCGCCAGTTCCCTTGGCTGATCGGCGCGGAGAAGTCCCGCTGGCCGAAGCGCGGCGGCATCCATGGGTCACGCTCGGTTTTGTAGGTTTTGTAGTCTTCATCCGCCGGGGACAAGGTAACATTCGAACCCCTGGTAAGTCGCGCCCGCCGGACGCGAGTGAGTCACCCAGCAAGCAGGAATCGAAAGGAGAAAGTGTGCACGATGGCAGTGTATAAGCGTGGCGGAACATGGTGGTACAGGTTCACCTGGAGAGGCAAAGCGATCCGGGAAAGCACCAAGCAGAGCAACAAGCGGCTGGCCGAGCAGATGGAGGCCGCGCACAAGACATCGCTGGCGAAAGGCGAGGTCGGACTGCGCGACCGGAAGCCGGTCCCCACCTTGAAGGACTTTGCCGAAAAGGACTTCAAGCCCTTTATCGAATCCCGGTTTCAGAACAAGGCGAAGACACTGGAATACTACAATGCCGGGATCAAGACCTTGATCGATTACGGCCCGCTGGCCAAGTGCGCCCTGGACGAGATCACCGCCGACAAAATCGCCGGCTTCATTGCGAAACTCCGCGACGCCGAGTTGGCGGTCGCGAGCATCAACCGCCGATTGGAGGTACTCCGGCGAATGCTGAAGTTGGCTGTCGAGTGGGGCAAAGTCGACAAACTCCTGCCGAGGGTGGAAATGCTGCCTGGAGAGAACCACCGCGACCGCGTGCTGACCGCGGATGAAGAGGCAAGCTACCTGAATGCCGCGTCCGCCGTCGGCCAGGGCATCGTGGACGCGTACCACAGCGCTCTCGACGGCATCCGGGCGGCCCAGCGCGGCGAGGAGCCGATTGAACCACGCGATCCTTATCTGCTCCGGGATGCCACAACGATCCTGATCGATTTCGGCCTCCGGCCCGAAGAGTGCTTTCGGTTGCGGTGGGAGCATGTTCAGGACGGCGCGGTTCACATCCCGTTCGGCAAAACCGAGAACGCACGGCGCACGATCCCTCTGACGCAGCGGACGGAGGCCATCCTGGAAACGCGGCGTGCAGCGGCGGAAGGCGAGTGGGTGTTCCCGGCGCCCACCCGCAGTGGCCACATCGAGAAGTCCTCTCTGAAGAAACAGCATCCGAAGGCCACCACGCTGGCGAAGGTCGCGGAGTTCCCGCTCTACACCTTTCGGCACACCTGCCTGACGCGATGGGCGGCGCACATGGACCCGTACACGTTGGGCTACCTCGCCGGGCACAGCGATTTCTCCACGACGCGGCGCTACGTCCACCCGCAGGTGCAGACCGTCAGGGACGCCATCGAGCGGTCCCCCCAACGCGCAGTCCGGCGGCGCCAAACCCGCGCCCCCAGCAGCCGACCGGGCACACGGCGGGTAGCCCGTGGTCCGGGGCGGGCACAAAACTGGG
>JAIQFU010000497.1 GCA_020073115.1 Terriglobia bacterium
ATTCCCCTGCATTGCCCCTGAAGCCCCGCAGATTGGGTACAAATTTGGGTACATTCCAAGAAAAAGGCCACCCTTTCGGGTGGCCTCTTGAGGCCATCAGCTTTAGAATGTATGGTGCGGAGAGGGGGACTTGAACCCCCACGAGATTGCTCCCGCTAGCACCTCAAGCTAGTGCGTCTGCCAATTCCGCCACCTCCGCGTGACGAACTACTTCTTGGGCGCCGTCGGCGCGCTTCCACCCGAGCTCGGGGCCGTGGGCGCCGGGAGCGGAGCGGCGGGCTGCTGGGCCGGGCGCGCCGGAGCGCTCTTGGTCGTGCCGCCCTCCAATACCGTCGCGCTGTATCCCGCGCGCTTGGTGGCCAGGATCGATAGCGACATCGAGGTCAGCATGAAAACGACGGCCGAGATCGTCGTGGCCTTGGAAAGCAACGTGGCCGAACCGCGCGGCCCGAACGCCGTCTGCGAGCCCATTCCGCCAAAGGCGCCGGCCAGGTCCGCGGCCTTCCCGCTTTGCAGCAGCACCACAATAATCAGGAAGACGCAGACCAATATGTGAACCAACAAGATGGCAAAGTACAACATTTCCGTTTTCCGATGGAAAATCCCAGTATACGAGACGGCGCGACCCGCGGTCAAACCGCCGTTTCGATTCCTTCGATGCGCCCGGCGGCCGGCGCTCCCTGGCGCGCGTACTCCAGGAACAGGCGCATGCCTTCGTAGTCGCGGGGGCCGAGTTCGTTGACGATCCGGCTCGTCAGGTATCCCCGGGCCAGTTCGGGCGAGAAATCGCGCGCCACGGCTTCGGCTGCCGCAATCTCTTCCAGGCGCGCCCGGCCGTACCGGCACGATTCCCGAAAAGCCTCGCTCAGCGCGGGGGTGACCACGCCCCGGCGCCCCGCCCACACGGCGAACACCATGGGCAGGCCGGTCATGTCCACCCACTCCGCGCCGAGATCGTAGACGCGATAGGGCAGGCGCGACGGTTCCAGACGCAGCGCCGGATCGCCGATGATCAGCGCGGCGTCCGCGGTGGCGAGCATCGCGTGCACGTCGGGCGGCTGCACGGCGATGGCGGGGAGCGCCCCATAGCGCCGCTCCAGAACGATGCGCGCCAGTTGCGTGGACGTGCGGGAACTGGAATCGGCGGCCAGCGTGCGGATCTCGGCCGCGGGGCGGGTGGAGACCAGCAGAATGCTGCGTACCGGGCCATGGCAGGCGATGCCCGCGCCCGGGAGAATCTCCAGGTCCTGGCGCGTGAGTTCGTAGGAGGGCACGATCCCGATATCCGCCTCCCCCGCGGCCAGGCGGTCGGCGCATTCCGCCGGAATGCGGAAGTCCAGATCGAAAAGCCCTCGCTGCGGGCCGTGAAGCATGCCCCACACCAATGGCATCGTGTTCAGATAACTGACGGCGCAGACGCGCAGCCGGGAAGGAGAGGATGGGCTCAACTTTCCAGTGTAACAAGCCCGTCAGCCCGCTCCGGGAGGGCGGGCAGGTTCGTGTCAGAATGGGGGTTCATGACCACCCGCCTGTATTGCGCGATGGGCGCGTACGCCGTGCTGGCCCTTCTGGCCCTGTTCACGCTCGACGGCATTCTGCGGATCGGCGTGTGGATCCTTCTCGGCGGACTCGCGGTCAAGACGCTGATCGCTTACAAGGCCGGGTGGTAGCCGCGCGTTCCCCTGTCGGACCCGTCCCGGGCGCCGGCCGCCGGATTTGAAACAGCCCCACGTTCCAATCTGAACCACGTTCCATTTCGGAACACGACCCTAGTCAAAAACTCTCTGAAAATAAGGCATTTACGCCCTACTCTCGTGGCCCGCCGGTTGCACCTGTAAGGTCGTCCGGCGCGTTTCCAGCCGGGCCCCAATCCAAGCGAAACGAGGACGACGAACGATGCGCGTGCAAAGTGTGGCCATACGGCAGACGGAGAGCTGGCAGGAGGAGCGGGACCGGGTCGTGCTGGAGCACCTCTCGCTCGTGCGGTCGATCGCGATTCGCGTGCACGAGAATCTCCCGGTCCACGTGGATCTCGACGATCTCATCCACGCCGGCGTGCTCGGCCTGTTCGATGCCGTGGAGAAATACGATACGGGGAAGAATGTGGCGTTTCAGGGCTACGCCAAGCACCGTATCAAAGGCGCCATCCTCGACAGCCTGCGGCAGCTCGATTGGGCGTCGCGCGACCTGCGCAAGCGCCAGAAACAGGCCGACGTGGCCGCGCGCGACCTGGCGGCGGAACTGGGCCGCTCCCCCGGGGAGGACGAGGTGGCCAGCAAGATGGGGCTCAGCCTCGACCGGTGGCGCAGGATGTCGATGGAGCTGCGGAACATCGGGCTGGCGCAGCCTCTCGGGGCGCGTTTCCCGGAGCAGGACCACGCCGCCGCCGAGGAGTTCGCCGCCACGGCCGACTATGAGCCCGACCGCATGTGCGCGCGGAAGCAACTCCGGGGCGTCCTGGAACGGGCTATTGGAACCCTGCCGGAACGGTATCAGAAGGTGGTGTTTCTCTACTACAGCAACGATATGACCATGAAACAGATCGGCGATGTTCTCGGCGTAAACGAGAGCCGCGTCTCGCAGATCCACAAAACAGCGCTGAAGAAAATGGCTGTGGCGCTCGAATCGGAAGGCATCCATTCGCCGCAGGCATTCTGAGAAGAGCTGTCAGCTCTCAGCTCCCAGCAAAAAAATGCGCAGGACTTCAGCCTGCCGGGTTGACGGCCGATTGCTGAGAGCGGATCGCTTTTTCACTCCAGCGCCAGCAGGTAGCGGGTGAGGTTCTCGAGGTCCTTCGGCGGGAGCCGGTACGGCGGCATGATGGAGCCGGGCGAGAGCTTGGCGGGGTCGGCGAAATGCTGCTCCACCCAGATCCGGCTGTGGCGCTTCGCCACGCCGTTAAGGGGAGGGCCCATTCGCATCCCGACTCCGTCGATCATGTGGCAGGCGCCGCACTGGTTCGCCTGGTAAACCACGGCGCCTTCGACCGCGAACTCGGGCGCCGCCCGAAGCGCGGCGGCGTTCTTCGGGTTCAGCTTCAGAAGAAACGCGGCCAGGGAATTCAGTTGCGCATCGCCGAGCTGGATGGGCGGCATGGGCGTACCCGGGCGCAGGGAGGAGGGGCGTTTGAAATGCGCGATCATCCAGGCGGCGTCGCGGTGCGTGGAAATTCGGGTGAGGTCGGGTCCGATGTTCGGCCCGCCTCCGATGGTGTGGCAGGCGGAGCAGTTTTCCTGACGCAAATAGGCGATGCCGGCCAGTTCTTCCGGCGAAAGCTGCGCCCAACTGGCCGGGCCGGCTTCCGCCGGCTGGGAGACCGGCGCCGCGCCCGGCTTGCCGGCCACCGCCGCCACGGTCAGGCCGGTCCATCCGGCGGCGGCCAGGAACACGAACGCAAAGGCCGTGGTCCGGCGCGTCACCTTCACCATCTGCCCCCGGTCGATGAACGGGACCAGGATCAGCGCCAGAATGGCCAGGGTGGGCAGCAGCACGCTGCCGAAGACTTCCAGCGGCCCCGGCATGAGCTTCAGCGTCTGAAACAGAAACAGGAAATACCATTCGGGGCGGGGGGTATAGGCCGTATCGGACGGGTCGGCCAGCTGTTCCAGCGGAGCGCGGACGACCACGGCCATGGTGAACAGGATGGCGAACACCACGAAGATGGCTACGGTGTCCTTGAACGCCTGGCCCGGATAGAACTGCCGCCGGGGGAGACTCTCGTCATCCGGCGCCGGCGTTACTCCATGTTTGCGCACCAGGTAGACATGGAGGCCGATGAGGAGAAAGGTGGCCGGCGGCAGCAGCAGCACGTGCAGGCCGAAGAACCGCGCGAACGTGACCACGCCCACGCCGTCTCCGCCGCCGAGCAGGCGCGAAAGATACGGCCCCGCCAGCGGGGCGTGGGCCGCAATTTGCGTCGCCACCACCGTTCCCCAGTAGGCCCGGTTGTCCCAAGGCAAGAGGTACCCGGTCAGGCCGTACGCCAGGGTCATCAGGAACAGCGCAACCCCGGCCATCCAGGTGGCCTCCCGGGGTTTCTTGTACGCGCCGTACAGGAAGACCTGGA
>JAIQFU010000029.1 GCA_020073115.1 Terriglobia bacterium
CATAGTTCTGCGTGCCTGTCTTCTCGCGAAGGTCCCCGGAGACTACCGGCGCCAGGCGGTGAGGCCCGGCATCGAAGAGGTACACGCCTTCGGGCAGGGCCACGTAAATCGGCGTATGGGAGGGTGTAGGCCTCAGCAAGAAGGCGATCCTCTGGAGCAACTACAACGGCGGGACGGGCCTGAACCTGGAGGACCAAAGCGGCGCCTGCTACATCCGGCTCGCAAACGCGACGACGGGCGGTCTGCTCTCCATGTTGGGTCCGGCCGCCGGTAAGACGTTCGCGGTGGATGTCGCGGCATGTACGATCTCCATCGGCTCGGCCCTCAGCATTGTCACCACCGGCGGCAACGGCCTAAGTACGACCATCTCCTACACGAAATCAGGCGGCGGGACCGGGACGCTGACCTTCACGCAGGGAATCTTGACCGGCAGCACATAGGAGCTTATGCAACAACCAACGAACGAGGAACAGAAACAACAGGAGCCGCCGAAGCAGATCGAACTCAACGAGTTCCATGCCACGGCTATGAACGCTTCCATCGAGCAACTCAACGCATTCAGCGCACTGGCCCAAGCGCGCGCCAAGGCGCATGAGGACGCCGCGCGATTGCATGCGGAAGCGGCGCAGCGCGAGCGCGAGAACTTCGGACGTGTCCTGGCGATGCACCAGACTCACGTCGCAGCACTGGTCAAAGCGGCGGGCGGGAAGTTCGAAGACTACCGGCAGCACGGCGTCTTCCCGGACGGCGACAAATGGTATCTGCGGCCCGCCCCGCAGGATGGAATCGGACAGCCGCGCCAGTAGGCAGCAGTACACCGCGAGAAAGGGACAATCCACATGGCATGGCTCTCGAAGACGAATTGGCTCGCTCCCGACAGGCCTGTGCTGGCGACGGTGCTGAACAACCTCGGCTTGGATGGGCGCACCTGGGGCGGGAACGTAGACGCCGGTGGGTATTCGCTGCTGAACCTCGGCGGCGTACAAGTCAACGCCGGGGCGAAGATCGGAATTGGGGCGACGGCGCAGTACCCGCTGGATCTGCGTGGAACCGCGCCAGTCGTCTTCCGGTTGGGCTGTGAAGTGGGTGCAGACAGCGGTCTCTACATCCACGGATGGGCTGCGAACGGCTTCAGCATCGGAGGGAACGTCGTATTTAACGGCGCGAACTGGATCGCCAAGGCCGCCAATTACGCGATGATCGGTTTCACCCAGGAGTACATCGACCTGATCGCCGGGACCGGAGCCACGCCGGGGGCCAGCGTCGTACCGCCGATTAGCACCCTTCGCATCGTGGGCCCCATCCTGGGGATCAACAACAACTATCCATCCGCCCAGGTTCACATCGGGACCGCGAGCGACGCGGCGGCGCCCCAGACGGTCACCTCCTGGGACAACCGCCACGTAGTCATCGGGCAGGGCGGCTCTGGATCCAGCACAAAAGGCGGCGTCGGCATCAGCTTCGATCAAACCAGCAACGTCGGCTACGTGCATTCTTGTCAGCCGGGTTCGGCTTGGGGCAGGCTGGTTCTGCAAGGCTTCGGCGGGTATCTGGTGCAAGGAATACCCACCGCCGCGATCACGGACGCATACCTGGCGAACCGGCAGATGTCGATCTGGTATGACTCCGGAAACAATCGCCTCGCCGTCCGCGTCCGCGGCGCTGACGGCGTACTGAAGACCGGTTACATCGCAGTGTCGTAACATGCCGGGATCCCGGCGATCCAACTCGCACCTAAAGGAAAACAGTTATGGCAACCTATCTCGAAGCGACCAATCTGGCGCAGGACGCCGATTTCATCAAGCGGATCACGCACGCCGTTGCGAAGTTCGCTACCTACATCCTGGACGAAGCGGAGGCGACGCCGAATCATAGAACGCGCTCCCGGTGGGCACAGAGCGCAATCATCAATCCCGCTGGGGTGGCCCAGGCGGTCGCGCCCGCCGTCACACTCGACCAGAACGTGGACTACGGTCTGGCGAACACGCTGGATGCCGATATCCAGACGGCGGTCGAGAACGCCTGCGCCAACCTGCTGTTCACGTAGGAGTTTGTGCCCCCCAGCACGTCGGCGTGAGCGGCCACCCCCGTACCGGTCCATCGGATCTTGGCCCCCAGCGCTTCAGATCTCGCCGCCACGATGAGTCTGATCACACGGGATCAGGGTTGGTCGTTCCACTGCGGCACCGGGGCCCGCTCGGCGGTCGTTTCGGATCAGATTGAAAAAGCCGGAGTCGAACTGGTGACGGCAATTCACCAGCAAGTCGGCGAAGAAGACCGCCTTTAGAATCGTGGGCCGGGACGCTGTTACCCCCCCGCCCTGGGAACGTCCTCGTGCTCATTTGTCCACCGCAGCCAAGCACCTTCCACCACACGGCGTACCTCTTGAGCGTCGAACGGCTTCCTTAGCACGTCCCATGCTCCCAAGTTCAGGGCTTCTGCCCATAGCCGTTCATCTGCAACCCGAGATGTGACGATCAGGAGCGGCGGCACCTCTAAGTGGGTTGAATGGTCCAGCAGATCCTTCCACGAACCTGGCGGCAAATCACGCTCACTGACGACAATCGGAATACGGCTCTTCTGCAAGACCGTCAACGCCGATGCCAGCGTGAGGCTGGCCTCTACGCTGAACTTGAGATTGGTCCCGTTGGAGCCGGTGAGGATTTGGCCTAGAACAACGTGGTCCTCTTCTGCGGGGCTTACCGAGAACACCGTCACGATTCCGGCTTCACATTCGGGCGGCTTCTTTTTCATGGCGGCACCCTTATGGCGCCGGAGTTCTGACCCGACCCCCGAAGCGCTGGACGGAGTATTACACACTGGTCACAAGCAAACGTCAGACGTAGGCCGATTCGGACCACTGGGCCAAACCGGACCACATCAATGAACTTCAGTCAAAAATCCCGTCAGCTTGACGGCGGGCACACCGACATCGCTGAATAGCAGTTGAAGTTATCACGAACGTGGTGGTGACAAGCTGATGAACGAAGTGGGCACTACGGCTCCCTGGTGTTGAAGGGGTCTTGCGGGTTGGAACCCGGCCCTTGCCAATCGTGCTGCCAGCGGGCACCCTTCCTCGCAGAAGTCCGCATCTCTCCCCGTTGCGCCAGCGGAGAATCGAGTGGGGCCAGCGTCCCGCCGATGCCCACCGTGCGAACTCAGGTTGCTCGAGCGACTTCAGACGTGGATTCCCCAATCAGTTCCGCGACCCGGCTCGCCAGGACTTGAGCCTGAAGCGGCTTATCGAGGATGGTCACGGAATGTGTCCCAAGCCTTCTCAGATCGGCGGCGTCCAAGGCACGCCACGCGCTCTCCGGATAACCAGACATCAGGATCACCGGCAAATCTGGAATCTCTGCGCGGAGACGCAGCGCCACTTGTATCCCCGAGCGTGTCGCTAACCTCACGTCCGTGATCAAAAGAGCGATTTGACTGCCACACTCGCTGGAGAGTTGAAGAGCTTGCTCTGCCGTGGTCGCTTGCAGTAAGCGGTATTGCTTCAGCCAATGCCCCATTAGCGTTAAAACCGACGCGTCATCTTCCACAACGAGAAGCGTCTTCATTGGGGCCCCTTTCTGGAGTGCAGCCTAATCGCAACGGGCGGGAGCATATCACTCCGCATCGACTTCCGTCTGGGCACCAGAAACAGCCCCGCCCACGGTTCCTCCCGCACCACCCGCACGGCGGTCAACAGATCCTCTTCGGGTGAACCTCCTCGAAAGCCTCTTGCCAGCCAGAGGTCGTAGGCAATCTCGGCAATCTCCTCGTCTGCGTCCGATGCGAGAGGATCTCGCCGGATGGAAAGTACGGTGACATTCTGCTTTGGCATTGTCCGCTATGCTCTCGTGTTCTACCTGCTCACTCAAAACATGGGCGTGAGCCATGCCCGCTTGGAGGAATAAGTGAGCAGGTCACGCCCATACGGGTCGGCCACTTTCGCCACTTTTCCCGACCCGAAGCACAAGCCAGTGGAGACTTATGAGCGGCGGGATTGCCCCTCACCTCACCTACGGTCGACAAGACGCCTCAACCCGGAACGTACCCGGAAGCGATGTTGCTCGTAAGAACAGCACCGGACGCACAACACCTTTCAATTAGCTTTGGTTATTACCGTCAGACACGAGAACTCGCCTCGACCGAATCCCTCCAAATGCAAAGGAGCGGATGCTTCAGGCGGGGGAAAGGAAGTACCTCATCCTCTTCGGCTGGGTGAAGGCATCGACAGCAGTTGCAATTGCAGATATTCTAGGCCAACGAGCACTCCTAGGTCAAGCGAAATGTCAAGAGGCTGGTTGATTTAGATCACCGAGGTAAATGTGCGGAATGGTACGACAGCGGATCACTATCTAAGAAAGTTGGTCGGCTATATGATGAGATGAACCGGCCGACGGTCGACTGTCATCATCGGGCCGTTAGCACGCGCCGAGCACGGCCGGCATCATCGTCGAAGAAGGCGAAGAGGTGGGTAGGCACCCACCGAGTTCTTACCGGCACGCAGGCTAGCCAGCTTGACGCGTTGCGAGCACATCGCGCGCAGTCGTCCAAAGAATACCGGGATAGCGATCGTTGTCGAGCGACTCCAGCTTTGCCCGGCCGTCGAACATGTTGCGCATGTACTGCATGCCCTGCCACGCCGGGTAGAGTTCCTTCTCTCCAGGAGCGACCGTGCGCGCGACCTTGATAAGCGTGCTGAGCATTCCCAGACCTCCGGCGCGGAACAGGTGGAACTCCTCTCCGGTCACCTCGCTTACGACCGCCACCAGTTCTCGGGCGCTGAGTTGATCGCCAGCAATTCGTAGAAACCGAGGCGTGGACGAATCAAGAGCCGCTCTCGCCGTGAATGCGGCCGTGTCGTCCATCGCCGTGAAGTCCATGCGCTGGTCCGGGTTGCCCCAATAAAGGACTCGCTTCAGTTTGAAGAGAATGAGCGGCATCTGACCCGTCAGCATATCGGCAAACGCACCGTTGAAGATCGTTGTCGCTGAAAGCGAAGTCCTGTCGAGGCGATTGTGGAAGTCTCGGCGCAGATCGAGGTTACGATTCTCTCCGGGTGGAAACTTGGTGAAATCGATCGAGTAGTCGGACGGAATGAAACGTGGCACGTCAGCCTTGATCGCAGCGTCGAGCAGAACCGTTTGCATTCCCACGATCACGTCCCGCAATCCCTGCAGCGAGGCTTGCTCTGGATCGGTTTTCCGCGAACCTGTACCAGAATCCCCACTACCAGGTGAACTCCTGATACACTCAACACTATGAGTAGGCAGTTGCGTCGCCGGAATGGCGGTCGCGGGCGATCTTAGCGCCTTATGGTTCGCCGCCGGTAGCAGTTTGAACTGTCGCGCACAGCCACGCTCGCCGTCGCGCGCCGAATGGAAGCACACGGTCTACAGATGGTCCTTCACGCTCATGGCATCTCTCCAAGTCCTCAATCCCATCACCTTGATCGAGGCTCCACGGTTCTCAGTGAAAACAAAGCACTTCAGCCAGCATCCCACGAGATCTGAAAAAGGACACTTCCGTGAGCTTGGTTCTAAATTTTTCGCCCGTCGGATTCACGGATTGTGAGATCAGGGTCGGGCGGTTGGTCTACGGAGCCGACGGTGACGAAGTACTGGAGCAACTTCGAGACAAACACAACGGCACCCACGTCTTCCGTCGCGATGGCGCGGACGGCATTCTGGGTGTTCCGGTGACCTCGGATGCGCCCATAATCGGAGATCCCAAAACCATTCGGCTCAAGGAACACCTCGGACTAACCGCGGCATTGGTACGCAACGCACTGCTGAATCGCCTAGCCGACCTCGGAGCAACCTCGTTGGACTACGAGCCGATCGAGGTGGTCTCTCGCAAAGACTTTCTCCGTATCGCCTGTGCTCACGGTACTGCACCACCTGACTGGCTCGGCCTTCGCCTTCTTTATCAAGTCGCGATCCGTCGCATCTATTTTTACAGAAAAGAACCCTTCATCGCAGCCCTGGTGAACGTGCGCACAACCCGGCTAGTGGAGCGGACGGCTGCTGAACTTCTGGGTGACGGCTTCTGTCTGGAAGGGCTTTACGTAGGCAGAAAGGTTCCACGCAAAGATCCTAGGATAGCTCCCGAGTTCAAACTCCTTGGGTGCGTCCGGTCAGTAGAGGGCTCGCGACTTCGACTCACAGACACCCGAGATGGTATCGACGCTGTTGAAGCAACCGACGTGTGGCCGGCGAAAGACTCGTTTGCAGACTGCTTGTCATTTGTGTTCAAGGAGGATGCTGCGAGGATCTCCGCTGCCCTCGAGCGCCAGCGGGCCGCGCTGAAGCAGGGGCCAGCACAACTCGATCGCATCAGAAGGGTTGTCGACTCATTGCGGTCGCGTCAGTACGAAATGGCTCCCGGCGCGCCATTCACATTTGGCTCCTTTCTAGATGATTCGGCACGGGATTTTCCGGAACTCGTAGCAGCGCCTCGCCCGGTCTACGTCTTTGATCACACTGGCTCCCAGACGAGCGAATGGCACGACCAGGGACTGAACAGATACGGGCCTTACACCGCTCACGTTCAGACCCTTGCCCCGCCCACGATTTGCGTAATCTGCCAGAGATCTCAGCGAGGACAAGTGGACCAGTTCCTACGGAAGTTCTTCTTCCATGGTGTCCAGATCCCACCGTCACCCCGCTATCTCGGGAAACCGCCTAAGAACTACTTTGACCGGGGCTTCTGCCAGAAATATGCTCTGGAGCAAATTCGCTATGAGTACTTTTTGGCTGAGGGCAGCTCTGTCGATGCATACCGCAAGGCCTGCCAGGAGGCGCTTGAGACGCATGGAAACGGCCAACGGTGGGATCTGGCGCTCGTTCAGATCGAAGAAGCGTTTCATCAGCTACCGCCCGAGCGCAACCCCTACTTCGTCGCTAAACTCAGTTTCCAGACCCTTCAGATCTTGGTCCAAGAATTCGAGATTGAGACCACGCGAAACTGGGGCAGCCAACTTACGTTCTGCCTCAACAACATGGGGCTGGCAACATACGCCAAGTTGGGCGGGATTCCGTGGCTCTTGCAGGCGAGCTCCATCGGTGTCCACGAGTTGGTTATCGGCCTCGGGAGCGCCGAAGTGGGAGATGGGCGATTGGGCAAGCGGGAACGATTCGTAGGGATCACCTCGGTATTCAGCGGCGACGGTTATTACCACGTCTCCAACGTGTCGAAGGCAGTCGCGATGGATCAATATCGGGAGACCATGCTGAAATCGCTCCGCACCGCTGTTTTGAATGTGAAGGCAGGTATGAATTGGCAGCGGGGCGACCGCGTGCTTTTGGTGTTTCACGCTGCATTCAAGCGATTCAGTCATGAGGAAGTGCAAGCAGTTGCCAATCTCATAAGCGAGTTCTCTGAATACGACATTAAATACGCATTTCTCCAGGTGGGCGACCGACATCCGTACATGGCGTTTGACACCGATCAGGATGGCGTGAGGGACTACGATACGGGTCGGAGCAAAGGACAATATGCACCGGTACGGGGTTGCTATCTGGAGCTTGGGAATCGGGAAACACTGTTGTCCCTGACCGGGCCGAACCAAGTAAAGCGTCCAGAAGACGGCACGCCGCGGCCGCTACTTCTTAGCTTGCACAAAGATTCTTCATTCACCGATATGCCGTATCTTGTCGAACAGGCGTATGCGTTTGCCTGCCACTCGTGGCGCACCTTTCTTCCGATATCCTTCCCGGTCACGATTCAGTATTCGGACCTAATTGCGAAGGCGCTGGGGAGACTCTCTCGCCTTGACCGATGGAATCCGGACGTAATGCTGGACCGGATTGGGAAGACGCTGTGGTTCCTGTGATTGCGTCATCGCTCATTGAGGTTTGTGCCGCGCTACGGACACGCATAAGCGAGTCCTGCCGCAGAAACTTGAGCAAGACATTTGGGGCGTGGTTACTGCAGGAGCCCGAACAGCGCGCTGAATTGGCTTTGATCGCCGCTCAGGCAGCCAAGCGGGAGGGAGCCGATCAAGATTTCCAGACTATCGCGATTTTGGGTTTCGCCGCGGAAGTCGGCCTTCTCTCTGAAGCGCAGACGATAGTACTCAGGAAGGGTCTCATCCGATTGGCGAGTCGTAGTCCCGTTGTCAACGGAGTACCGATGGCATTTCGGGCTGACGCGGTCGGTATCCTTGGTGTTGCCCTCGGAACAAAGACAATCGCGGATGCGGACGTCACCAGCACGATTGCGCGGTGGGTCACCACCTTCCTCAGAGACAGTCATGAGATGAACCGTGCGCAGGATTGGCAGCGATCTCTGTTCGCGTTCGCTGACACCGAACTCGGCAGCCCCTTGCGTCTATCAATGCCGAAGTCACGCGATACGGCGGATGTGCGGATCGCGCTGCGAGCAAGAGGGCTGATCGACCCCAGTACCGAGACCCATCTGGAGGAAGATGCCGTACGGACATTAGAGATGGGAATTCAGGACCTGCCGGAGGGTCTGGATTGCGACCGCATAGCTCTGCGCCTCGCGGCCTTTGAGTACGTCAGCCGAGTCGGCACCTCGGGACCCGCGTCGAAAGCTGTACCGCAAGGATATGGGGCGCCTTCCAAGAAGCCCGAGCATCCGACAGAGATCTCAGATGAAATCATGGAAGAGGCGAACGGGGTCCCAGGCTCCGTGGGCCCCACCAAGGCGGACGACAAGGCTGCGCGTGCGGCGAGGCGGCAGGCGGTCGTAAACCCAGTTCTCCAAGAGAAGCGGTGGAAGCGGGGTCGTCTGGTGACCGAAGCTGGTGTGGGCAAGAACTCCGTGTACCAGTACCTGGATGGAACCCGCAGCAAGATCACCGATGAGAACCGAGAAGCGCTCGCCGATGCTCTCGGCCTTACCGTTGAACAACTTCCTGACTGACCCTGCCAAGTGTCTCGCGCGCGTTCCCCAAACGTTCCGCGAGACTCGCGAGACTTCGCGCGAGACGAAAAAAAGCTGAAGTTCGGCTACAACCGTTGTAGCGATGAATCTTCAAACCCACCGACTCGCACTCAGGATCTCGCAGAGCAGGCTGGCCCGAATGTCTGGCGTCAGCCGGTTCAAGATCTGCACGTTTGAGCTTGGAAGCGGATCTCTGAGCGCAGATGAGCAGGACCGGATACGGAAGGCCCTTCACTCGGAAGCCGCCCGGCTTCGCAACATCCCAAACCAAATAGACCTCGACAGGCCTGCACCTCCGGAGGAGTGTGACACACGGAATCAGGCAGCCGAGACCCATCCCCCGGAGCTGCCATGAACGACGAGCGCCTGACCGACGAACTCGCCACCCGCGTCATGGGCTGGAAATCCGGCCCGGACCGGTTCGTGAAATCGGGCCGGAGTTGGATTCCCAAATGGCGGTTCAGTCCTCTCGCGGAGCTTGCCGATGCTTTCCAACTCCTCGACCGCGCTGCCGATCAGTACACCCTCAAACAGGATGGCCGCGCGTTCACCGCGGAGATCCGCGCAGGCTCTGGCGTGGGAGCAGCGTCAGGCGAACACAAGGCCCGAACCATTACCCTCGCGGTGGCCCGCGCACTCCGGCTGGAGGTCGAGGAATGACCGGCCAGCAGGCGGCACCACCGACAATTCGCATCCCTGACAGCCTGGCAGAACTCGACCAATGGATCGTGTGGCGTTACGAACGGCGCGACGGCGGCAAGCCTACAAAGGTGCCCTATCAGATCAACGGCAGCCATGCCAGCAGCACTGACGCCAAGACGTGGTGCTCCTGGGACGAGGCGCTGGAGTCCTGGCGGGAGAATCCAAACCGATGGTCTGGCATCGGCTTCGTCTTTTCGCCCGGCGATCCATATTTCGGAATCGACTTGGACGACTGCATCGACGCTGCCGGACAACTGAAGCCATGGGCGCAACCAATCATGGAGCGGTATTTCGACAGCTATGCCGAGATTTCCCCGAGCGGCCGGGGGATCAAGATTTGGGGAAAGGGAAGTCTGCCGGGCGGGGGCGCCGCATTCCCCTTGGGCGATGGCCGCGTCGAGATCTACGATCAGGCGCGCTACTTTACTGTGACGGGCAACCACTGGGCTGGCCAAATGCTCGACGTGGAGGAGCACCAGGCCGCTCTCGAATGGCTGCTCGCCCTATCGCCCCACGGCCAAAAGAAGGTTCCCTTCACGCTCGACGAGGGTAAGATTCCCAAGGGCAGCCAGCACGACACCTTGGTCAGCATCGCCGGCACAATGCGCGCTCGGGGATGTGAATATCCCGAGATCGAGGCCGCACTGCTTGAGATCAACAGGGGCCGCCTTGAGGAGAATGCGCCGGAGCAGAACATCAAGCGGATCGCCGCGAGCGTCTGCGCGTATCCGCCCGGCGAAAAGCGCCGCATAAGTGGCGCTGACCAGGGCATGGCGGATAACGTCGAGGTCGGCCCCCCGGAGCCGGCGAAATGGCCTGCGCCGATTGACGATGCAGCCTACTACGGCCTGGCGGGCGACATCGTGCGGACGCTCGAACCGCAGACAGAAGCTGATCCAGTAGCGCTTCTGATCCACGTCTTGGTGGGCGTGGGTAACCTCGGAGGCCGGAGTCCCTATTTTCAGGTGGGAGGCGCAAGCCACCACACCAATGAAAACGCGATTTGCGTGGGGAAGACCTCCAGCGCGCGGAAAGGGACAGCGAAGTCCGACACGTTCAATCTCCTTCGCCACGTTGATCCAGCCTGGGTCGAGAACCACGTTTTGGCCGGCCTGTCCAGCGGTGAGGGCTTAATCTGGGCCGTAAGGGACGAGATCGAAAAGCAGGAGCCGATCCGGGATAAGAAGAAGACGATCACCGGCTACCAGACCGTCATCGTGGACATGGGGGTTGCCGATAAGCGGCTGCTCGTCATTGAACCCGAGTTCGCGTCCGTGCTGCGCGTGGCTGGCCGGGACGGGAATACGCTCTCGACGGTCTACCGACAAGCATGGGACTCCGGGCTCCTGCGCGTGCTCAACAAGAACTCCCCGGTGAAGGCGACGGGCGCCCACATCAGCATCATCGGGCACATTACCCGCGACGAGCTCCTGATGGAGTTGAGCAACAACGACAAGGTCAACGGCTTCGGAAATAGGAATCTGTGGCTGTGTGTCCAGCGATCCAAGTTTCTCCCTGACGGTGGAGACTGGGACCATCTCGACCTTGATCCCTTGATCAGCCGGCTGACGGAAGTCGTCGAGTTTGCCCACGGACTAGGCGAAATGCGCCGGGATGCCGAAGCCGGAGCCATGTGGCGCGAAGTTTACCCGCAGTTGTCGGGTGAGCGCGCGGGCCTGTTTGGCGCACTCACCTCGAGGGCCGAGGCGCATGTGCTCAGGCTGTCCTGCATCTATGCCCTGCTCGACATGTCAACCGAGGTCCGCAGATGCCACCTTGAGGCGGCGCTGGCCTTGTGGAAGTACTGTGAGGACTCGGCGGAGTTCATCTTCGGCGCCGCCCTGGGCAACCAGGTCGCTGACCGGATCCTGAAAGCTCTTGGAGGCGCCCCGGAAGGCTTGACGAGAAGTGACCTCCGCGACCTATTTGGTGGGCACCGCTCATCCGAGGAGATCGGAACCGCCTTGCGCATCCTGGGTGAACGCGCCTTGGTTGAGTGCGAGAAGGAAGACACCGGAGGCCGACCGGTCGAACGCTGGTTTGCAGCCAGTGAAGATGCGCGAAAAGCGCGGAAAGCGCGGAAAGGGGTATAGCGTGCTGACTTACCGCGCTTTTCGCGCTTTTCGCGCAGCCCCAGCGGAGATGAAACATCATGCCTGATTACCTGAGCATCGCGAGGAGGGCCTTGGATCGCCCGAAGGAATCGGGGCAGCCTGAGCCTCTTGAAGACGTCCTGAAAGGCATGGCCATCGAACTCAGGAGCGACGCTGCCGGCTGCCTCTTTATCGTGGCCGACGAAGATGATGCCCGTCGCCTGGGCGAGCCCAGGGGCGCCGTGTACACGGCGGCTGAATTGCGGCGGGTGGTCCAGATCGGAGATCCCGTCACTGTGCTTGAGATCCACGAATGGAAGCGCAGGTTCAATGGGCGAGTGCGCGAGTACCAGACGCAAAAAGGGAAAAGGGCCTGACGAAATGGGCAGCGTTCCCCGGCCTGTCGATCTGACGCAGGTGCCAGCGGTCCCGTGGGCGTGGGTCGATGAGCACGTATACGCCGCCATCCGCGGCTGCAGCGTGAAGGTGCTGCAGCGCGAACGACAGTTGAACGTCGGCTGCCGATTCCGGCGAATCAACGGCACGACGGTTCGATACAAGCTCGGCGATATCACCGCGTTCTTGGAATCGCAGCCGGGCGGCGGCGGCGCTGCAAGACCTGGCAATCAACCGAGGCGTGGGGCTGGCCGACCGCGCCGATCTTTAACTTGACTGTTCCGCACCCCTGGACCCCCATGGGGTCGAGGCAATTTCGCCACATGTGCGTTTTCAAGAACGGCACGTTTTACCATTACGAGTTCATCCTGGACGGGCGGCGGCACCGTGGATCCACGGGCACGGCGAATAGGGACGATGCCGGCAGGGAGGAAAGCCGCGAGCGCGAGCGACTGGAGAAGAGCTACAGCCAAGTTATCGAAGAGGAATCCCGCAAGCAGCGACGGAAAACGCTCCAGCAGGCGGCAGACGAGTTTCTGGTCGAATACAAGGCCAAGCACGAATCGCCCACGTTCGCGGTCTACGCTCTCGGGCACGTGACAGACCACCTCGGCAAGAAGCTCGTCGTCGAGATCACGCCGACGGTCGTGAAACGCTACCAGACGGACCGCTTAGCGGAGAAGGCGGGTCCGAAGACCATCAACGACGAGGTGCTGCTGCTCCTGCGGCTGTGTGGCGACCAGGGCGATCTGATTCGGGCCAAGCTGCGGCGAGAGAAAGCGATGAAACTCGCACTGCCGCCATCCCCGGGACGGGCCTACACCGCCGACGAGAAGGCGCGCATGCTGGCGGAAGCATCGAAGCTGCGGAGCAAGAACATGTACCCCGCCCTCGTGGTGGATCTGAACTGCGGACTGCGCGACAAGGAACTGCGCGAACTCCGGTGGCGGCAGATCGACCTCGTCCATAAGAAGCAGCTCACGGTGGGCAAGTCGAAGACTGACGCAGGCACGGGCAGGGTGATCCCGCTGAACGATACGGTCATGATCGCCCTTGAAGCGCACGCCGCGTGGTACATCCGGCGGTTCGGTGAATGCAAGCCGGAGTGGTACGTTTTCCCGGCAGGCAAGGGACAACCGAACGATCCCACCAAGCCGGTCACGACGTTGAGGACGGCGTGGACAAAGGTCCGCGACAAGGCCAAGGTCGTCGGGCGGTGGCACGATAACCGCCACACGCTGGTAACGGAGCTTTCCGAGTCGGGCGCGGGCGACGAAGTCATAATGAGCATCGCCGGCCATGTCTCTCGCGCGATGCTGTCGCGGTACTCCCACGTGCGGATGGAAGCAAAGCGGCGCGCCCTCGACGAAATTGCAGCGCGCCAGCGTGCAGCGGACGAGAAGCGGATCGAGGAGGCGGCACAGCAGCAGGCGGCGGCGCTTTCTGGATCGGTTGCGGTTCAGTAATCGCTCGCCAGGGTTCCCACAAGAACCCTCCATGAAATCCAGATCAGGCTGCCCGCGCGGGCCTGCCCGGATAGCCGCCAGTCCAGAGGACTTGGGAGCCCTGTTGCGAAGCCGGCCAGTTCAGATCCTCTTCAATAGTACGGCCGCCCCCGGCGAGAATCGCCGCGAAACACATCAAAACGGCGTGTACACGGGCGATGCCACTCCTTGAGCTGGACAATCCGGTCTAACGAAAATGCGGTCCTTCGGCCGCTTTCGACCGGCGAAGAAAGAGAAAGAACAGACCACCAGCGGCAACGACCAAAATACCGCCGATCAAAACCAACCCTGTAGGCATGAAGAGTTCCTTTCTTAGAGTTTCGGCCCTATCACTGGCTGAGCTGCCGTCCGTTTTCGACTACTGCGATGAAGTTGTGGACGGGCTTGGTTCACCTTCAAGACCTTGCCGTTGAGGTCTGTGCCATTCAGAGCGGCGATTGCCATTCCCGCATCGGCATCGGCCTTCATCTGAATGAACGCGAACCCTCTGGATAGACGAGTCCAGCGATCAGTCATCATTTTGAACCGCCGAACTATGCCGTGCTTTGCAAATAGGGATCGAAGGTCCTGCTCGGTCACGTTTGGACTTAGGTTCCCAACAAGAATGTTATTCATAGTAGCTTGTGTCCTGTGCGCTCACCGTCGTAGGTGATTGGATGGGAGCTTCCTGCTGGTCGTGCCAATGCTGCCAAGCTGAACTGAGAATACGTGCCAGTTCCGCTAGGTCAAAGGGCTTCGCCAAGACATCGTAGGCTCCCAGGTTAAGAGCTTCTGCCCATAAGTAATCGTCTGCAATCCGAGAAGTCACGATGAGAAAGGGCGGAATCGCAAGTAGCCGGATCTTGTTCAACAGTTCTGTCCAAGTACCCGGCGACAATTCGTGCTCACAGATTACCAGCGGAACTCCGTGCGCCCGCAAAAACGCCGAAGCAGATTGAAGACTCAGAGCGTTGTGGATTCTCCAGTGGTCATGGCCCAACAAACTTGCCAGAGTATCGTGGTCGTGTTGAATCGGGCTGACCGATAGTAGTGCGATGACTTCACTTTCAAGTATGAGTTCGGGCGGAACGCCTAGGTGTGGGTAACGAAGGGGTTCGATGGACCCGCCAGTATCATCAGCCCGATTGCTTTGAAGCGCATACACCACAGTATGAGTATTCCTATCTTCCTATCGTAAGTGTTCGAGCCATTTGACCGGGTGTGAGCGAACCTGTGAAGCCCGCTCAAAAATATCCGCCCACTTCGTGTCCTCGTCCCTGAAATTGAGGAAGGTGCCGACTGTGCCTTGGCACGGCCCCTCCGCAAGAAAGACCGAATCGCCTTTCCGGAATGTCAGCACCTGAAAAAGGCCGGGTGATTGTAGACTGTGGAACCGGAGCATATTGTTCCGTCCTTTCTGGCAAGGGGCATCCGGGACGGACGGTTCATCGGGCTGAAACACTGGCCGCTCGGCTCTTGGTGGGAGATGCCATAATTATAATATCACGTTCCGGGCCTGTTTACAACAGCAGCTTGACATACGCGAGTGTTTAACCTAAACTAGTTAGGGTCTGAGCGATTCTGCCCACCCTCCGACAATCTGAGCTAAGTCAGATTGCCCCACTCCGCCTCTTAGCCAGTTCATTTACCGCAAGAGGTTCACTATGCTTGCTCGCAGCGTCTCCATCCTTCTGCCCGATCCCTCGGCCGTGTGGATGTTCATGATTTGCGTTTGCACGCTGATTACGGAGTTGATGTCACGCACGAACCGCCCGCTCATTCCCGCGCCGACGTCCGGCTATAGCCCTTGGAGCATCGGGCACCCGGAATGCAGTTACTGACCGCCGGAAGGAGGAATGCCAGTGCCAACTACGGCCGGCCCGGAAACGCAAAGAGGATTTGCAGGGACTGCGACGATGCGGTTCACAATGATGGGATTCGATCAGGATGCGGGCGTCCGCCTATACGCATTCCAAGGCAATGCGGATGGAGCACGGACGGGCTTTACGGTTGGAGTAGATCTGGCCCTGATTCCGCGTTATGGCATTCGGATTCAGGAGCTTCCGTTGTTGTGTCGGGGACTTTTGGAACGGCAAGGAGAGAGTGAGGAGAAACGCAGGTTCACCTTCACCGAAGAGCAGATGCGCGTTCACGCAGACACCTGTGCGGCGGCGCGAGAGGTAGCGGCGCAGAGGAGGAAACCAGCACGAAGACCTTATCCCGCTAACGTAGGAGCCGCCTGGCGAGGTCACCCAGGCGCCGTCCGTGGCCGATGATCGTCTCGTCACGGCAAACCGGACATCGCGGCGGCAGGAGGTCCAAGGGGATCTCAAAATGCAGGGCGCCTGCTGCGCCAAAATCCGCAATCGGCGATCTCAACTCCTGGAACTGGCTTGGTTATCAGACGACGAGAGGTTGAGGTAATGGATCATTGGGACCTCCGCTATTCCTATTTATTGCCCATGAAGCCGGGGATTCTCTGGTTCGAAGAGACCATGACGAAGCAGTGCCGCCGCTGTGGCACCGAGTTTGTCACGCGGTCGCGAATACGGAAACGTTGCGAAGCGTGTCAGACGGTAGTCTCCGGAGAAAGACAGAAGAGGGCCAATGAGCGTTTGAGGGCCCTCCGCACCGCCCGGCGGCGCTGTCTGCTCAAAGCCAACTAGACGCTCGGGCCGACGGCCCCATGCCAATGGGCGCCTCTGCGCCATGCTCTCGCGGTACTCCCACGTGCGGATGGAAGCGAAGCGGCGGGCCCTTGACGAAATTGCGGCACGGCAGCGGGCGGCCGATGAGAATCGCAAACGTGAAGCCAAGCAGCAAGGGCAATGACTATTTCCGAGCCTGCACTAATACAGTAACTGCGACAAGTCGCCGGCCTTGACTGAGCCCTGTGATCTCTTGCCTAAGTAGCCAGAGGGATGCCGAACGGCCGCAACACATACTCTTAGCAACTCGTTCTAATTCGAGCGCTCCGCACGTTCGTGAAGCACGGATCTTCCGACAGAGCCCAGTTCCTTTTCGCGATTCGTCGGCAGCCCCACGTAGGGAAAGATCTTGTCCGCTAACTCGGGCGTGTGAATCACTGAAAATGTGAAGCCCTTTTCCCTGAGGTTATTGCGGCAGATTCATCCGCCGCAGCAGGGATTGAAAGCGGGGCTCCGAACGTAGGCTGTCATAATCTGGCAAACCCAGATACGGTAAGTTGGGATCGTGCGCCGCGAAGGCTCTTTCCAGCCACTCGAGGGTCTGGGCTCTCTCCTCGGCGTGGAGATACAGGCAGTAAATGTCGGGAAAGGGGGTCACGGGCGCCATACGGGAACGCGCTACCAGGGCCTCCGCCGCATACCGCATGGCGCCCGGGTAGCCCGCTTGCGTGTAGCCCTGTTCGAGGGCTCTTTCGACCTCACCGCCATAGGCAGTCTTCAAGTACGTCTTCCATTCGGCGAGAGCCTCTTTGTACATCCCTTTATCGAAAAGCGCGAGCGGGAGATTGCCCAACGCAATCGGACTATCTGGCGCGGTCCGCAGCGCCTTGCGGTACTGCGCGATCGCATCGTCATACCGGCGCACATACGTCAGGGCCACGCCATACAGACTCTGGAAGAGAGGATTGAACGGGTCTAGTTGCAGGGCTCGTTCCATCTGTGGGATCGCTTCCTGGGGACGTTGCATGGTCATCAACAAGTGTGAGTAGTAGGCTCGCGCATCCGGAAAACTAGGGTTGATCTCGATCGCACGCTTTAACTCGCGCTCGGCGCCCGTCCAGTCCCAGTCGGTCCAGGCTTTGAGTAGCGCCAGCGCGTAATGACCTTCGGCGACGGCGTCATTCAGCGCCACGGCCTTCTCAGCCGCCGCCTTCGCCTTCGGCCCGGCCTCTCTGGGGGGGACATAGCCCATCTGCTGGCGGCCAAGCCAGACTAAGGCAACACCAGCGTAGGCCGGCGCGTAGTTCGGATCTTTCTCCAGTGCCAACTCGAAGTACTGCAACGCGCTCTCGAGATCGCCCGAGGTAAGTTTATACCAGTGGTGCAGACCCTTGAGATACATGTCGTGCGCTTCGGGGTTGACGGCACGGGCACTTGCCAGCCGGTTCCGTTCGGCCGGAAGCAAGGCGAGCGCCAGCGACCCGGCGACCTTCTGTGCCACGTCGCTCTGCAATGCCAGGATGCCGGCCAGCTCGCGCTCATAGCTCTCTGCCCAGAGCTGCGTCTGGTCCCGTACCTGGATCAGTTCGGCCGTGATCCGAATCCGCCCGCCCTCCCGCCGCGCGCTGCCTTCCAGGATGTAGTCCACTCCCAGCTCGCGCCCTACTTGATCTATTGGCTTGTCGCTCTTTTTGTAGCGCATCACCGAGGTTCGCGCGATCACGGCGAGGCTCTGAGGGTGCAGACCGCCAAGCTGCGCGATCATCTCCTGGGTCAAGCCGTCGCTCAGGTACTCCTGCTCTGGGTCACCGCTCAGGTTCGCGAACGGAAGCACCGCCAGTTTGAGGGCGCGCGGCGGGCCTCCCAGCCGCCCTCGCAGCACGAAAGCCAAAACCACGACGACGACCACCAGCGCGGTCACCAACGCCAGCCAGCGACGGCGCGTCAATGTGTAATGCCAGGTTGCCCACGGAGCCATCCTCCCGGCCTGGATTGCTTCGAGCGCTGTGCGCGCCTCGCTGGCCGATTGACAGCGGCGGGGGGGATCTTTCTCCAGGCACCGCCCGATCACCGTCCGCAACTCCGCTGGCACTTCAGCGGACAGCGGCCGCGGCGCCTCCTTCAGAATCGCCGAACTCAGGTCGAACCCGGTCTGGCCCTTAAACGGCCGTGCGCCGGCTGCCATCTCGTACAACACTAC
>JAIQFU010000498.1 GCA_020073115.1 Terriglobia bacterium
TTATTTCCAGAACTCGGTGGTGGCCACCCTGGCGCACCGGGCATTCTGCCTGAGCCTGCGCAGCCTGTATCCCAGCTATTCGGAGAACCTGTGGGGCGTCACTCCCTCCGATAGCGAGATCGGCTACCTCGCCTGGGGGAGCGCGCTCTCGCGCAGAGACTTCGATGGAACGGTGGCTCCGTGTGCGGCGGGAGGGTCGCTGATGTTTACCCCGGAAATCTCGCTGGCTGCTCTCCGCGCCATGCGCGACGGCTTCGGGAGGCTGATCTACGGCCGTTACGGCTTCTCCGACGCTTTCCAACCGCTCTCGCGGTGGGTGGATCCGGATGTGATCGGGATCGACCTGGGGATCATGCTGCTGAGCGCGGAGAACCTGAGGACGGGCCGCCTGTGGGAGTGGTTCAAGCGCCAGCCGAACATCAGGTGGGCGATGGGGCGGATTTTTCAGCCGGCGTAACTACGCCAATCGGTCCGCCGCCTGGATCAACGCCCGGATGTACCCGTAGCAGAAGGCGAACGATTGCAGGCCGCCGGGGTCGCCGGGCGCGGTGGGGACGTGGTCGGGCATGAGCATGTACGGATAGCCCACCTCTTTGTACGTCTGAATGGCCTTGACCATGTCCACGTCGCCTTCGTCCGGAAAGACCTCGATGAAGTCGTCGCGGCGGCCGCGGATATTGCGGAAGTGAACGTTGAAGATCTTCTCGCGCGATCCGAAGTAGCGGATGACGTCGTAGATCTCCTTGCCGGGATCCGGTAGCATCTCCGCCACCGTGCCCTGGCAGAAGTTCAGGCCGTGGTACGGGCTTTCCTGAGTGCTCACGAGTTTTTTGAGACCGTCGACGGTCCCGAGGACGCGGTCCACTCCCTGGTAGCCTTGGGGCGGAACGCCGGGGTCCTGCGGGTGACAGGCCATGCGAATCTTGTATTCATTGGCGACGGGGATCACGCGGTCCAGGAAGTAGGTGATGCGTTCCCAGAACTGGTCGGCGGTGACGCGTCCGGCGCGGGTGAGCGGTGCGGGCGGCTTCGCGTCTTTCAGACGCCATGTGCTGTACGTAGCGTCGCCGCGGCCGGGGGTGCGCTCGGATAGCCGCAGCACGCCCAGGATGCTCATGTTGTATTTGATGGAGGGGATGCCCGCCGCCGCGCAGTTGCGGATGAAGACCTGGAGGGCCGATGTGGCTGGAGGTCAGGATGGGGGCGGCGACGCAATCCAGGGCGACGCCGTACTTCTCCACGAGGTCGCGCGTGGCAGCCAATTCCTCCCGGGTGGCCCAGATGCGATCCGGCGGGGTCTGGGGGTAGCCGCAGATATTGCGGACGCCGTAGCGGGCAAAGAATTTGACGTGGGTTTCGCTGGTGGGGGAGGTCTGGCAGCCCAGCTTCATGCGCGCCCGGGCGGGGTTCGGGGGAACAGTCTGCGCGGCGTGCCCGGCGAGGGCCGCCGCCGAGGAGGATACCACGAATTGCCGGCGGTTCATGGGAATTAGAGTAGCGCGAAGTGGAGTAGGACCGGGTAAGATACTTGCGTGCCGGACGAAGTTCTGAATCAGCCTCCGCCTTTGGAAAACTACAACCCGTTCACCACCGACCGAGCATTGCGGGAGGCCGTGACCCGCGAGGGCGCGGGCTGGGCTTGCGAGCAACTGGAAGCCTTCGGGCAGCGAGTGGGAAGCGCGGAGGCCATGGAATGGGCCGCGCTGGCGAACGAACATCCGCCGATACTCCACACGCACGACCGCTACGGCCGCCGCCGCGATGAAGTGGAGTTTCACCCCGCCTGGCACAACCTGATGCGGATGGCGGTGACCAGCGGCATCCACAATCTCCCGTGGGCGGAGCCGCGCCCGGGGGCCCACGTGGCCCGAGCGGCGCTGGCGATGCTTGCCGCGGAAAACGAAGCCGGCCACCTGTGCCCGATTTCCATGACGTATTCCGGCGCGGCGGCGCTGAAAAGCCAATTCGGGGACAGGCTACGAAACCCCCAAATTGCGGGGGCCTCGAAGTCTCTCCCCGAATCGTGGCTGGCGCGCGTTCTCTCCAATATCTACGACCCGTCGTTCCGCCCGGCGGCCGAGAAGCAGGGGGTCCTGCTAGGCATGGGGATGACGGAGAAGCAGGGCGGCTCCGACGTGCGCGCCAACACCACGCGCGCGGAACCCGTGGGGAACGGCGAATACCGCATCCACGGGCACAAGTGGTTCTGCTCGGCGCCGATGTGCGACGCCTTTCTCGTGCTGGCGCAGGCGCCGCGCGGGCTTTCGTGCTTCCTGCTGCCGCGCTGGACCCCCGACGGTGAGCGCAACCAGTTTCATCTTCAGCGGCTCAAGCCCAAGCTGGGCAATCGCTCCAACGCGTCGAGCGAGGTAGAATTCCACGGCGCGTGGGCGCGGCTCGTGGGCGAGGAGGGGCGGGGCGTGCCGGCCATCATCGAGATGGTGCATCACACCCGGCTGGATTGCATTATCGCTTCCGCGGCGCTGATGCGGCGCGCGCTGGTGGAAGCGGTCCATCACGCGCGCCATCGCCGCGCCTTCGGGCGCGCTCTGATCGCGCAGCCGTTGATGCGGAACGTGCTGGCCGACCTCATGCTGGAATCGGAGGCGGCCACCGTTTTGGCCCTGCGGCTGGCGCGCGCTTTCGACGAGGGAGGCCGCGCGTTCGCCCGCCTGGCGGTGGCGGTGGGCAAGTACTGGGTGACGAAGCGGACGCCGGCGCACGTGGCCGAGGCCCTGGAATGCCTCGGCGGCAATGGCTACGTGGAGGAGTGCGTCATGCCGCGGCTGTACCGCGAGGCGCCTCTCAACTCCATCTGGGAAGGCTCGGGAAACGTGATCGCGCTGGACGCGCTGCGAGCCATCGCCAAGGATCCCGAATCGATGGAAGAGCTGATGGATGAGATTTATCGGGCTCATGACCCGCGCATCGAGGCGTTCGCCGCCGGGATTTCGCTGGACTTGAACGAAGCCGGCGCGCGGAGGGCCGCGGAGCGCCTGGCGCTGGCTTTGCAGGCTTCGCTCGTGGCGCGGTTCAGTCCGCCGGCGGTAGCCGATGCGTTCTGCGCGTCGCGTCTCGACGGCGATTCGGGCAAAGCCTTCGGCGCGCTGCCGCCGCGCTACGTGGACGGCGTGGTGGAAGCGGAGCGGGGCTGACAAGCCGCCGGACCCTCTGTCCGAGCATGTTACATTGAGGGTTCCGATGCGTAACGTTGTGATCGTAGGTTCCGGCTGCGCCGGCAACACGGCCGCCATCTACACCGCCCGCGCCAACCTCAAGCCGCTCGTGATCGCCGGCCACGAACCAGGGGGCCAACTCTCGCTCACCACGCTGGTGGAGAACTTCCCCGGTTTTCCCGAAGGCATCAACGGCCCGGACCTCGTGGAGAACATCAAGCAGCAGGCGCAGAACTTCGGCGCCGAGTATCTGCACGGCGCCGTGCTCGACGCCGACCTCTCGGTCCGCCCCTTCCGGCTGAACGTGGAAGGCGAATGGGTCGAAACCCGAACGCTGATCGTCGCCTCCGGCGCTTCCGCCCGCTGGCTCGGCTTGCCTTCCGAGCAAAAACTCATCGGACACGGCGTGAGTTCCTGCGCCACCTGCGACGGCTTCTTCTACCGCGATAAGAAGATCATCGTGATCGGCGGCGGCGATTCCGCCATGGAGGAAGCCAACTTCCTCACGCGCTTCGGCCGCGAGGTGACGCTGGTGCACCGCCGCGCCGAGTTCCGCGCCTCCAAGATCATGCTGGACCGCGCCCGCCACAACCCCAAGATCAAGTTCCTGACCGATACCGTGGTGGAAGAGGTTTACGACGTTTCGAAATCGCTCGTGACCGGCGTGAGGCTGCGCAACGTGAAGACCGGCGAGGTGTGGGACCAGGAAGTAGACGGCTTTTTCCTGGCCATCGGGCATATCCCGAACACCCGAGTCTTCCGCGGACAGATCGAAACCGACGCCGACGGGTACATCATTTCCCAGGGCGGCGCCCGGACCAACATCCCCGGCGTGTTTCATGCGGGCGACGTGCAGGACCGCGTGTACCGCCAGGCCGTCACCGCCGCCGGCGCGGGGTGCATGGCGGCCATCGAAGTGGAGCGTTATCTCGAAGCGGAGGGACACTAATGATCGAGCGTATTACGCCTCCCGGCGCCCCCACGCCGCGTGGGCCCTATTCCCCGGCGGTGAAAGCCGGCGGTTTCATCTACATTTCCGGCCAGGCGCCGCCCGAGCCCGGCGACATTCGCCACGAGACGCGCCAGGTGCTGAACAACATCAAGCGCATGCTGGAAGGCTGCGGCGCCAGCCTGGCGGACGTGGTGAAGTGTTCGGTCTACCTGGCCGACGGCAAGGATTTCGCGGCGATGAACGAGATCTACGCCGAGTTCTTCGGGGAAGCCAAACCGGCGCGGACCACGGTGGCGTGCCAGTTCGCGATTCCGAATATCAAGCTGGAAGTAGACGCCATCGCCTACAAACCGTAGCCGACCACCGGCGGGCCTCACTCGATCGTCACCGGTTCCAGCTTGACTGCCGCTGTCCCTTTCGGGGCCAACTCCACCTCTGTTGCCCGTGTCCGCGCGCGCCACAGCGCGTCCATGCTCTCGGGGGTGGGGAACGCCTCCGTCTCGCTCGCCAGGACGTAATACTTTCCGGGCCGCAGCGCGCCGGAAGCAAACGCCCCCGTCTGGTCCGTGCGGCCGGAGACCAGCGCCGCCGAAAGCGCCGCGGAGGACGGCACGCCGTCCGGCATCACATACACCCACGCCTGGGAAACCGGGTTGCCATCCGTGTCCCCCACCTTGGCCTGGATGAATCCGCCATCGCGCGCCAGCACCACGCGCAACCCGGCGCCGGGGGCGGCGCTGCCAAAACGCATCGGTTCATGCAGTACGTCCAGGCCGCCGTAGGTCATCTCCTTGACATATACGCCGTCGGGAAAGCCGCCAATCCGAATCCTGTAGTCGGCCCTCGGGAGGCCAGGAAACCGGAACGGGCCTGGCCGCGCGAACGAGACGCTGGCGTTCAGGCGAGCGGCGAGGGCGGCAGCGTTGATCGTTAACGGGCCGAGCGGTTTCTGGGGGGTCTCGCCGTCCCAAACCACCTCCCCGGAGNNATCGGCGCTTCCCCGTGAATCTTCAGGTCGTGGCGATCTTCATCCGTGATGGTGACGAGGGTGGAACTGCCCGCCGCAGGGCCGCGGGCTATGCTCAGCCGGTAATCGCCCCGGTGGAGGCCGCAGATGCGGAAGTGGCCTTCGTCGTCGGATTTGTAGGTTGGCCCCATACTCGCCTGGGAGGGCCCGTTATCCGAGGGCCACTGCTCGGCGAACTCGAACTCCACCGCGGCGGGTTTTCCCCCACTGTCGATCACGCCATCGGCGCAATACGACGGCGACCTCTTGATCCGGATGTTGAGGCCTTCGCGGCGCTCGCCCGGGCGAAGAATGACGGCCTCCGCCGATTCCACGAACTCGGCGCCGGGATAGTACGCGGGCTTGATCACCGGCTTGCGCTCTTTCGCGTCCGGAGGAGCATCGGCCGGGAGCGGCTGAGGGAATTCCTTCGCCAGCAGGAGGTACGTGCGCCCAGGCTGCAACAGGCCGCCGGCGGTCTCGTACTCGCCCTTCTCGTTGGCCAGGGTCCGGCCCCGCGTGTAGTACCCGATCGCGCCGGCGTAGTATTCTTTGGCCACCAGGTAGACCGCGATGCGCGGTACGGGTTCGCCCTTCTCGTCCACGACTTTGCCGGAAATGGAAACGTCGGATGGGAACACCAGGGCGATCCCGCGGAGTTCCATGCCCGCCTCGATGCGGATCAGTTTCTCCACGCGGCGGGATGCACCGGCGCTCCGATCCAGCTGCGCGGCGAGTTGATACTGGCCGGGCGGCACGTCCTTGAGCGTATAGCGGCCTTCGGCATCGCTGCGGGCGCTGATCTGCCGGCCGTCGGGGAGCTGGATCCAGACGAAGGCATCTTTGACGGAAGAGCCTGGAGCATTGACTACCACGCCGCTGATGGAACCGGGAGTGGGCTGGGAGGGGGCGGCGGAGGCGAGGACGAGGAACAAAAGCAACCGGCGCATAGAATGGGTGTACCGCCGGTCGTCGGTTTTTTGCCACCGGTTCTTT
>JAIQFU010000499.1 GCA_020073115.1 Terriglobia bacterium
CCTGGTCGGCGACGTAGGCCAGCGCCGTATCGTCGCAATCCCCTCCGGCGATCACCAGGGGAATACGCGCATCGTCGATAGGATGGCGGCGGCTTCATCGATCGCGGCGGCCTGGAACGGCCGGTGCACCTGCTCTTCCAGGCGAAGCGCCAGGCGGTCGCGCAGCACGTCGAAGCCAATTTCGTTGGCCGTGGCGTAGGTGATGTCGCAGTTGTAGGCGGCGCGGCGTGCGGCGTGGGTCATGCCCTGCTGCACATATCCCACGGAGAAGCCCAGGAGCCGGTAAATATCGCCCATCCAATTGGCGTCGCGCCGCGCCAGGTAATCGTTCACGGTCATCACGTGCACGCCCCGGCGAGGGCGCGCGTACCAGGCTATGGCCGGTACGGCGGCGAGGGTCTTGCCCTCACCCGTCTGCATCTCGGCGATGTCGCCGCGCGCCAGGGCCAAAGCGCCGCGGATCTGGACGTCGAACATCTCCTGGCCCAGAACGCGGGAGGCGGCCACGGCGGCAATGGCCACGAATTCGGGCAGACTGGCGGTCCGCTCCGCGGCGGCGCGGAGTCCGGCATCGGTGGAGCGGGTGAACTCCGCCCGTATGGCGTTGATCCGGCCGACGCCGGATCCCTCGCCTTGGAAAGACGCAAAAACAGAACGTAGAAACTGGCGCACAGCGCCCTCCTCTCTTTTCGACAGACTGATGGCTTCGTTTATGTGTAAGAGAGAAGGGAGTAAGGGGGCGGGCGCTGGAAGAGCCACCGCTCGAACGCGAGGCGGCGCGGCCGCGGATCGCACTCCGGAAGCGGCAAGCGGCTTGGCCGGCGCCGCCAGGCGGATACGTTGCGCGGCTCGTGGACTCTCCGCGGCGCAGGCCGCCGTTTGCCGGAAGGGCAGACGATGGCGGACTGAGCTCGCAAGAGCGCGAGACTCGAACCGGGAACTCCGAACGCCGCCAGGACCAGGAGGACGGCGGCCACGAGCCGGGATGCGAATCGCGTTTTCACCTGGGGCCAGTATGGCACGCGCGAGTGGTCAATGGGAGACAACCCCGGCCTCGTCCGCCGCGATGCGCAAAACCGTGACTTCTTTCCGCTCGCCTTCCGCCACTTCGATTGCCATCGCGCGCGCGTGGAGCGGCGCCGTGACCTCCGGGTCGAACTCAGCGCCGGGCTCGAACTCCTCCCAGGCGTACAGCCGGTATTTTCCGGGCCGCAGCCCATCGAACTGAAAACGCCCGCCGGCGTCGGTTTCGGCCAGCCTGTAGAGGGAGATCTTTCGCGGCTCGGGTGGATCGGGAATCAGGGTTACGACTCCATCCAGCGGGTTGCCCTTCTCGTCGCGAACCGCGCCGGAGATCCGCGCCCCGGCGGCGATGACGATCGCCAGCTTTTCGTCGCCACGGAACGACAGATCCAGCGCGCCGAGCGCATCCTTGTCCCCGTAGAGCGCCGATTTCACATACGCGCCGGCCGGCAGTCCTTCGACTTCGATCCGGAACGGGCCGGCGAAAGAACCCGGGATGGCGAAGACGCCGTCCTCCGTGACATCGGCGGCAGCGAAGTACGGCGTCGGGTCCTCCCACGGCATCAGCTTGATCCGCAGTTTCGCGCCGGACGGCGCCGGGCGCTCCAGTTTCACCGTACCGCGCAACCCGATCGAATCCAGGTCGAACGCGGGCGCTTCCACAGTGCCGGAGACCTGGACGGTTTGCCAGGCGAGCAGCCGCGTTTCCCCCACGCTCCGGAACACCACCCCCACTATGTACGCTCCGGGTTTCAGCGAGTCTCGTTGGAACCTGTCCCGTGTCACGCTTACCGACCCCGCCCAATCGGAACCGACCGGCGCCAGATAGACCTCCGGACGCACGGAAGAGGAGCCGGACTTCCGGACGATGGAACCGCTGAGGGAGCCCGTCGCCTTCGTGCCCTTGATCCGCGGCAGGCGGATATCGGAAAGTGTCTGACCGGGGCGCAATTCAATGGTTTCGGCCGAAGCCGGGTCCGGGACGCCCGGATAATAGGTGGCGGCGTATGTCAGGTCTTCTTCCTCCACCACGCCAAAGAAGGCGCTGGTGGCGCCCAGTCGGTAGCGCCCCGACGCGAGCCTGTTGAAGCTAAACTCGCCGCCCGGCCCAGTGCTCCGCGCATCGATGCACACCCACGATCGCTTGCCGTTCTGGTATTGCTGCCTGTAGAGTTGGACCACCCACGAGATGGCGGGTTCATCCGTGACTACCTTCCCGGCGAGAACCGCCTGCTCCACCAGCCGAACCGTGACGCCGGTCAACGGCGCGCCCGCGCGAACGGTGAGGATGGCGCCGGGGGCCCATGGATTACGGGCTCCGTAAAACGTCCGGCGATACCCCGCGCGCTCGGCCATCAGCCGGTAGCGGCCCGGGCGCACGCCATAAAACTCGAAGAGGCCTTCCTTGTCCGACGTGACGCCGTAAGGCGCGGGCGATTCGCCCGCGGCGTTGGCTGCGAGAGGGCGCAGGGAAAGGCTGACTTTGCGCAGCGTCTGGCCCTTCGCATCCATGGTGCGGCCGGCGAGCGCCAGTTGAGGCTCCGGCTGAGGCTGCGCGGCGGCGCACGCCGCCAGCACGCACAGCAGCATCACGCCGCGGATCAAAATATCCCTGCCTTTCTGAGGGCGTCCCGCATAACGGCGGCCGGAATCCGCTTCACCGTAACGGTTGCGCGGCCGCCCTCCTGCAACTCGATCGACTGGCCGCGGCTCTCGAATGGCTGGACAAAATCCGGATCCCAATGCGCCGTGTCTTCGATCTCCTCCCAGCCGTAGAGCCTGTAGCTGCCCGGCGTGAGGGTTGGAAACCGGAAGGCGCCCGCTGCATCGGCCCTGGCTGTGGGATACCAGTGGCTGTTGCCCGGACGCGGCGGATCGGGGACCAGCGTCACCGTGCCGGAGACCGGCTTGCCATCGTCGTCCAGCAGCGTTCCTTCGAGTACGGCGGATTTGCGGCTGACGATCAACTCCAGCAGGCCGGCTTCGGCGCCACGCCAATCGATTTTGTGGTCGGAAAGATCCCTGCCGTTGAGCTGCACGCTCTTGAGGTACGAGCCCTCCGGCAGATCCAGCCAAGCCGTATAGACTCCGGGGGGCAACGCGGCAACCGTAAAAGATCCGTCGCCAATTACCGTCGCGCTCCTGCCGGTGAGCCAGGACGAGTTGACGGCCTCGATCCCGACGCGCATCGGAGTTTTGGGCGGGTCCGGCTGCTGCTGCTCTCCTTCGAAGCGCACCACGCCGTTCAGCGCTGCCAGCGACGCGTTCAAGACCACGCCCTCTACGTCGTTCTGCCCGACGGCAAGGCGCGTCCAACCCAGGATGTCCATTTTCCGGCTGTAAACCCCGATCGTGATCTCATTGGCAGCCTGAATGTACGCTACGTCAAACGATCCGTCCTTCCCGATGTCGGCGCCGTAGTTCCAGGACCACAGGCGGCTGGCATCTTCGGTCCGCAACTGCACAACGCGGGCGCCCGCGAGCAGGCCGGGGTCGCCGGCGACCTTGCCGCGCACGTGGAGGACCGGCCGGTTCTCCATCCGGATGGCGCCGAGAGGTATGTTCTGGCCGGGGCTGATATCGATGGGCGTCGGGTTCGAGCCGCCGTAGTAGGCGGTGGCCGGGTTGTAGATTTTCGCGCCCGGCTTGCCCGCGGGGATGGGCGCCCGTTCCCTGTTCGCGCCATTATCCGGAGGTATGCTGCCGAAATAACCCATGTACACGGGACCGGAGATCCACAACGGAGGCTTGTCCGTCTTGAGGATGTAGCGCCCCGGAAATACGTCCCGGATCTTGAACTCGCCGTCGTCTCCAGATAAACCGGAGGCAACCGTTTCGAGGCGGCGCCGGCCCTGTCCGTACACGCGCCGGACCAACTGCACGTTGGCCTGGGCAACCGGGTCGCCATCCTCGTCCACCACCCGGCCGGATTCCAGTTCTACCTCCCTCTCGATCCCGCCCCGGGTCGTGAAAGGCGCATAAGCTCCGTCCCGGGCGACTTCCACCACGTCAGGTTCAAC
>JAIQFU010000500.1 GCA_020073115.1 Terriglobia bacterium
TGTCGATCATGTTCCCCACCATTTTCGCCCTGGGGATCTTCGGCCTGGGCGCGCGGGCGAAAAAGGCCTCGGCCTTCATCGTGATGGCCATCATGGGCGGCGCGATTCTGCCCAAGCTGATGGGCTACGTGGCCGATAAATCGGATATGTCCCGCGGCTTCATTGTGCCGATGTTCTGTTTCGCGCTGGTGGCCGTCTACGGGTTCTACTGGCCCCGCTGGAGCAAGGCCGAATCCCTGCAGAGCGCCAAAACCGCTCGGTAAACAGTTCACCCCACATAGCGCGCGTATAGGCTTCGCGCCACGCCCGTATCGCTGGTCCCCTTGACAATCGCCCGCCCGTCCGGGAACACCGTCAGCTCGTACGGCGGCGCGAAAAACCGCAGCGCGAATTCGTTCGCCCGCACCTCGCCCAGGGGTTCCAGCCGGGCCTTCAGCTCCAGCAGGTCCACGCTCCGCTCGCGCTCCTGGATCTGCACGGCATTGCGCCCGCACATCCGCACCGGCGGGCGCGCCGTCTCTTCCAGCCAGGGGAACTCGCGCCGCCCGCAGCAGGGGCACTCCGGCTCCCGCGCCGGCGCTTCGATCTGGCGAACGCCGCCGTCCCACACATCGAAGGTGGTGATCCGCGCCTTCACCATGTCTGCGCGTCCCGAGAGGATCTTCAGCGCGTCGGACACTTGCAGCGAGGCCACGGCCGACGTCACCGTGTTCAGCACACCCGCCGTCTCGCACGTGGGCTGCGTCCCCGAGGGCGGCGCGGGATACACGCAGCGCAGGCACGGCGTGCGCCCTGGGATCACCGGCATGGTCAGCCCGTAACTACCCACCGCCGCCCCGTAGATCCACGGTTTCCCGCGGCTCACGGCGAAGTCGTTGATCAGGTACCGGGTCTCGAAGTTATCCGTGCCGTCGAGGATCAGGTCCGCATCGCCGAGCAGATCTTGCACGTTCGCGGCCGTAAGGTCGGCCACCACCCCGCGCGCCCGCACGCCGGAATTGATGCGCGCGATCCGCCGCTCGGCCGCCGCGGCCTTGGGCAGCCCCTCGGCCGCGTCGCTTTCGTCAAAGAGCCACTGCCGCTGGAGGTTGCTGGGCTCGATGTAATCGCGGTCGATGATCGTGAGCCTCCCCACCCCCGCGCGCGCCAGCGCCGCCGCATGAAAGCTCCCCAGCGCCCCGCAGCCGGCGATGGCCGCATGGGCCCGCGCCAGCGCCTCCTGCCCCCGCTCTCCAATCCCGGGAAAAAGGATCTGCCGTGAATACCGCTCGCGCTCCCGAGGATCCATGCCCCGATCTTAACCCGCCGGCGCAGAGACGAATTCACCGCAGGGGCGCAAAGGGGGCAGAGAAACGGCTGCTTCCCGGAAACGTGCGCTCCGGGGTGAGCGCGTTTCTCGGCTCCTTCTGCGCGCCCCCCGGGGTTGGATGGCTCGCGAGGCTCTTTCCGATCTATTCCTTTCTTCTTTGCGCCTTGGCGTCTCGGCGGTGAATTCGTTACTGCCGCGCATCTCCACGCCGGGGCCACGACTGGCTTACGCTATCATGGGCTTGGTGCGCCCGCTGCCCACCTTACGCCCCTTGATCCTCCTTTTGCTCGCGGCCGCGCAGCCTGGGATGCTTCTGGCCCAGTATCAGAAGTATGCGGGTAAACAGGTGGAGAATATCCGGTTCGATCCCGTAGGGCAACCGCTGGAGGCGGAGGAGCTTCACGAGATTCTCCCCCTGAAAATGCGCCAGCCGCTACGCCGGGCCGACGTGCGCGCCTCGATCGAGCGCCTCTTCGCCACGGGCCGCTACACCGATATTCAGGTGGAAGCGATGCCCTATAACAACGGCGTCGCTATTGTCTTTCACACGCAGGAACGATGGTTTATCGGCGATGTCCACGTTTTCGGCGATATCTCCAACCCGCCGACCGCCGGTCAGGTGGAAAACGCCGCGCGGCTGGACCTGGGAACGCCCTATTCCGACGCCAAGCTCCTGGGCGCCATCGAGGCGCAGACGCGGCTTCTCGACAGCAACGGCCTGTACGGCAGCCGCGTGGTTCCCGCCCTGGATTTCGATACCGACGCCGCCTATCAGCAGGTGAATCTACGGTTCCACGTGGACACCGGCCAGCGGGCGCATTTCGCCCCTCCTGTCCTCCTCGGCGATATTAAGCTCGACCCGGCCAGGATCGTCGCCGCCACCCACTTCCGCCGCTGGCTCATCGGCTCCTGGAAACCCATGACCCAGACGCGCGTCCGCCGGGGACTGGACGGCATCCGTACGCTCTATCAGAAAGAGAACCGCCTTGAGGCCAGAATCTCCCTCGACTCGATCCGGCGCGAACCGGAGGCCAACCGCGCCATCCCCTCCATCCGCATCGACGCCGGCCCGCGCATCGTCATCAATACGATCGGGGTGAAGCTCTCCCGCAGAAAACTGCAGCGGTACGTGCCGGTCTATGAGGAACACGCCGTGGACCACGACCTGCTCACCGAGGGCGCACGCAACCTCCAGGATTATTTTCAGTCGCGCGGCTACTTCGAGGCGCAGGTGCAGGTGAAGGAACAGCGCGTCACCAACGACCGGGCCGACATCGACTTTCTGATCAATGAGGGCCGGCGGCACAGGTTGGCGCATATCGGGATCGGCGGCAACCGGTACTTCAGCGCCGAAGCCATCCGCGAACGCATGTTTCTCCAGACCGCCACGTTCCTGCAATTTCCCCACGGGCGGTACAGCGAGAGCCTCCTGCGGCGCGACGTCGATTCCATCCGCAGCCTCTATGAATCGAACGGGTTTCGCGAAGTCGCCGTGACCCCCCGGACGGTGGACGATTACCAGGGCCGCGCCGGCGACCTCGCCGTCTTCATCGATATTGTGGAAGGGCCGCAGACCCTGATCGCCGGCCTGGAGGTGACCGGCGTCGAAAAACTGAATAAGGCCGACCTTCTCTCCAGGCTCAGCTCCGTGGAGGGCCAGCCGTTCAGCGAATTCAACGTCGCCGTGGACCGCGACGCCATTCTGGCGCAATACTTCGAGCGCGGCTTTCCCAACGCCACCTTCGAATGGAGCTCCCGGCCCGCCGCGGAGCCGAACCGCGTGGACCTCCGCTACGTGGTCAACGAAGGCGAGGAACAGTTGGTCCGGCAAGTGGTGGCCACCGGGCTGCGCATCACCCGCGCCAGCCTGGTGAACCGGCAGCTGACGCTGAACCCCGGCGACCCGCTTTCGCCCACCGCCATGGCCGATATCCAGCGCCGCCTTTACGACCTGGGCGTTTTCGCCAAAGTGGATATGGCCATCCAGGACCCGGAAGGCGAGACCCAGCGCAAGTACATCCTATATAACGTGGAGGAGGCGCGGCGCTACTCCGTCGCCGTCGGTTTCGGAGCGTACCTCGGGCGCATCGGAGGCTGTAGAAACTGTTTCGAGGCCCCCGCCGGCGCCTATGGCGTCTCGCCGCGCGTCTCCCTGGACGTCACCCGCAACAACCTCTGGGGCATCGCCCACAGCATCAGCCTGCGCACTCGGGTCTCCTTCCTCGAACAACGGGCTCTCCTCAATTATTCCTGGCCGCGGTTCGAGAACCACGAGAATCTCAACGTCTCCTTCACCGGGTTGTACGAGAGTTCGCGCGACGTCCGCACCGCCGACTTCCGCCGGCAGGAGGTGTCCGCGCAGTTGGCGCAGAAGCTCTCCAAGCCCACTACCCTGTTTTACCGCTTCACCTACCGGCGCGTGGCCGTGAGCAATCTCCGGGTCTCCGAACTCCTCCTCGGGCAGCTTTCCCAGCCCGTGCGCGTGGGTTTGCCGTCGCTGAACATGGTGCAGGATCGGCGCGACGATCCGCTGGACCCGCACCGGGGGATCTACAACACCCTGGACATCGGGCTGGCCGACCGGGTTTTTGGCTCCCAGCGAAATTTCGTGCGGTTTCTGGGTCGCAACTCCAGCTACCACTCGTTGACCAAACGCCTGGTCCTGGCCCGCAGCACCGAATTCGGGCTGATTCACGCCTTCACGTACGCCTGCTCCGGCG
>JAIQFU010000030.1 GCA_020073115.1 Terriglobia bacterium
AAGTCCAGATCCGGGCTGTCACACGGCAAGGCCACGGTCTGCAACCAGTGTTGGGCCAGGAAGGCAAGGTCCTCGAAGCCGACCCCCTCCGGATCGACGAAATCCCCGACCAGGACCTGCTCCCAGGCCAGTTTCGGGTAGACGCGCCGGCCACAACACATCTTCCAGACAGGGTCTGTGCCATCGCAGGACTTACCTACGAAGTCCCAGCCTGCGGTCAGGTACGTCAACAGACTCTGCAGCTCGGCGGTAGTCTTCCCCGTGCCGGCATCCCCCGTCAGCATGACGAACCCCTTGCGGGCGAGGATGGCGTAGGTGAACCCTGCCAGGGCCTCCCGATGCTGCGGCGTTACGTAGAGAAACTCCGGATCGGGCGTCAATCTGAACGGGTTCTTGCGCAATCCGAAAAACTGGTTGTACATGGCTAGAGCCGGCTCATTAGGGTGAGCATCCCCGCGGCGAGGCAGATCAGGACGGAAGACGCGGCCGCAAGCTCCTTCCTGTGACGAATGCCTTTCCCGCGAGGCCACGGCGCCGTTCCGGAGGACTTGGCGACAACCTCGATGTAGGGCAGGCGCGCCAGAACGGTCGTCCCTTCCGGCAGCTCCCATTCGCCCAGAAACACGTTCCGCCGCAGTTCCAGGGTGAAACCGAGCAGCAGGCCCAGAGCCAGGCTGGCGGCCGACCCCATGGCGAACAACATGGGCCGCTTGGGCTTCAGTGGCTTTTCCGGGATCCTGGCCCGGTCCAGGATGGTGAACCGCTCGGACTGCTGCCGCCGCTCCATATCCAGCGACATCGCCGCCGCCGTTTGCTTGTCAAGCAGGGATTTGTAGTTTTCCTTCGACATCTCGTAGTCGCGCGTGATCTGCGCCATTTCCTGCTCGCGCACGGGCAGATGTTCGATCCGGCTACGGTATTTGTCGATCTCGGCGATGATCTGCTTCTGTTCGGCCGCGCCGTTCGCCAGCTCCGTGTCGATGCCCTTGATCTGCGCCTTCAGGGCGCCGATCTGTTCGCGCGTGTGGGCCAGCTCCGGCGGGAGGGACTGCGGCGCGCCATGCGCGGCAGAAGCGGCGGCGGCCGCGACTTGGGCGAGTTTCTTTCGGTCTTCCTGCTCCTCGGCGCGCTTGGCTACTTCGATGGCGGAGCGCGTGTTTTTGACTTCCGCATAGTCGTCCGTGTACTGGGTCAGGAGCAGACGAACCCCAGGCTTTATTAACAGCGCAGCAGATCGAGCGCTTCACGCGGATCGCCGCCTCGTTCGCGTCCAGCGCGCTGAGGGTGCTTTCCTGGACGATCTTGATCTGCTGCGCCCGGTTGATGGCGTCCATGTTGGCCTGTAGCCGCGTGTGAAGCCCGTTCAGAGCGGTATTGAGCGAATTCTCCTGCTCCGGCAATTCCCCATTGTGGTGAACTTTATAGGCGCTGACGGCGGCCTCGAGGTTGTCCAGGCGCTTCTTGGCATCCGTAAGCTGGGTATCGAGGAACTCCGAAGTCCCCTCGGCCTGCGATTCGCGCGTTTTGATGTTCTGCTCGACGTAGAGGTCCGTGAGGCGGTTGGCGACCTTCGCTACCACATCCGGATTGGATCCCTGGTATCCAATCCGGAACGCGCCCGGACGCGAGTCCTTGCGGCTGCCGACCGGTACCAGTTCAATGCTGGCGTCCTGGCGCATCAATTCCAGGATTTCCTCCTCGAACTTCGTTTTCCGTTCTTTCTGGTAGAGGTTGAAGTCGCTGATGATCTTCTTCAGCTCGCCGCTGCTGAGGATCTGCTGCCGGATAGCCGCGATACGGTCTTCGAGATCGCTCGCCACCGTAGCCGAAACAAACTTTTCCGGGATTTTTTGCGAATCCACCAGGATCAGGGATTCAGAGACGTACACCGCCGGCAACTGTTTCACGATGATGTACGTGACCGCCGTCAGCAGGATCCAGGCCGAGACGATGTAGAATTTCCGCTTCCAGATCGTCCGCGCGATTGATAAAAGAGAGAAACCCGGATTGCCGGATGAGGGTTCTTCGCTCTCCAATTCCCTTTTTTCAGGCATGTTTAACTGAAGTGTTTATTCGCAATACATGGGCCAAAAGGACTTTCTGCATTCTTATCAGTGAGTTGCGTCGGAGTACCGCCAAGTCGCCTGAGGCTGCAGGTTCGCGACGCCAAGATTCAGGAAAGTTACACCGTGATATCCAAAAGATTGAGTTTTTCTACCCGAAAGAATTAGACCGGTCGATTTCTTTATAGTTGGTACTAAACCTCTTAGTACCACGCCCTCTCTCCCCCGGAGACCCGCCGATTCGGCAATGAATGCGGAAGTTCGGGGTCGAGAATCTCAAAGGTTCTCACTGGGGAGGCGGCCGATCCATTCCGCAGGTTCCGCTGTCCGGCCGCATTCTTCTGCTATAGCCGCACGATCTTCGGCGAGTCGAAGCCTTTCAGCGCGTTGCGCGTGTCCCCGATCAACCGCGCCCGCTCTTCCAGCCCCTTGTAGTCGAACGCCGAATGGTCGGTCACGATCACCGCGCAATCCGCTTCCGCCGCCGCCGTCTCGGGCGATGCCCCCAGCGTCGACGCATCCACGCTCATGTCCGGATCTTTGGTCTTGCGGAGCGGCGCGGGCGCACAGATATTGACTGTATCGAGTTCACGCAGCGAATCGAAATCCGCGGTCGCGCGCACTTTGCCGGAGTCCAACCAACGGCCCGAGGACGGCGCTCGGGATGTCGCCCACGGAGGAGTCGGCGGCATTCACGCGCCGGGCCTTCGGCTCGTTGATGTCGATGCCGGTCACCGTGAACCCCGCTTTTGCGAACTCCACGGCGAGCGGCAGGCCGACGTAGCCCAGCCCGACAATTCCGACCCGGGCGCTGCGGTTCCGGATCTTTTCCGCCAGAATCTGCGCAGCGGTCGCAGCTCCGAGGTCCACTGTCATCCTTAATCTCCGAAAATCAGGCTATTGCGAACCGCCGAAGAGTTGCCGGGCGAGTCCCGCCTCGGGCAGCCTGGCATCCATCTTCATGGCGGCGGTCAGCGTATCGCGGCCGCGTTTGGGGTCGCCGGCTTTCAGATAGGCCATTGCCAGGTGGTATTTTCTGCGTGCCGTGCCCTCCCGGGCGTTGGCGCTTTCCAGGTACTTGACCGCTAAGCTATACATTCCTTTCCGGAAGTAGGTCCAGCCCAGGGTATCGTCGACGGCCGGGTCTTCCGGCGCCAACTCTTTCGCCTCCTGCGCGTACTTCAAAGCCTCATCCGGCTGGTTGTTCTCCGCCAGCGTATAGGCCAGGCCATTGACGGCAATCCCGTTCTTGCCGTTCAGCGCCACGGCTTTCCTGTATTGTTCCAGAGCCGCGGAGGACTTCCCGTCGGCGAACTCCGTCTGCGCCAGGAAGAGCCGGGCCTGCATGTTGTCGGGGTGCGCGGCCACCACAGGCGAGAGTCTCTTCCTTGTCTCATCAAGCCGGCCCTCCAGCGCGTCGATTTGGGCTAACGCGATATCCGCGCCCACCAGCGCCGGATTGGCTGCTTTCGCCGCCTCGAAGGCCTTCCGTGCCCCTGCACGATCGCCGTTTTGCAGGAGAAGGCTCCCCAGAAACTGCTGGATAGCCGGGGCGGCGGGCTGCTGCGAGCCATATTCCCGGGCCTTCTGAATGCCCGCCGCGGTCTGCTTCTGGGCCGAATACGTCTGGACCAGTGCGCCCAGCGCGCGCGTGTCCCCGGGATCCCCTTTGAGAGCCTCCTCAGCCGAACTGCGGGCTTTGGCATAGTCCTTCTGGTCCAATTTCCACACCGCATCCTGCACCAGCGCATCCGAGGACCTGGCGATCGCCAAAGCTTGGTCGATTCCTTTTCGCGCTTCCTCCCTCCTGCCCAGAACCAGAAGCGCCCAATTGCGCTGTAGAATGACTGGCGCCATCCCTCTCTGCTCTTGGGGGGCCTCATCCAGGAGTTTCAACGCTGAATCGGCGCCGCGCGTGGCGATCAATGCCTGAGCAAGTTCGATCCGCGCGGCGAGGAAGCCCGGGTCGGCGCGCAACGCCTCTCCCAGTTCCTGCGGCCGCATGGCCGTCTTGCCGCGCGCCAGGTGGATTTTCGAAAGCAGGTAATGGGCCTGCGGGTCGTTCCTGAAACGCAACACCTGGTTCAGGTCCGCGGTCGCCTCGTCGTATTTCCCGTTTCCCAGGCGGATCCGGCTCCGCTGGAGCAGGGCGTCCACGTCCCGCGGGTTCTTTGTCAGGGCTGCGGTCAGCACTTTCTCGGCATCCCCGACGCGTTTGAGGGCCAGGTATGCCGCCACTAGGCGGGTGCGGGCGTCGCGATCTTCCGGGTCTTCCTTTGCGAGTTTCTCGAGTTCCGCCAGGGCTTCGTCCCGCCTGCCGGATTGGAACAGAAAGAGCGCATGGAGCGGCTTGTACTGCTTATCCGGTAGGGCCGAAAGTCGGCGGTACGTCTGTTCGGCTTCGGCGGATTGGCCCGCGCGCACCTGCATGGCCGCCAGGGACGACAGCGCCGGCCCGTGTTTCGGGTCGAGCTCGAGGGCGCGCCGGAACTGTTGCTCCGCTTCCGCCGTCCTGCCCATGGCAAGATAGAACCCGCCGAGGTACACTACCGCCTCCGCGGATTTCGGCGCCTGCGCGATGGCCTGCTTCAGCGCCTGCTCCGCCCCCGCCACATCCTTCCGCACCAGCCTGGTCTGGGCCAGCGTCATGGAGGACTTCAGGTCGCTCGGGGATTTGCGGAGGGCCTGTTCGAGGTGCGCTTCCGCGGTTTCCGGCTTCCCCAGCCGCAACTCCGTAAATGCCAGAAGGTTGAGCGCCTGTAAATCGTCCGGGAGCAGCGAGAGCACGTCTTGGGCGCGCTTTTGCGCCTCCACAATCATGGCCTCGCTACGGCTGGATGCCAGCAGCCGGGAAAACTCCAGTTGCGCGCCGGTGTGCTTGGGATTCAGGTCCGTGGCCCTTTTGAAATTCACCGCCGCCAGGTTGATATCGTTTGACGCCAGGTAGGCCCGGCCGAGCTGATAATACGGCTCGGCGTCCTTGGGCCGCGCCGCAGCCGCGTTCTTGAAGTGAATGATCGCGGTCTGATAATCCCGCTTTTCAAACGCTTTTTTCCCGTTCTTCAGCGCGCTGGCTTCCCTAGCCTGCGGCGACTGGCATCCCGAAGTGATAAGAATCACCAGCATTGCCGGCGCAATAACACTAGTCAAACGCATAAGTGGTTCATCCTATTTCAAGAGCGGTTTTTCCGAGATTACTATGCACGCCGCTTTCCACTCGGGATATCGCGTGGAATAGTACTGGCCCTCCGAATCGGGACGTGCCTCTCTCATCTCGCAGCCGTCAGCGCGTGGGATACACAATAGCTTTCGATCCGGCAGGCCAGCCCATAACCGACGGGGTCGAGTTTTTCCACACGCACGACCCGCGCCTGGCATCGGAGATGAAAGACCTCTTCAGTGCTTCGCGTGACGTGTGACGGTATCACCAGGATGCACTCAAAATGATCGCCAACCGCAAAAACCTGGCGCAAGATGCAGTAGAATCCACGGTTGCTCAGGTTTCTGGTTGTGGCCTGAAGCGGGGCTTCCGTTCCTGCGCGCGCCACATACAAAGGCCACTGCAGCGGAAGCCGAAGACTCTTACGCCGCTCACTCTGCGCCTGAAATGCCTCGCCAGGACGCTCGATGTCGATGAGCCCTTGGTAACGAGGGCCGGAACCGGAAGATATCATCACGATAGCGTGGGTACCAGCTGCAGTTTTACTGCCAAGCAGACGAACGAGATCACCAGGTCTGAATATCTCTAATAGAATCAGGGCTGGAATATCCGGTTTTCTTTCGAATCTTTTGCTGCTGCCGCGCTGGGATCTGCAGGGTTCAGTCCTAATCTTTGGGGCTGCAACCTGGCGTTATGGTCCTGGAACTGGCGGTACGAACTACTGGTCCCGCCGTGTCTTGACAGTGGCGCTGCGTCTGCTATGCTCGTTATGTCCCTATAACTTATTGGCTCCAAAGGGGATGCACGTCTCCGCAGATATAGAGAGACAAGTATCGGTTCTCGTGCGGGCGGCTTGGGCTGAGTCCCATTCTTGGAGAAAATCGCAAAGAAATGTCTGGAAAAGTGGGCGTGGACGTTGCGTTAATTTCGGATAATGCCTCGATCGCAAAAGCCTGCCAGACGACGCTCGCTGAGCTGTTCGGTCACGATTTCACCCTGTCCGCAGCGCCGGCCCGGGATCTCTCGTCTGACGCCGACCTCTATATTTGGGATTTTGTTCCCGGCGAAACAGAACTGCTTCTTCGGCCTTCCGATTTGGAATACGCCCAGGATCACCTGTTTCTCGTCGAGCGAACCGACATCGAACAGTTACGCGAACTCGCGGGTTCCCCCCATCTCAATATCCTGCTGAAACCCGTCACTCCCGCAACGCTGGCCGCTGTGCTCGGGGAAGCGCGCGGGAGAAAGAGAGAACGGGACCAGGAGTTTGCGGCGCGCCAGCTTCGGGCCGAGCGCGATGAGATGCTTCAATACCTGATGCAGGCGAATCTGAAGCTTCAGGAATATGATCAGGATCGAACCAATTTTCTGGCCCGCTCCCTTCACGATTTCCGCTCGCCGCTAACGGCGATTTCCGGGTATTGCAGTCTGTTATTAGGAGTAAACCTGGGACTGCTCACCGACGAGCAGCAGGAGGTCCTGCGTCGGATGCAGTACAGTCTAGGGCGGCTCTCCCGCCTGGCCAATTCCATGTTCCAGTTGAGCATTTCCAATCACCGCGAGCAGGCGCTGGTTCTCGAGCAGGGAAATATTGAGGAATGCATCGACAGGGCCCTACAGGAGCTCACGCCGTTGATCGACGAGAAACGGATATCCATCAGCTTGGATGTCGAGTCGTCGGAGCTCGTGTGTTTCGATAAACCGCGCCTGGAGCAGGTGATCGTCAACCTGTTGGATAACGCCTGCAAGTTCACGCCGAGAGCCGGAGCGATCGACATCAAGGGATATCCCTTCTTCTGGGACCGCAGAATCGTAATGTCGGGGCCCGTCGTGGACCGCAGAGTCGCCCAAATGGATGCCCCGAACTCGTTTCGGGTGGATATCCGCGATTCGGGTCCGGGGATCCCCACGGCTCATCTGGAGAAGATCTTCGAAGAGTATACGTCGTACTCCGGCGGGCAGGACCGGTCCGGCGGCGGTCTGGGTTTGGCCATATGCCGGATGATCATCCGCCAGCACCATGGGCGGATATGGGCCGAGAATGGTTGCGCCGGCGCGGTGTTTTCTTTTGTGCTTCCACACCGGCGAAGCGCTGCCGGGACCCAGGACGTTTCACGGATGGCAATGTGCGCCGTGGGCGCAGGCGCATAACATGGCAACCGCAAAAAACGATTACACGATTCTTTTAGGTGAAGACGATCCAGAGGTACGTGGCTACCTGGATATGGCATTGAGATGCGAGGGATACAGGGTGATGCTGGCCGAGGACGGAGAGGAGCTCCTGGACCAGTTGCGCACCTCCCAGACGCCGATTTCGGCCATCCTTCTGGACATCGTCATGCCCCGTAAGGACGGATTCGAGGCTCTGGAGGAAATCCGGCGCTGGGACAATGACATCCCGGTGATCATGATCTCCGGGATGTCGGCCCCCCCGAACGTAATGGAAGCGCTGAGGAAAGGGGCCAACGATTTCATAGCAAAGCCGCTCAACCCGGACGATTTGCGCAACTCGCTGAAGACGGTCTTGGATGCCAGGACGCCATCCGCGCCAGTGCCCAAGCCACTCTCGCCTTCCAATGATAATGACCAGATCTTCTTCGGGAACACGGCCCGGGTGAAAAAGCTCCACAACCGCCTGGGCCAGATCGCTTGGTCGGAGGCGCCGGTTCTCATCCAGGGCGAAACGGGCGTCGGGAAGGAAGTGATTGCCCGGGAGCTGCACGCCCAGTCCCCGCGGGCCAAACGGCCATTCCTGAAGCTGAATTGCGCCGCCCTGCCATCGGAACTGGTCGAAAGCGAATTGTTTGGCTACGAACGAGGAGCGTTCACCGGCGCTTTTCAAAAGAAACTCGGGATGTTCGAAGTGGCTGACAGCGGAACGATTTTCCTGGACGAGATCGGCGACATGGATTTCAAGCTCCAGGCGAAGCTTCTCCAAGTGCTACAAGATCATCAGTTTCAACGTCTAGGCGGGAAGGAGACGGTCAAGGTCGATGTCCGGGTGATCGCCGCCACGCACCGCGACCTGCCGCGCGCCATCGAGGAGAACTCGTTTCGCGAGGACTTGTACTACCGCCTGAAGGTGATCAGCGTCGAAATTCCGCCCCTTCGGGAGCGGAAGGAAGATATCCCTGCCCTGGCGGAGTTTCTAGCAAAGAAACACAGCGCGCCGGGGGTTTCCATTCCGAATATTCCTCCGCGGCTCAAGGAGATTCTCCTGCGGCACGACTGGCCGGGAAACATCCGGGAACTCGAAAACGTCATCCGCAATTTTCTTGTCCTTGGGGACATGGAGCTGATCGAAGCCGACCTGCGCGGTAAAGTGCGTCCGCCGGCCGTGGAGGCTCCGGTGGCCGCCGCGGGCCCCGCTCCGGCAGCCGACACGGGGTGGGCGGGTGTTCTTCCGCGTCCTGTCGAGGTGTCCGAATCGGGAGTTTCGATCCTGGAGCAGGTCGCCGAGGCGAAGCGGCAGGCGGAGCGGGAGGTGATTGTGGCCGCGCTGGAGGCCCACAATTGGCAGCGCAAGGAAACGGCGCATGCCCTCAAAATCGATTACAAGGCGTTTCTGTATAAACTGAAGAAGCTTTCGATTCGGAAGGAAAAGGTCAAGCTATCGCCCCGCAAGAGGCCGGCCGTCGCAGCCTACACCCGGGCGGCGGTCGCGGTCTGTGCGGAATCACTCACCGGATGGCAAGGGTCACGCTGTACGGGCTGCGGACATCCCCTTCCGCGATGAGGATCGGAACCGCATCCCCGGAAGGAGCGTCTGTGGGTACCACGCAGTTTATCTGAACGACCCCGGCCGCCATCGTCGCTCCAGCATGGACTACTTCTGCGTCCGTGCCGGCAATTTGCACTGAAATACGGCCCCCTTGCGCCGCGCCGGTCATGAACAGGGTGACGATGGAGCCTTTCTCGGCGGGGTTGGCCGGGGTATTGATGGTGGCGTCGTGGTTGAGGACAATTGCCGGGCCGCCGGCGTACAGCGTGAGGATGGAAGGGGTTCCGCTTACAGCTGGGATGGACAAGAGTTCGTCGGCGGCGTCCGATGCCGGGGAGATCGCTCGGTTGAGGGCGCCCGACTCCGTCACAGCGGAGGACCGCGGGCTCTTGTTTCGAAAGATCACGCTTCCGTTGCCGCCGACGATGGCCACAGGATGGCCTTGTGCGTCCGTGGCGATGACGTTCGAGATCTCCAGACGGTATGCCTTCCGCCCGGGGCGGAGGGGCAGGGCAGAGGATTCCCCGCGAGTATCCGGCTTTAACGCGACGGTCAGATTGGCCAGGACGCCGTCCGGCATCGAATCCGGGCCGGTTCCCACGATCAGGAATCGCCTCAGCCCGGGGGCCGCCTCGGCGGAATAAAGGCTCTTTCCCGGCCTGGCGGCCGCTTCGCCCGTCGCCGCCGCGACGGTGAGATCGGCGCTGTCGTACGACAGATCGAACTGGACACCGCTGGCGGAGCCGCCCTGGGACAAGCACGTGACGGAGACCACGGCGTTGCGCGCGGGAGAGTCCGTCCAGGCCGGCAACGAGACTCGCACCGCGGCGCTCACCCACGCGGGCGCCGAAAGCAGCGCGACCGCCAACCGGGCCTCGAACGCGCGCCGCATCAGAGGACCGGGCTCCGCGGCGTCCGCCGCCGGTCTTCCGACAAGACCATCAGCAGCGCCAGCAGGGCTGCGACCGAGATCAGGGAAAACAACGCGCCGCCGCTGTGATGCAGGCTCCCATAGAGGTAGCCCCTGTCCACGTTGACGGTGAGCCAGGACAGAATCACGATACGCACGGCGTTGGTGAACATGGCGATCGGAATCGTCAGCGCGCTCAGCAACGCCCTTCTCCACGGCGACCGGATGAAGACGTACCCGCAAAGCAGAGCGGTGATGAACAACGCCGTGCCGGACCGGATGGAGCTGCACTCTTTCGCAATCTCGATGTTAATGCCCGGCAGGGAGAACGTAAACCCCTCCCGGAAGGCGGCCATGCCGATTACCCGGAACAACACTTGCGTGATCTCGGCCGACCCCCTCTGCAAGAGAACGATCACGCCATCCACGAAAACGCGCGGGACGGGGACGGCCATCAGGAGGAACAGCAGCGGAAACAGGGCGGCCTTCGCGGTCCGCGGGCCGTAGCAACAGACGCACAGCCCGATCCAGACGACGACCAGCCCGACGACGGCCAGGGCCAATGCCGCCTCTCCGGCGGGTGACAGAATCCGGGCCAGCACGTTGATCGCGGCGCCGGCCGTCACCAGAAGCGCTCCCCAGCGGGGAGACCAGCGCCGGGCGCCGAAGATCCTCTGTCTTCGCCAGTAGACCAAGCCCGCGCTCATCAACGGGATCAGGATGAGGTGCGAATACCGGTAATCGTCCAGGGAAAGGCGGGCCCAGGCGCTCGCCGTACTCCAGAAAACGGCCAGCGACACGGCCCAGGCCAGCAGGAAGGAGAGATTTTGGGATTTCATCACGAAGAGCATCAGCCGATGTGCCGGTAAAGCCGGCTGCCGGCCAGGGAGAAGAGGCCGCCGGGCAAACGAGAGATTGCGCTCCTCGCAAAGCGCCCGGCCCAACCCTCCCCGGCGTGTATCGAGGGCGGCGAGACCGAGAGCCGGGTGTAGACCAGATTCGACTGCGCGGCTCCCCAACGATCCTTGAAGGTGATCAGGCCCGTATTATCCCAGTCGGTGCGCCCAAGGTCAAAGAGGCGCAGTCCCCCGGCCTTGGCTTCCTCGATGGAGCGCCAGAACAGGAGGTGCGTGCCTCCGAGGTTGCTGAAGCGCGGGTCCGAGCCGCCGTACTTATAGACCAGCGTGTCCTTGTGGCGGAGGGTGAGTATGGCGGCGACGGGCCGCTCGTCCTGGAACGCCACGCGGATCTGCAACGCCTCGCCGAAGCAATCGATTAGATTGCGGAACCAGGCCACGGGCTGCGGCGGAACGCCGTGGCGGCGCCGGGTCATCAGAAAGACCGTCTGGAAGGCGTCCAGGAGCTCCGGGGAGCGGCCGCTTCGGTAGAGGAGGCCCTCCCGTTCGGCGCGCTGGATCTTCCGTTGGGTGGAACTCTTGTGAAAGGCGGCAAACAGGGCGGCGAGATCCGGCCGGAGATCCACCTGGTGAAAACAGTAGGAACGGGTGGAAGGGTAGAGGCCTGCCGCGCCGGCGAGCGGCTGCGCCGCGCGGACCTCCAGGTATCCCGCATTGTCCCGCCGGACCGTCCCCGCGGCTTCGGATACGAGCGTCTGCGCGTCCGCAGCGCCCTCCGCCAGCGGCTCACAGTGGTCCGAGAAAGGAAGAGAGACGAGCCGCTGTCCGGTGATCCAACTGGCGACGCGGCAGGTTACCACGCCATCGCGCAGGTCGTTTCCGGGAGGGGAGGTGGTATACGCTACGGAACGATACCCATAGGTCCGGCGGAGCGCCTCCAGCCAAGGCGTGGAGTGGAAGACGGAGGAACGCGGGTGCGCGTCGACGAACCTGTCCCATCGTGCGTCCTGGAGCGGCTCAATCCGGCAGGCCATAGGCGCGCAGCAGGGGTCGGAGTGCCCGGTATCCGGCAACGCCGAGCCAGGTCCCGAACGTGTTGGTGAAAAGGTCGGTCGTGCCCGAATCCCGGGTGGGGAGGAAGGCTTGCGCGACTTCGATGGTGACGCTGATCGCGGTCCCGGTGAGCACCGCCGCAAGGGCGGGCCGCTTGAGCCGGAGCGCCAGGAACCAGGGATAGAAACAGAAGCCGACGGGCACGAAACCGACGACGTTCTGGAGCGCGGAATCCCAATAGCTCATGGATAGATTGAACTCCTTCCAAAACGGCTCCAGAGCGATCTTATCCGCTACGGTATACCGCTCCGGGAGCAAGAGATCCGGGCCCGGGGCCACGGCGTTGTAGACGATATCTCCCGCGCCTTCATGGAAGAGATAGAGGGCGGCGTTCCCTTCGCCATCCGCGATCTCCGGCCGGGCCCGCTTCGTCCAGGAAAGATGATGCCGGGCCACCTCCGCCGGCGTGAGCTCCCGGTGGTAGACGGCAAGGCCGAACAGCTGCCCCTGCCAGCTATCGGTCTGGCCCGCGGAATCGGCCACAACGAGCTGACCGGAAAAGTCCCTGGCCGTGAGCCGCGGCCGTGCAAGAGCCCGAACGAGCTTCCCATCGCGGTAAACCGCCGTCCCGGTGGGGCCGGAAGCGATCGTGAGAAACAGGGACCCGCTCCTGGGGAAGAAATCGCCGACGTAAACGCGGTTCCCACCGGTGCGGATTTCCAGGTCGAGCTGAGACTGGCGGAAAGATAACTGATACGGGACTTCCGGGCGGCTGAACGCCAGAAGGGTGCTGGAATCCCAGATACGCCAGGGCCGAAGCCAGATTTCGATGCTGCCGCCGGCCCCCCCGGAAGCCGGCGTGGGCATGGCGGCGGAGCCGATTGCGCCGCTCACGCGGCCGAAGGTGAGCCCGGGGCGGCCGGATATCCAGGCCACCTCGTTCTTCGGCGCATGAAAGGGCCACAGGCCCAAACTCAGAATGACGGCCAGAACCGCCGCGCAAACAATGCCCAAAAAGAGCTTCATCATTTGAGCCCGGGGTCCTGCACTTCGGCGGTCTCCCGCACCAGGAGGGGGTCGGCGCGCAGGTACTCCGCGGCGTTCCGCTTGGCTTCGATCGCGTCGTACACGTCCTGCACCTGGCCGGCCTCCAGCCCTACGGCCGCCGCGAGGTCCGGCGCGGGAATTCCGTGGTCCTTGCCGTAGAGGCAGAGGTCCATTTTCTCCAGCGGCAGGATGAAATACAAATCTTCCCTGGAGTCCTCGAGCGGGTACATATCGGCCATGGGACGGCGGCGGATTTGCTCGGGCACGCCGAGGTAAGCGGCAAGCTGGCAGACCTGCGACTTGTAGAGGTGGGCGATGGGCTTGAGGTCCGCCGCGCCGTCGCCGTTTTTGACGAACAGGCCCTGATCGTGTTCGAGTCGGTTGGCTGTTCCCGCGACGGCGTACTGGAGACGGTCCGCGTAGTAATACTCCATCATCTTGCGCGCGCGCTGCTTGAGGTTGGCGGCGGCGACGATATCCTGGTAAGCCTCCGGGGTGAGGGGGACCCAGGTGGAGCGTCCTTCCGGGGAGCGGACGACCACGGAATAGAGGGCGCCGGTCTGCGGCTCGTGGACGGTCGGCTGCACGATCCTGCACCGGTAGCCGCTGCGGTATTCGGGGACGGCCTTTTGCACGGCGTCGTCGCGGCGTTTGTAGCAGTGCGCAGCCTTGAGAACCGGCCCGATATCCTCGACGGCGGACTGCACGCCCAGGGAGTCCGCGACCATCCGCGCGAGGCGGAGGCTTTCGGGGGAAGATTCGGTTTCGCGCGTGAGAAGCGCGACCACGCTTTCCTTGCCGAGGGCGCGGGCGCAAAGAAAGGCGACAACGCTGCTATCGATGCCGCCGGAGACGCCGACCACCGCTCCCTGGCGTTTGAGGCGCCGGAAGATGATATCGCGGATGGCATCGACGATGCGTCCGGTCTCGCCGGCGGCATCGATGCGGAGAACGTCGGACGAGATTTGGCGGAACATGATTAGCAGGACCTCAGTGTTCGTTTTTGGGACTGGGTTCGTTTGGTAATCCGAGGTGGTACGCCGGAACAGGGTCGTAATCGAGCGACGCCGCGACCCGACCGGTGACGGGCCCCGCGCGGAGGGCATCGACCCGGACCGCCTGCTCGCGGGACGCTTTCCCGGTCAGAACGTCGCCTTGGCCCCGGGCGCCCGATGCCGAGCCGAACCCGCCAGTCCGCCGGATGCGAAGCTCGGGCCGCGGTCTTTCAAAGTAGCCGATGATGGACACGTTACCTCGCAGAAGCGAGCATACCGCAGCGCCTGCGGCGGTCCGCCGCGGTAATTTCGTAAGTCTCTGGGGCGGCGGGTAATAGAAATGAGCCATCGAGGTGACTGAAAGTGCGGCTACTCCTCTGCGCCGCCGAGATAGCCGTCTGGATGCCGAATCAGGCGGCGTCTTCCCCGTTGCGCACCGCGGTCGTCAGAGGACCAGACGTACAGAAACGGGCGACATCGCACGGGCGCGCGGTCCAGAAGAGGCCTTCATATTTCTGCCGAACGTAAGCGAGGAACTCCTCATAGTAGGACGCCGGGTACTCGTCGCGGGCCGGTGCGCCCTGGAACGACATGTAATCCGGATGCGTGTTGAGCAGGACCATCCCTCCGCGTTCGGCCAGCCAATCCAACTTCCGCTTCCAGATTTCGATGTTCCGCTCCCGAAGAATAACGAAAAGAGTGAAATCCTGCGGGAGAGTGTATGGCAGTTCCACATATCCGGAGTCGCCGGGGCCGGCCACCCAGAAAGGGAATATCGCGCCGACGCCATCCGGCTCCGGCTCGAAAGGGTCCGTGTCAAACGTCGAGCTATCGTACAAGATGCTCAAATTGTGAAGCCACGAAAGCCGGTGCTGCATCAAGGGCGAGCGAAACCCGCACGCGTTCCACTCCTGCAGGTACTTATTGATGCCGGCCGCCTTCCTGGCGTAGATAGCCCGGGATGCGTACAACTTCCCATCGTGCTCCAACCCGTGAACGCCGATTTCAAAGCCCGCATTCACCAGGTCCCGCCTGATGGCAGGGGAGAGGCGGTACTCCCCCTCCGGGACGAAATTGAAGGAGGACCGAAAGCCGTGCTGCGCGTCCAGCTTCGCCACGCGTTCGACGCGCTCCAAGCCCTTGGCTGTATCCACGTCATGCGTGAGGACTAGAGCGAAACGTTTTCCCTCAGGCCACCCCGGCCACAAGACGGGCGGCGTGTCGGAGTTCGGATCGATGGGCCAGACGGCGGAATAGGTCTTTCGCTTGAAACTGGCGTGCAAGCGGCGCATGGCGATTCGCAGGTCCCACGGCAAATACGGTTTGCAGGCGTAGTACACCGTATCCAGCAGCCGCGTTCCGGAGCGCGCCGCGGGGCGCCGCGCCCCAGGAGTCGCCGGAAGCCTGCGGACCGGCGTCTCGGGCAACAACTCGGTGACGTTTCGCCAAGGCCGCTTCCCGTTCACGAGCGAATCCGCGAGTTCGAGGTATTGTTTCCGGATGGCCTGCCATTGTTCCCGGACGCTTCGGCTCCCGTTTTCGCAAAGCCGGTTCCTCAATACGGGGTCGCGGTAGACGGAGACGACCGCCCGGACCAGATCGTGTTCGTCTTCCGAGCGGAAGTAACACAACTGCGAATCGTCGAAGAATCTGCCCTCGATTTCCGTTCTGCTGGCGACCACGGGAATTCCCATGGCCATGAACTCCGGGATCTTCGTGCTGGCGGCCTCGTTCCCGAAGCGTTCGCTTGCGCGCTTCGGGACGACGGCGAGGTCGCAATCCGCCATACGTTCCGCAAGAACAGGAGTGGGCACGAAGTCGAAGAAGCGCACCGCGTCGCCGACGCCCGCGCGGTTCGCCAGATCGATCAGCAGTTCCCTGGCGATTCCTTCCCCATAGATGTGCAGCTCCGCTTCTGGAATGGCCGCCCGGATCTTCGGCATGGCTCTTACGGCGATATCGACGCCCTGGTGCCAGCTCAGCGTGCCGGGGTACATGATGACGAACTTCCCGTCGTTCCGCCGTTTGGGACGGGGATGAAACACGACCGGATCCGGACTGTACCAGATCATGCTGCATTTCGACGGCCTCGCCGACCGTCTCGCCACCCGGTCATACCACAGCGGATTCGCCACGATGACGTGTTCCGAAAAACGGGCGGAACATTTCTCGATAAACTTGGCCAGCCGGAATAGGGAAGAAGTTTCCGCGGACGCGAATTTGCTGACGAAGAGCTCGGGAACTAAGTCCCGGAGATCCAGAATCACCGGGGTCCCGAGGAGTCTGGGGACGGCGGCGGAGAACACCAGGAAGTCCGGGAGCGACTGGACATGCACGAGGTCGTAGCGGCTGCGGAGGTGCCGCCAGCCGACGAATGCTCCGACCCGCAGCATGTACAGAAGAACCTTGGCCAGATAGACCAACTTGTTCGGTTCGTCGATATTTCTGGCCTGAAGGCGATAGACGTTCACGCCATCGACAATCTCGCGCTTGGGATGGCCGTTTCTCCTGGCGCAGATCACATCTACGGTGTCGCCGCGGCCGACCAGCGCCTTGGCGAACTGCTGCATGTGGGTGTTACTTTCGTAGAAGCGGCGGGCGATGAGGCAGATTCGCATTCGACCAACCCTTTCCCCTGACGCGCGCTTCGGTTCAACTCATTGTTTGAGCCTGATGACCGCGCGCGTAGTATCTGTAATTGCTCCTTCCGAAAGAACCGCACGAACTCCTCGGGACCATCTGGTGGCCCGGTGGGTGTGGCATGGAACGACTCGATCTGGAGAAGCTTCCGGTTTGACCGCTGCTGTGCACGGCAGCGCGTCCAGGATCATGACTGCGGAATCAGGCGTCAGAAGGCCCCGGGGCCGGAAGTTCGCTCGTAAGAGGGGATGGCAGGACGCGCACAGGCGAGGCCAATTCGTTTATGCCGGCAAACAGGTCCAAGACTAAAGACTCCGTCTTCGGCATCTCGTCCTGGAGCCACGCACGGCATGCCGCGGCGCTCCCGAGGGCCGAGTCCACGAATTCCATGACCTCCGCTTCAGTCATCGTCCGAAGGTCCGCGACAAGCTGACCCAAACCCAGTGTTTCCATGACGCCGATGAATTTGCCACTGTACGCGAGAGAGACGGCAGGGACGGCCTGGGATACGGCTGCGATGCAGGCATGCATCCTGGAGCCGATGAAGAAATCACAGGACCCAATCACATACTTCACTTCACTCTGGTCGTATTTCCCTTTCGCGAGCCCGAGACGTCCCGGGTATTTCGGCTGTAATTCCCGATAGATGCGCTCACAGACGACCGAATCGCTCTCCTCGGCTGCGCCAAAAACGTGAGGTATGAGCAACACGGAGGCGTTCTTGGACAGAATCAGGAAGTCGATCAGCCGAAAGACCAGGGAATCGTAATCCGCTTTGAATCCGGCCCGCACTCCGAATTTTCCGCCCGTTTTGGACAGCAGACCACTGACGTTCAGGCCTATGAGCTGGGAACCCGGCGCTCGCAGCCCCAGTCCGACAACACCCGGATCGGGAGGCGCGCAAGGGTCTAGCAGCAGGCCGAGGTCAGGGCAGAACCGCGGGATCGCACGGGACCGCGCAGGCCCGGCCAGTTCGGCGGCATACTGAACGCCGCGATAGTCGCGGGAGCAGATCAACTCGGCCCGCCGCAGGACCCAGCCTGCGGTCCTCCGGGCCAGAGGGTTGCGGAAAGGCCCGTAGGTCGGCGGTAGGAGCAGTAAACCCTTACCCAATATGAGGCATAGAAGTTGGGGCAGGGTGACGTAGAAGAATGCCGCCAAACCATAAATATCGCTGAAGCTGTCGCCTCCGGCGACGGAAGCGACCGCGCTCGCTTCATTTATGGCGCGCAGACAGGCATTTCCGCGAATGACCCAGGCCCGGAGTGCTTTCAGCGGAACGAACCGGCACAGGATGGCGAGTGCGATCAGCATCAACACGTGGTTCCGAAGATAGACCGATTTCGAAAACCGCATGTTCACGAGGGGTACGTCAACCGAATGAGGCCCCAGGCGCACGTTGTATTTACGGGGCGCTTTCGCGTAATCCAGGATGAAAATGCGGGCCCCGGGCCAACGATGCAAGACCGTTTTTATAGCACCCACCGTCAGGGCGTTTACTCCCATATTGTTCGTCCCGAAGGTTGCGCCAAGCAGGCATATGCTCGGGTTCTGCTGGCCCGTGCTCACGACCGGGGCGCAGGCCGAGGCCGGACCCGGTTTAGGGGACATCGCGTTTTCAGTCATGATTTGATCTGCCAGCGCACCGAGGCGGTTGGAAGCGACGGCCCCCCGATTCATCAAATCGGCACGCTCGCCCGAGTTCTTGCGGCCGGGACCGGCACGCCGAGGGCCGCGGACTCCCAGTAGCCGTGCCGGCCGCCTATGGGGGCGAACCGCCTATTTAACCGTCACTGTGAGCGCGCTCGGGGGGTTAGGGGCGGGCGGCTTAGAAGCCGGCGTTTGGGGTATTTGGTAAATATGCACGGCGGCGGGGGCAAACTGATCCATGACGACGCCGCCAACGACTGGGACGGTTCTATTTTCTCCGTACACTGTGGCGACGGTGTCGCCGATTCCGGCAACCGCCAGCGCCGTCGAAATCGAAGGCTGGCTCATCTCGTTGATTTCGCTCAACCGCGCGGCAAAGACGTATGTCGCCGTCGCGTCATCCCACGCCGCAGCGTCAACCCTGGCGCCGTCAGACGTACGGCTGCTGGTTACCGCACGACTAACTCCGCTCAGAATCACGTTTTGGAGCGCCCCCACCTGTCGAACGAAAGTAGCTTGGCCGGCGGACTGGTCGTCGCTGACATTTACGAACTTCGTCCACCAGTTCACGCCCTTAAGTCCGTGGATCACCCCAAGCCACGCCTCCATGAGAATCTGCTGGCCTGTCGGCCCATAGCAGCACCCACTAGTGCCCGTACGGTTGTTCGTCCCCGCTTCGATAAACTGGAAGATCGGAGTCAGGCCGAAGGTATAGCGGTTCAACCGGTCAATATAGAGGACCCATTTCTTAATCGTCCACGGCCCTTGATCCATCTGGTAGGTAATGGGATACGTGTCCGTGCTGTACACGTCCGCGGTCCAATCCCGGCTGCCGGGCACAACCGGGGCATACCTGCCGTGGTAGACCGCGACCTGCGGTTTCTCGTAACCAAGGAGGTTTTGAAATACCGGATGATCGGGGTCATTGAGATGTGTTGCGTTCGTCAATTCAAGTGACCGCGACACCGGGGTGTGTCCTTCCCCAACGCCCATGTCATTCTCATCGCCCCAAGTCCACATGAACAGATTGGGTTTACGTGCCAGCGCGATCACGTATCCGGCCACTGTCGCCACAGCCGTAGGGACAGATCCAGGACGTACGGACCCGCTGCTGCTGGAGCCCTTGCCCGTCCAATTTGCGTCCGGCACAATTGCCCACGAAGGGCTTAGTTCGTCGAGGTAGGAACCGAGAGTGACCGGAGTATACGCGTAGTTGTCCTGATACCCGTCCGAGCAACAGTACGTGTTGACGGCCTTGTTGGCTCCCCAGGTGCTCCACTGGTTGGTGATGCCATCTGCAAACATTCCAACCGCAAAGTATTTCCGGCCTCCGACGAGGATGGCATTGGATTCATCCATCGAAACCGCGGGCGTGCCGTTCTTGTACTTGTGGAGCATGTCGGCAAACGTAGCCTTCACTGTTCCCGTCGCACTCGCCAGTTGGACTGTGAGAGGACGGTC
>JAIQFU010000031.1 GCA_020073115.1 Terriglobia bacterium
TCTCCAGTTCCGACTGGAGGCGCTCCTTCTCCTTGGCGACGACGATCAACTGGCCGAGGTTCTCGGTCATGGTGTTGAACGACGAGCTGAGTTCGGCAAGCTGGTCGTCGCCTTTGACCGGTATGCGATGGGCGAAGTCGCCCTCCTTGACGTGCTGGGTGCCTTGATAGAGTTCGTGCACCGAACCCGTGATCGAGCGGCTGAGTTGGACCCCGGCGCGGAGCGAAAGCAACTCCACGATGAGGAACAGGCCGGTGATGACGATGAACGCCACCTGCACGAAATCGGTCAGCATGACCGGCTGACCGGGCTTCTGCTCGAAGATGATGCCGAGCACGGCGGACATGCGCGTATCGACGAGCAGCATGGCGCCCCACTGTTCCTGGGGATTGTCCCACGAGTAGATCTGGACGGGATAATAGCCGCGCACCCACAGGTCGAGCGCGTTGGCGCGCTTGGGGATGCGCGAGGGCTGCTCCCGGACGTAGGGTACCGTCAGGCTGGAGACGCTGACGTCGCCCAGCGTGGGGAGCGGGCCGCTGAGGACATCTTTGGTCAGAGGCTCCAGAATGGTCGCCTCCCGCACCTCACCGCCAGAGGCCTGGGAGTGGGCCCAGAGATAAAGGCGCTGCGTGTCGCCGTCGGTTTTCAGTACCAGGCCGCTGGTGCGTCCCCACGCCGCGGAAGGCGGAGCCAGCTTGGAGTCGGCCGGGACCCGGATCTCATAGGGACCGGTGATCAGGATTTCGTTATCGGCATTGCCGGGGCGCTCGTGATAGCGGTTGACCGAGTCGCGCAGAAACTCTTCGGCTTCCCGGGGCGTGGCGGGCGCGGGGAACGGGAATCGGCCACCGCGTATCTCAGGACCGCGGCCGGGCTGCGGGGTCGGGCCGCCCTGCGCCTGTGGGGGCTGGCGCCGTGCGTCCGGTGGGGCCTCGCCACGGCCGCCAAACCCTCGCCCCGGCCCCAAACCTCTGCCGCCGCGCCCTCCGTAACGGTAACCGGCGAACATATCCGCCGTGTTCATGATCGACCGCTCGCGATTGGCCAGATCCGTGCGCACGAAATAGGCCGCCATCTGGCCGACCAGGACCCAGTACCCCAGCACCGCCAGCGAAAGGATCAGCACGATCGGCACTACGGCGATGAACAGGTAAGCCACGATCAGCCGGTTGCGCAACCGCCAGATGGCCTTGCGCATGGCCCGGCGCAAGTAGCGGACCAGGGAAACGAAACCAAGAATAAAAGTGGCGAGCGCGGCGATCAACTGCCATGTAGCGGACAGCCCGGTGAGCCGGAGCAGACCATAGGCGAGCGCCGCGAAGAGAAAGCTCTTCTCAACGCCGCCCAGCCCGCGCCAGAACTCCCGGTACCGCTTCTGCATAGATTCAGACTAGCGTATGGATAGGTCCGATTGTTGGGGCCGGGCACCCCCATCCTATTCCCGGCATTTCGAGGCCGCCGGGCCGGGCATGCTCGGCCCCTACGAGAAATCGATGGCCGCGATCACCATCTGCGGCATTATCTGGTTCCAGCCCTCGGGGACGTTGTCGAAGGCCAGGCGGAACTTCTTGATTTCCGCCGGGGCCAGGCCGTTCATCCTCGGGCTCACGATGGGCACGCGCTCGCGCAACACCACCTGGCCGAAGGGGTCGTAAAAAACGCAGTTGATCTCTACGCTCCTAAGCACCCGGTCGCCGGCGTTTTCGATGGTCCCGGTGATCTCCACGACGGATTGGTGCAGGTAGCTTTCGTGCCTCTGCATGTCCACGTTGGCGAGCCTCAGGTTGCGCACGTAGGCTTTGGCGGGCCCCGTCAGCGGGGGGGCTGCCTTCGTGGGAGCCGGGCGGCTGAGGTACCAGAGCGCGGCCAGGCCCGCGGCCACTACGACGACGATAACGAACGCCGCCGGCGGGATGGAGACCTGCCATCTTTTGTGGGGAACGATTTCCGCCTTATTTTCCGCCAACGGTCATCTCTCCGATTTTCAAGGTAGGGGCCGCCACGGACCCGCGGAATTCCAGGTCCGACCCCACGGCCTCCAGACCGAGCAGCATATCCTTCAGGTTGCCGGCGATGGTCACCTCCGAAACCGCGAAGGCCAACTCGCCGTTCCTGATCCACAGCCCGGCGGCGCCGCGCGAGTAGTCTCCGGTCACGATGTTCACTCCGAAGCCCATCAACTCCGTCACGTAGAACCCGTTCGGTACGCCGGCGATGATTTCTTCGGGAGTCCGGTCCCCCTTCTCCACGAAGAAGTTGCCGTGGCCGATGCCGGCGTTTCCGGTCAGGCCGCGCGAGGCGTTGCCGGTGGTCTTCATTCCGAGCTTACGCGCGGCGTAGGTATTGAGCAAGTAGTTCTTCAGCACGCCGCGCTCGATGACCACGGTGCGCCGCGAAGGGACCCCTTCATCGTCGAAGGGCGAGGTTCCGAAAAGTCCGGGGAGCGTGCCGTCGTCGATCAGGGTGATTCTCTCGCTGGCAACCTTTTCTCCCAGCCGGCCGGCCAGAAAGGATTCGTGCCGGTAGACGGACATTCCGTGTACGGCTTCGTAGAGGTTGTCCAGCAGGGTGCGCGCCGTGCGCGGCTCGAAAACCACGGGGACGCGCTGGGTCTCCACCTTCACCGCATTCAGCCGCCGCAGAGCGCGTCCGGCGGCGATGCGGCCAACCTGTTCCGGCGGCTCCAGCCCGGCAAACCCGCGCGCCATGGTGTACCAGTAATCGCGCTCCATGGAATCCCCGTCGCGGGCGACGGGCGCGGCGCTGAGGGAACAGTAGCTGGTCCGGTATTCACCGGTAAACCCGCGCGAATTGGCGAAAATACGGCGGCCTACGTGCGAATCGAACGAAGCGCCTTCGGAATTGAAGATGCGGGGATCAGCCGCAAGCGCGGCGGCCTCGGCGCGCTTGGCGCAATCGATCTTGAACCCGGTTTCCAGCGTTTCCACATCGGGCGAATGGAGGCGCAGGTCGCCGGGGATGGAGCCCGACTCATCGCGATCGGGCAGCCCGGCATGGGGGTCGTCGGTGGTGATGTCAGCCAATTCGATGGCGGACTTCAGCAGCAGGCCGATGCCCTCGGGGGAAAGGTCGGAGGTGTACGATGCGCCGGTTTTGGAACCGATCAGGATGCGCAGCCCCGCCCCCCGCGACCCCGCCTCTTTCAGGTTCTCCAGTTCGCGCATGCGGACGTTGGCCGAGAACTCGTCGCCCTCTGCGATGGTGCATTCAGCGTCGGTCGCGCCGGCGGCGCAGGCGCGTTTGATAATATCTTGAGCCAGTTCCACGAGGCAGTCTGAGTTCAATCCATTTCTCCTATCCTCGGCGCCGCCGGCGGCCGGTTTGCGCCACCGGTGATTTGGATCGCCCCAAAATAACCGACGGCGCAAAGCGACCACCGGCGGTACTTCATGCCGTTCCTCCAACTGTCATGCGATCCACCTTGATCGTGGGGATGCCCACGCCCACCTGGACGCTCTGGCCTTCCTTGCCGCACACGCCAATACCCTCGTCGAGCCGCAGGTCGTTGCCAACCATGCTGACGTACTTCAACGCCTCCGGGCCGTTGCCGATCAGGGTGGCGTTGCGCACGGGGCGGGTGATCCTGCCATCTTCGATGAGGTAGCTTTCGGATGCCGAAAAGACGAAGTTGCCGCTGGTGATGTCCACCTGGCCGCCGCCGAAGTTCACGCAGTAGAGGCCCTTGGGGACGGAACGGATGATATCTTCGGGGGCGCTTTCGCCCGCCAGCATGAACGTGTTGGTCATGCGCGGCATGGGAATGTGAGCGTAACTCTCGCGCCGCCCGCTGCCGGTGGAATCGGAGCGCATCAGGGCGCTGGAAAGCCGGTCCTGGAGGTAGCCGCGGAGCACGCCGTTTTCGATGAGGACATTGCGGCGCGTGGGGTTGCCCTCGTCATCGACGTTGAGGGAGCCGCGGCGGCCGGCGATCGTGCCGTCGTCCACCACGGTGCACAACTCGCTCGCCACCTTCTGGCCCACGCGGCCGCTGAAAGCGGATACGCCCTTGCGGTTGAAGTCCGCCTCCAACCCGTGGCCCACGGCTTCGTGGAGTAGGATGCCGGGCCAGCCGGGGCCGAGCACCACGGTCATTTCACCGGCGGGAGCATCCACCGCGTCGAGCATCACCACGGCTTCGCGCGCAGCCTCGGCGGCGAAATGCTCGGGGGTCTTCTCTTTAAGAAAGTAGTCGAGCTCAACCCGGCCGCCGCCGCCGGCATGGCCCCGCTGGGGCGGCCCGCCGTTCTGGCGGGCGAGGGCGGAAATACTCAGCCGGGCCAGCGGCTGGCGGTCGAGCGACAGAACGCCGTCGCTGGTGGCCACCAGCACCTGCCTGAGGTTGTCGGCGTAGACCGCCTGCACCTGGAAAATGCGGGGGTCGTAGGCCCGGGCTGCGCGGTCCGCCCGCTTCACCAGGTCCACCCGTTCGGCGAAAGCAGTTTCCGTTGGAGCCGTGAGCACCGGGTAAAGGTTGTGCCGGGCGCCCTCGTTCAGGTCGAATTTCTCCACCTTGCCCGGTCCGGCGGCGATGCAAGCCGCGACGCGCGCGGCCTTGCGGACTTTTTCGGGCGAGAGGTCGTCGCTGTAAGCGTAGCCTGTACGCTCGCCCGCGATGACCCGCACCCCCACTCCCATGGAAACGCCCTGCGCCGCGCTCTTGACGATCGATTCGTCGATACTGATGGAGCTGGTCAGCAGGTATTCAAAGTAAAGGTCGGCGTAATCGCCCCCTTGTGAAAGAGCTTCCGCGAGGTAAGCCTCGAGGTCCTGTTTGGTGATGTTGAAGCGCGCGGCGAAAACCGACTCTGAGAACCGCATAATTAAAGGCTACCAGAGCGGAGCGACGCCGCCCGTGGTGGAGTGCCACCGGCCTGCCACGCCGGCCTCCGGCGAAGAAAGCCGGCATGGCAAGAGAGGCTCACTCCACGCAATACGAGATACTCTGGTTTCATGCGCAGAGTCGTACCGTGCATCTTCATCCTGTTCTGCCTTTCGCTTGTCCTGGCCGCCTGGGCCGCCGCACCCTCCGGCATCGACGCGCTGAAGCAGCAATTTCTGCGCCCGCCCGACGACGCGCGGATCATGATGCGCTGGTGGTGGTTCGGACCGGCCGTGGTGAAGCCGGAACTGGAGCGCGAGCTGCGCGCCATGAAAGCGGCCGGGATCGGCGGTGTGGAGATCCAGCCGGTCTATCCGGTGACCGTGGACGGGAATTTTTCCTACCTCTCCGCCGAGTTCCTTGACGACGTACGGTTCGCCAACGATACGGCGCGGCAACTCGGGCTGCGGGTGGACATCACGTTGGGCAGCGGATGGCCGTACGGAGGGCCGGAGATTCCACTCGAACTGTCGTCGCCGCGCCTGCGGGTGGAACGGGGAACGGGTGCGGAGCCCCGCCTGGCCGATGGCGAAAAGCTCATCGCCACGGTCGCCGGTTCGGACGGGCGGCAGACGTTCTTCATTTCCAGCCACACGCGGCAGATGGTGAAACGCGCGGCCGCGGGCGCGGAAGGACTCGTGCTCGACCACTACAGCCGGGCCGCGATCGACAAGCACTTGAGCGTTGTGGGCGACCCCCTGATGCAGGCGTTCGGCAAGAATCCGCCGTACGCCGTGTTCAGCGACAGCCTGGAAGTCTACGGGTCCGATTGGAGCGGCGATTTTCTCGCAGAGTTCCAAAAGCGCCGCGGCTACGACCTGAAGCCCCACCTCGCCGCCCTGACCGGCGGGGCCGACCCCACGAGCGCCGCCATCCGCGACGATTGGGGCAGAACCCTGACCGAACTGGTGAACGAGCGCTATCTCACGCCCGTGCGCGAATGGGCCAGGCGGCACGGGACGCGTTTCCGTTCCCAGACCTACGGCACGCCGCCGGTGGTGATTTCGAGCAACGATCTGGTGGACCTGCCCGAGGGCGAAGGTTCGCAATGGCGCACGTTCACTTCGACGCGCTGGGCAACCTCGGCCGCCCATCTCTACAACCGGCCCGTCGTTTCCACCGAGACCTGGACGTGGACACACTCCCCGGTGTTCCGCGCCACGCCTCTGGACCTCAAGGCCGAAGCCGATTTCCACTTCCTGCAAGGCGTAAACCAAATCGTTGGCCACGGCTACCCCTATTCGCCGCCGCAAGCGGGTGAACCCGGCTGGCACTTCTACGCGGCGGGCGCGCTCAACGATCACAACCCGTGGTGGATCGCCATGCCGGACATGGCCCTGTATATGCAACGCATCAGTTTTCTGCTGCGCCAGGGCCGGCCGGTGAACGACGTGGCGGTGTACATGCCCACCGACGATGCCTATACCCGGTTCGCGCCGGGCCGCGCCTCGGTGAATGAAGGGGCGCGCGCGCTGCTGGCCGGCGAGCTGATCCCGCAGATCCTGGACGCCGGCTACAATTTCGACCTGATCGACGATGGCGCCATCGCGCAAGGGGGCGTTCCCTACCCCGTGCTGGTACTGCCCAACGTGGAGCGCATTCCGCTGTCCACCTATCAGAAGATCGAGGAGTACGCGCGCAAGGGCGGGACGGTGATTGCGACCCGGCAGGCGCCTTCGCTGGCCCCCGGCTTCCGCGAGGCCGGAACCGACGGGCCGAAGGTCCGCGACCTCTCCCGCGCGCTATTCGAGGCTTCCGGGGCGCGCGGAAAGCTCGTGCCGGAGGATGCCCGGCTGGGAGAAACGCTGCGTGCGGCGCTTCCACCCGATATGGTGAAGGCCCCGGAAATCGGCTTCGTGCACCGCAAGCTGCCGTTCGCCGAAGTCTATTTCGTGGTGAACTCCAGCAACCACGCAGTGCGCAGCCAGGCGGAGTTCCGGGTGAAGGGCATGGAGCCCGCCTCGTGGAACCCGTTTGCGGGCAAGATGGCAAAGGCCGGTTCGGGCAACAAGCTCGACTTCGATCTGGCGCCTTACGAATCGCGGGTGATCGTATTCTCCAACGACCGGTTGCCGGAAGCGCCCAAACCCACCGGAGCGGCGCCTGCTCCGATCGACCTGAGCGCGGGCTGGAAGGTGTCGTTTCCCGGCGGGCAGTCCAGTGGAATGGACCGCCTTGCTTCCTGGACCGAGGAGGAAGGCCGGAGGTTCTACTCCGGGCAGGCGACGTATGTGAAAACTTTTCAGGTGGACGGCGCGCTCCTGAAATCGGGGCGATCGTTCTATCTCAATTTCGGCGAGGGGACGCCGGTGGCCGCGCAGGAACGGCGTTCGGGATCGGGGATGCGGGCCATGTTGGAGAGTCCGGTGCGCGAAGCCGCCGTGGTGTACGTGAATGACAAGCGGGCCGGCTCAGTCTGGACTCCGCCATACGAGGTGGACGTGACCGGGTTACTGCGGCCCGGCGAGAACGCCATTCGGGTCGTGGTCGGGAACCTGGCGATCAACGAGATGGCGCGCCAGCCGCACTTGCCGGATAAGGCGCTCATTGCCAAGTACGGCGACCGCTTCCAGGACCAGGACATGGCGAACCTGCAACCGCTGCCTTCGGGACTGCTGGGACCCGTGCGGCTGCTCGCTAGATAGCTCGGCATGGCGTAGGCATGATTGGTCAGAAACGCCCACGCCATATGGCCGCGCCGTCAAACGCGCAGGAGTTGCTGCCCGTTTCCCCACAAAACCTTGGCGAGAATCTCCTTCGAGGGCGCCAGCCGCCGCAGCGCGGCCAGCGTCTGCGCTGCCCAGCATTGCCGTCCACCCATTCTCCTGTGCAGGCAATCCGAGCCGAAGAGCAGCCGGTCCTGATGCCTGTTCAGAAAACTCCTGGCGTGCTCTTCGTCGCGCAGGAGGGAATTCAAGCCGGAATGTCCGGAGAAATCCCCGAACACATTCGGGTACTCGGCAAGCAGCCGGTCCGTAATTCCGCCCGGCGTCACCGTGCCTTCCGGTTCAGGCCAAACCTGCTCCTGCCGATGATAAAGGTCGATATTCCCCCACCAGGTTTGGGCATGGCCGATGAAGTTGACGCCGGGATATTGCGCAGCGATTCGGTAGAACCGTTCGATTCCCCTGTTGAACGCGCCGTGCTCGAAGTGCAGCAGCACAGGAACCTCGAACTCACGGGCCAACTCGTAAACCACTTCCATTTTCGGCGAATCGCATTCGACCGGGAATTTCATTTCTCCGATTCCACGCGCTCCGGCCTCCAGATGCTTGCGGAGGGTCCGGGCGCAGCTCTTCTTGCGCGGATCCGCGATGGCAAACCACCGAAATTCGCCAGGATACTTCCTTGCCAGCTGAAGCGCCGACCCCTGCCCGATGTTGAAGCTCGGCAGACCGGCGTTTGCGCCGGCCGAGTTCAGGGGCAGCAAGGCTGACGTCCGAATCCCGGCTGCCCTTTGATGGCGAACCACCCAACTCTCGCCGTGCGTCGGGAATGGCGCGTGGCAGTGGATATCGAGTATCGGGCTGGTTCCCTCAGGCGCTGCCCGGGCGAGCAGCCCCAAGGCGCCCACCAGCGCTTCCCGGCGGGTTAAACCGGCGTCGTTCATAGTTCCGCGCCCGTCACAGCCTTCCCAGTTCTTCCAGGATAATCCGGGACGTCATCGGTTCTAGAAGAAACGAGCCCGTTTTTTTAGACGATTGCCCTCGGGGCTGCTCGGACCGGTGCGGCTGCTCTCACAATAACAGGGAAGTCTTACGCCTTCCCTCCCAACGCCTCCACCAGGTCATGAAACCTGCGGCGGCTGACTTCCAGGCGCTGCCCGTTCTTGAGCAGCGCCTCGCCGGACCCGCCGGGCATGGCGGTGACGGCCGTGATGGCGTTCAGGTTCACCAGCGCGGCGCGCGAGATCCGGAAGAAGCGCGCGGAGTCCAGCCGCTGCTCCAGCTCGTTCAGGGTGGGGTCCATCCAATAGTGGCCCCCGTCGGCTACCAGTTTCGTCTGGCCGTCCTCGGAAGCAAAGTACAGGACCTTGGGCTCGCCCACCACCAGGTACTGTGCGCCGTTACGAACCAAAAACCGCGCCGGCGTGGCAGGCTGGGCCCGGAGCGCGCCATCGAGCGCCGAGTCGCGGCCCGGCATGCCACGGACCCGTTCCAACGCCTGGGCCAGCCGGGCGCGGCTGATGGGTTTGAGCAGGTAATCCGCCGCGTGCAATTCGAAGGCGTCCACGGCGTGCTGATCGTAGGCCGTGCAGAAGATGATGTGCGGCCGCGGCTCGGCGAGCGAGGCGGCCACGTCGATGCCGCTCGGCCCCGGCATCTGAATATCGAGCAGGATGACGTCGGGTTTGAGCTGCGCGGCGAGTTCCATGGCCTGCACGCCGGTTTCCGCTTCCCCGGCCACCTCCACGTCGCCGTGAACCGCCAGCATCTGCCGCAGGCGCGCGCGGGCCGGAGCCTCATCATCCACAATCAGAACGCGCATCGCTCGTCACCAGCCAGGCGGGGAGCCTTCAGCCACACCCGGCAGCCTCCACCGCCGTTCTCCCACTGCAACTCCGCCGCTTCGCCGTAGTAGCCGCGCAACCGCCGCATCACGTTTCGCAGCCCGTGGCCGTCCGGACACCGCTCCAGGTCGAAGCCCGCGGGAAACCCGGGACCGTTGTCGAACACTTCAATTTCGAGGGCGCCGCCCGCGAGCCTCGCCCGCAGCCGCACCACGCCGCAGCCTTCCACCGCCGAGGCGCCGTGCCGGATGGCGTTTTCGATCAGCGGCTGAATGCTCATGGCCGGTATGGGCACGCCGCCAGCGGCCGGATCCACGTCGAATTCCACACGCAATCTTTCGCCGAAGCGCGCCTGCTCCACTCTGAGGTAGGCGGCGATGAATTCCACCTCTTCTTCCAGCCGCACCCATTCGGCGTCCGATTTTCGGAGCGTGTACCGAAAAACCTGCGCCAGATGCTCAATGGTTTCGTCGGCCAGTTGCGGCCGTTCCTGAATGAGGCCGGCGATGGCGTTCAGGGCGTTGAACAGGAAGTGGGGGTTGATCTGCGCGCGCAGCGCTTTCAATTCGGCGCGGCTGGCCAGCAGGCGCAGTTCCTGGCGCTGAATCTCCTCTTCGCGCCGCTGCTGGCGGAGGCGAACGTTTTCGAGCACGACGTCGAGCGTCCGCACGAGCGAATGCAGCAGGCGTACATCGTCACTCAGGAATGGGATGCCGTCGGGGCGCGGGGAGAGCGCAGCCGAGACGCGCCCGCACTCGGCCGCCAGCCCCGGAGGGATGGGCGCGAGTCCCGAGCGGCTCTCGAATTGCACCTCCGCCTTCGTCTGAAAGATAGCCGCCAGACTGCTCTCAGCCCGGGCGCGCACATCCGGCACCGCAGCGGCAGCCTGAACGGCCTCCACAAACTGGCGTTCCGCTTCAGCCGGGGCGTAGCGGCGCTTCAGAAACACCCGATCGATAAAGCGGCTCAGACGCTCGAAGACCCAGGGTCCCGCGAGCCACAGCGGAGACAGGAGCAGGGCTCCAATCCAGGGCCGTTGCTCCACCGGCCGAAACGCGAAAAAGACGGTGAAGCCCAGCAGCCCGATTGCGAAGAAGGCGCCGCGCTTGATGAGCAGGTCGAAGAAGACCAGCCGCTCGCGGTAGTACAGGGTGGCGGCGAAGAACGCCAGCAGGAGGTAGTCGGGCGCCAGGCCGACAAAAGGCCCCGGCTGAAGGAGATTGGCCGCCGCCGAAAACAGCATGAGGATGAAGAGGATCGGGATCCAGCGGGGCCGGCGGGGCCGCCGGCTGGACGCTTGCAGCAGCGAACCGAGCGCCGCCGTGACGCCCCAAGCGACGGCCGGAGCGCGGTCGAGACCGGCCGCCCACCCCGGCGGCAGGACGCCGGCATCCGCAAGGCTGTTCACCGCCGCCGCCGCCACCGCGAGGATGTAGTAGGCCGCGAGCCCACGCCGCCAGGCCTTGGCAGCTCGCAGATGCGCCCCCTCGTCTTCATAGACGAGGTGCAACATCAGCGGTGGGATCAGACCGGTAGCGAGTTGGCGCGCGAGGCCCATGGCCGCCGCCCAGAGCGGCGCCGTAACCACTTGCAGCAGCAGACCCAACACGAACGCTGCGGCGCAGGCCAGGGTGAAAACGGGAAAGACTCCGGCGCGGCGGCGCGGCTCGCGCCAGTAGAACAGGGTGAGAACGGAGAAGCTCAGGGCGCCGAAGATGAAAACCACCAGCGAAGCGGCGTAGAGAAACTGGTAACTGAACATATCCTCAGGGCGCGCCTTCAACCGGCTTGCCCGTCACAGCCTTCAGTTCCTCCAGGATAATCCCGGACATCCCAGGTTCCAGCAGGACGGCGCCCGTTTTTCCGTTGTCGTCCTTGTAGACGATGCCGATGTAGATGCTCGCGGGGCGCATCAGACCGAACAGAGTGGGCGGCTTGGCCGGCGGGTTGAGAGCCACCACGGCGGCGACCCGCTTGACCGCCTCCGGGCCCTGGCTGAGAGAGGTTACTTGCGATGGCTTGAGCCGCAGGACCCGCCGCGGCGGCCCGACCTCCAGAACGATAGAATCCGGGGAGATCGTGAGGGTGGCATTCCAGTCGAACGAGTTCACCCTCGCCGGGATGGTTCCGCCGCGATAATAAATTTTGTTCCACGAGTGGCCCGCGCCCCAGGCAAACGCGGGCGAGAGCGCCGCCGCGATGCCGCTCGCTATTAGGGTCCGGCGCTTCATGCAGCCTCAGTATAGAAGGCGCCCGGCTGCGCGCCAACGCAATTCCCACCAGCGGCGCGGGGCGGCGATGGGCGGCGCGTCGCCGTCACAAGCGGTTTCCGCCAGTCATGCCCGAATACGACCGCTCATTGGAATTCGGTAGCCGCCGCGCCGCCACTCGGTTAGATTCGGGTAGGCGATCAAATGCGAGGACTCACGATCACGTTGTTGTGCCTGCCGTTCCTGCCCGCCCCGGAGGCTCTCGCGCAGGGCGTCCAGAACTCGGATTTCAGCTTACTGGCGGGGGCGCCGTTGGGCCATCCCGTGGACCCGTCCGGCAGCCAACTCCACGGGCTCGGGGCGTGGAACTATCAGATGACCTACGGATACCAGATCCTGCAACGCTCACTGGGCAGCGTCTGGCTGGAGGTCCCCATGACGTTCCTTACCGCTTCGGGGACAGCGGAGGATCTGGGGGCGTCGGTCGATAACGATTTCTTCTGCATTACGCCCGGTGTGCGCTATCAGATCCCTCTGAATCGACGTCTCTCGATTTACGGCGCCGCGGGCGGCGGGTACGGCTACTTCCGCGAGTACGAACCAGTTTCCGGTTCTCCCCTGCACACGAAAAACTCGCATCACGGAGTGTTCGATTTCGGCGGAGGCGTCGATGTCCGGTTGTCCCGATCGCTGAGCGTGCGGACGGAGGTCCGGGATTTCGTCAGCGGCCAAGGCTTGAGCGGAGCCGCCGGGCGCCAGCACGTCATCTGGGTGGTGGGTATCGCGTTTCACCATTAGGCGCCAGGCACTACAATGTCGGCATGATCGCCCGCCCTCTCCTCGCCCTGGCCCTGGCCGCGCCGCTGGTCGCCCAAAACGCCGTTCGCGCGGGGCGCTTCGTGGTGGAACCCGCCACGCTTCTTAATCTCGGCTTCGAATGGGAAATCTCCGGAGACGCCAACCGCAACGCCGCCGTGGATGTGCGCTATCGCGAGACCGGCGCCACCGTCTGGAAGGGCGCGCTGCCGCTGCTGCGCATGGGCGGCGAACGCATCTTCCGCGCGGCCGAGCACCTGGAGTACACCGTCCCCGACCGCTTCGCAGGCAGCATTCTCGACCTGAAGCCCGATACCGAGTACGAATGCAGCTTCACCATGCGCGACCCGGATGGCGTCAGCGGCCAGGCCGCTCAGGTGGCGAAGGTCCGGACGCGCCGCGAGCCCCAGCCCGCAAAGGACGGCCGCATCCTGCATGTTTACCCGCCGGGCTACCGGGGTCAGAAGCAGGAGCCCTCGTTCACGGGAATCATGGCCGCGTACTACGGCTCCGGACTGGGCGATTGGAACGTGGTGTGGGAGCGCAAAGCCCAGCCGGGCGACATTCTGCTGGTCCACGCGGGCCTGTACAAAGCCAACCGTCTCGACTACGTGGACGCCCTGGCGACGCCCTTCGACGGAACCTACCAGCTATCCCTCAAGGGCACGCCGGACCGGCCCATCGTGATCAAAGCGGCGGGCGACGGCGAGGTGATTTTTGACGGAGCCGGCGGGCGCACGCTGTTCGACGTGATGGGGTCCGAGTACCACATGTTCGAGGGACTGACCATTCGCAACGCCGATATCGCATTCCTCGCCGGGCAGAAAGGAGTCGCCGGGGCGAAGGGGCTCACGGTGCGGAACTGCCGCATCGAGGACGTGGGCATCGGGGTGGTAACGGAATATGCGGGATCGCGCGATTTTTTCATCATGGACAACGTGTTCCTGGGCAGGCTGGACCGTTACCGCATGATCGGCTGGAGCAATCCGGGGATCTATGGCGCCCACCCGCTGCTGAGCTATTACGCCGTGAAGGTCTACGGCTCGGGCCATGTGATCGCCTATAACGATGTGGCGTATTTTCACGACGCCATCGACGTTTCGACCTACGGCACGCCGGAGAGCGAGCAGGAACTGAAAGCGGTGGCCATCGACATCTATAACAACGATATCCACCTCACCGGCGACGACTTCATCGAGACCGACGGCGGCGTGCACAATATCCGGGTGATGCGCAACCGCTGCGTCAACTCGCCCCACGGGGGGATCAGCGCCCAGCCGGTGTTCGGCGGGCCGGCGTACATTTATCGCAACGTGCTCTACAACGTGCCCAGCGGCGTGGCCTTTAAGTTCAGCGCGAAGCCGGGGGGCCTGCTGGTGTATCACAACACCGTGATCGCGGAGCATACCATCCGCGACCCGCACTCGAACACGCATTTCCGCAACAACCTGTTCCTGGGGACGGACTCGCCTGGCCGGGGAATCGCCGTCCTGGCCAACGCCACGGCGTATTCCAGCTACGATTACGATGGTTTCCGGCCGAACCGGGCCGCCCGCGCGCAGTACACGTGGCTCGGCGGCGGCTCGTACCAGCCGGCCGCGGGGGATTGGAAAAGCTTCGCCACGCTGGCGGAGTTTCGCGAGGCTACGGGCCAGGAGGCGCATGGGATCGAAGTGGACTACGACATCTTCGAGAACCTGAAGCCGCCGGACCCCTCCAACCGGTACGCTGTATATCATGCCATGGATCTGAACTTCCGTCTGAAGCCCGATTCGAAGGCGGTGGACGCGGGGGTCCGGCTGCCCACGATCAACGACGACTTCGTCGGAAAAGCGCCAGACCTGGGGGCGATCGAGGCAGGCAGGCCGGAGCCGCAATACGGACCGCGGCGCGGGACGGGGATGCCGTTCTACCGATAGTACGCAGCGGGGCAGGCGTTTCGCCCGCCGGAGAGCGAAGCTCGCCGCGCCCTCGCGGTACGCTGGCGAGGGCAGGCGATCCCCTGCCCCGCCCGGGATAGAAGGGCGCTCCATTTATGAGGGCGGCTCGGCGGCCGCGTCCCCGCGGTTTCGTGCGGAGTGCGGCGTCGGCCTCACAGCTTCGATCGCGAACCCCCTCTTCCGGCCTGCCGCGACGACATGGCCGGTAAACCTCCGGGCGCCGTTGACCAGGAGTTCCACGGGATGGTCCACGCCGTAATCGAACGTCAGCAGCCGGCCCTCGCTGAGACTCAACAGATCTTCCACAGCCAACGTGGGGCCTTCCAGTTGCGCCTCCACCGTCAGGGCGGCCTCGCGCAGAACGCGGAGCACCCTCGCCTGTTCCGCCTCGCTGGCGTGCGTTTTGCGCACGGACCACTGCTGGTCGAACTTCTGGCGCATCATCTTGATCACGATGGACGGCATGGCGATGTTCATCATCCCCACTGTCTCGCCGATCCGCACTTCCACCGCGATGGCCACTACCGCCTCGTTGGGCGCGAGCAGATGCAGTAGCTGCGGCTCGGTCTCCATGGCTTCGATGGTGAACTCGATAGAGGTGACGCCCTTCCACGCCTCGCGCAGATCGTTCAGAATAATCCGGAAGATGCCATCCAGCAGCTTCTGCTCAATCTCCGTGATATCGCGCTGAATCGGAGCGGTAGACTTCCCCGACCCGCCCAGGAGCATCTCCAGGATGGGAAAGACCAGCGAGGGATTCAGTTCCAGCACTCCGTTGCCGTCGTAAGGTCGTAATCCGAGCGAGACCATGCAGGTGGGCGAAGGCAAGCCGTCCAGAAACTCGGAATAGGACAACTGCTCCACGCTGACCAGATTCACCGTGAGATAAGAGCGCAGGTAGGCCGAAAGGCTCGATACCAGGTTCCGCACGAACGTGTCGTGCAGCAGGTGGATGGCCCGGACCTGCGATTTCGGGATGCGGTCGGGACGGCGGAAATCAAACTTGGCCAGCGGCTTGTCGCGCTTGCGGTCCTGGATATTCTGGAAGACCGCATCGATTTCCTGCTGCGAAAGCTGACGGCTCAACCCGGATGCTCCTGGCCCTTTTATCGACAGCGACGGCGGAACCTTTAGGAAAAACCACTGATTGGCCGCAGATGAACACGGATTCAAAAGCAAAAGGGGGTTATCCGCGTTCATCTGTGGCCCAGAGTGCTTTTTTTTTGCGTCTTCTCCGCCCTCCGCTAATGAAATCCACATTTGGTTCCGATGAATAACGTGTAAAGGAGACGCATGGAGTCAGACATCCTGGTAGTCGATGATTCCGCCGCTATCCGCAAGATATTGCAGCGAGTCCTGCGGCAGACGGGAATGTCGATTCGCACCATCCACGAGGCCGGGGACGGGCAGGAAGCGCTGGAAAAGCTGAAAACGACCACGATCGATCTCGTTCTCACCGATATCAATATGCCCAAAATGGACGGCCTGCAATTTCTGGCGGCGATGAAGTCTTCCGCCGAGTGCCGCCACATCCCCGTGGTGATGATTACCACCGAGGGTGGAGAGACGAAGGTCGCCGAAGCCGTCCGGCTGGGCGCCGCCGGGTACGTCCGCAAGCCGTTCACGGCCGATCAGATCAAGGAGAAGCTGGCGGGATTTCTCGAAACCGCGCTGCCGTTATGAAGCTCGAAGAGTTGCTCATCGATTCCCTAACCCGCGCCGCGGCCCAGGTTTTTTCCACCATGCTCGACGTTCAGGTCCGTTGCGGCTCCACCTCTACCGAACGCGGCCTGCCGCAAGCCAATGATGGCGTGGTTTCCTTCATCGGGCTGGCGGGAGCGTGGGCCGGAACGGGAAGCCTGGCCTGCTCCCCCGTCATGGCCTGCCGCATCTGCTCCCAGATGCTGATGACCGAACAGACCGCAGTCAACGAGGACGTGCTGGACGCCGTGGCGGAGTTGACCAACATGATCATCGGCGGAGTCAAAACGGATCTCGAACCGCACCTGGGCCAGCTCGGGTTGAGCATCCCCACCGTGATTTTCGGGCGGAATTTCAAAACCAAGGGGGCCGGCGGCGCGGAATGGATCGTCACTCCGTTTTTCTGGGACGAGGACGCACTGCTGGCCAAGGTTTGCCTGACGCGCAGCGAAAAGTCTCTCGCGCACGCCACCGTTCTCGATCCGACCTGCCATCTGGATTTTTGAAAGCGAATGGAGAAGCTATGCCGTCTACGATGCTCGCCGCAAACGAGCCGGCCGGCGCGCAGGCCGATGCGCGGGCCGGCAAGTACCTCACCTTTCATCTGGCCCACGAGGAGTTCGGCATCCACGTGCTGAAGGTGCGCGAAATCATGGGACTGCAGGAAATCACCGCGGTCCCGCAGACTCCGGGCCACATCAAAGGGGTGATCAATCTCCGGGGAAAAGTCGTGCCCGTAGTCGACCTCCGCCTGAAGTTCGGGATCCCCGCCGCCGAATACAGCCAGCGGACCTGCATTATCGTCACTCAAGTGCAGGCCGAATCGGGATCCGTGTTGATGGGCATCGTGGTGGACGGCGTGTCCGAGGTGCTCAACCTGACGGGAGCGGAGATCGAAGACACGCCCGATTTCGGCGAGGAGATCGCCGGCCAGTACCTGCTCGGCATGGCCAAGGTGAAGGGCAAAGTGAAAATCCTTCTGGATATCGACAGGGTGCTATCGGCCCAGGACCTGCGCAATCTGGGTTCGATCTTGGAGAAATGAACGGGGAAGAACACATGCGAAACGCGATGACAGTAGGGGCGAAAGTCGGGCTGTGCGCGGGCGCGCTGGTGGCCGCGCTGGTTCTGATGACCTGGGTTGGACTCCGGTCCACCGCGTCCATCTACGCCTCTTACGAAAATACGTCCCAGAAGACCGCGCGAGAGATTGAACTCGCCGGATCCATCAACAGCGCGGAGTCTGATATGGCGGCCGCCCAGCGCGGTATGATCCTTTTTACCTACGCCATGGATGCCGGCCAGGTTTCGGCCTCGCGGCAGTCATTCGAGGACAGTCTGGCGAAGGCGAAGCAGGCCTTTGTGGATATCCGTCCTTTGCTGGTTACGGACGAAGGGCGGCAGGTTCTGGCGCAGCTCGATTCGGACCTCGGCCAGTGGGTCGCCGCAGCTTCCGAAATGGAAGGTCTCCTGGCCGCGGGCGAGGCGGACCGGGCGGCGAAATTCCTCTCCGAGAAGATCACCCCCCGTTATCAGGCGATGGGCGCCGATTCCGACCGGCTGGCCCAATGCGCACGCCGGATCCTGGATCAGGACGTGAAGACCGCCGCCGACGATTACGCTTCGAGCCGCGCCTGGATTCTGCTGCTGATCGGCGTGGGCGGGGCCGCCACCGCGGTCTCGCTGCTGATCGTGCGCTCTTCCTCGGCCGCCCTGCGGCGCTTCGGCGCAGATCTGCTGGAAGGCTCCGAGCAAGTCGCCTCCGCCTCGGGCCAGGTGGCCTCCGCCAGCCAGTCGCTCGCCCAGGGCTCCTCCGAGCAGGCGGCGACCCTGGAAGAAACCTCGTCGTCCACCACCGAGATCACGGCCATCACGCGCAAGAACGCGGACAATACGCGCGTCGCGGCAGGGCTGATGATGGAAGCGGCGCAACTGGTGGGCGAGGCCAATCACAACCTCGACGAAATGGTCCAGTCCATGAAGGAAATCGACAGCTCGAGCGAGAAGATCGCCAAGATCATCAAGGTGATCGACGAGATCGCCTTCCAGACCAACATCCTGGCGCTCAACGCCGCAGTGGAAGCGGCGCGCGCGGGTGAGGCCGGGATGGGCTTCGCCGTGGTCGCCGACGAGGTGCGCAACCTGGCGCAGCGCAGCGCCCAGGCGGCCAAGGAC
>JAIQFU010000501.1 GCA_020073115.1 Terriglobia bacterium
TGCAGCGTTTTGTCGAGTGGGCCCGGGCCAAGTTCGACATTGCGTTGCAGGTCGAGGAGTTGAAGGATTTGAAGGCCGAGCAGGTGCGCGACCTGCTGTTGGAGCAGACCGCCGCCAAGTACCGGCGCCGGGAGATCGAGTATCCCGTCGAGTTCCGGATTTGCATGCCCGTTTTATGGGCATGTTCACGAGGCCTGTTCTGCCTGGCCGCCGAGGATCCTTTTCGGCCAGGCACGATTCATAATACGCCTGGCGGCTCCAGCGTCTGGCGGTAGTTCCAGGGCATCCACTCCGCGGGGTTGGCCGTCAGTCGGGCATGGCGCTGCAACTCCGCCTGTCCGACGAGAAGGAGCGGCTGGATCGCGTAATCGCCGCTCTGGAGTCATTGGCGGGCTCTGCCCCGGCTACCGGAGGCGCGGCGAGTGGAGAACACCGGGTTGCGCAACGCCGTGGGCGCACATCAATGACCGGTGAGGAGCGCCAGCAGGTCTCGGAGCGGATGAAGGCTTACTGGGCGGCGAGGAGGAGCCATCGCCGGTAAGCCGCCCAAAACCGGAGCGGCTTGCAGAAAACCATACTAACTTAAGTGATGTTGCGACGCCGGTGGCCGCGTGTTTTCATGATTTCTTCGAGAAACCCGGTCGTTCCGGTCGTCGATGACGGCCCACGCGCGAGCATGATGCCGATGGGTGGATTTCCCCGTCCGCAACGGTCGCTGGCTCCTCAATCCAAACTGACCAGGGAGCAACCCGGGGAGTCGCGCGGATATGGACCTGATCGCAATAATCCGGGAACTGTACGCCGAAAGGGCGTCACTTAACCGCGTCATTGCTGATCTGGAGGCGCTGGCCCGCTCTCAGTCCGCTGGCTATGGCTTTGCTCGCCTGGAGCAGCAGTACATCCCAAGCTGTCGTGATCGCGGGTTTATGGGCGTAGAGGAGCGCATGACGGCTGATAGCCGAAGGAGGCCCCTCCGTCCTCGAACTCGTTGCGTCCATCGAAACCCGACGCGCCTGTAAATATCCCCCGGCAGAGCCGGGGGCTTTAGGATGTGAGCCGCTCAAAGCGGCTATGCGGGGTCGCTAACGCGGCCCCGTTTATTGGGGCCACCGGAACGGTGGCCGTCAGAGGTCCATCTTCAACTGATCGAGTCGCTCGTCTTCCTCTTCTTGCTTACGGATATATTCCCGCACCACGGCTTCGTCCCGTCCCACCGTGGACACGTAATACCCTCGCGCCAAAAGTGCTGCCCGACGAAATTCCGCTTCCGCTCTCCATAAACCCGAGCCAGATGGATCGCGCTCTTGCCCTTGATGAATCCGATCACCTGCGACACCGCGTACTTCGGCGGTATGGCAATCATCATATGCACGTGATCGCTCATCAACTGCCCCTCTTCGATCCGGCTCTCCTTCTGCATGGCCAATCGTTTGAAAACCTCACCCAAGTGCGGGCGCAACTGCGCGTACAGCGTCCTGCGGCGGCACTTTGGAATGAAGACGACGTAGTATTTGCACTCCCACGCCGTTTGGCTTAAACTCTCGTAGTCGTCCATCGTTGAAACTCCTTTTCGTGTGCTTGGCGGCTCACGTTTGGAGTTTTAGCGATGGACTGCCGGAATTGTCAAACTGCTGCTGCCTCCCCGGCAGAGCCGGGGGGTCTCCCCCGTTGGGCTAGGGTGCGCCAAAGTGGAAGGTCATGCTGGCTACGGCCCGGTTGAGGGAAGGGTGTCGCCTCAGATTCGCCGATCCGCTAATGGTCCTCAATGCCCGCTTGGCGGGGTCGGTCGCCACGAAGGGCTCCCCACGCGTCCCGCCGAACTGAGGCGAGCTCTGACCGCCGTCGGTGAAGAACTGAAGCCGGCCCACGTAGAATCCCGCGATGTCTCCCACTACGCGCGTGATCCTCTGGCCATCCGGGACCTTCCATTCTGTCACTGGTATCCGTTGGGTGTAGCCGTGGAGATCCCCGATGCCGTCACTCCCATACCAGATACGGATCCCGTGAATGTACCCCGCGTGGTACACGTCGATTCTGGTGATCGGGCCTCGCCTGACCACAGCTTCCGGATCCGCGAACGGCTGGCAGCCCTGGTGGATCCAGCCGGTATGCGTGGAGCTGCTGGTCCCCAACGGGGGATTGTCTGAGGGGCCGGGCTTTAGCGGCGAGACGGGCTTTTCCGCCGAGGCGGGATTTTGGGCCGCGACGGTCTTTGCCGGCGGGGCAGGCTCGGATTCCGGGCGCGCAGCACGGGGGAATTGTGATGCAACGTAAAAAGTTACGCCGACCGCGATCAGGGGGGCCGCAATCCACAGGAACTTGCTTCGCCTCCTGTGGGGCTCCGGTGCGGGTTTCACCTGTTCGCCGACGCGCTGATCCAGCGCCGCTCCGTTGGGCGTTGTCCGGACCAGATCGGATATTGCCCGAACCAGGTTGGCAAACTTAGGCTCGCGCTCATCGCCGCGCCATTGCGACAAATCGGCGGCCTGAATCCGCCCGAAACCGAGCGGCGGTTCCACCTTCTCGATAAGCGCCGGGATCAGGCAGCTTCGCGAGGCAGCGCGCTCGGCCTCTTCACGCACCCATCGCGACTGGACGGAGGTCCCAGACCATAGCACGATTACGCAGCCGGCGGTATCGAGCGCGCGGCCGATGACCTCATCCCAAGTTTTGCCGGGTGGGATCTGACGATCCCACCAGATGGAGAATCCGGCCCTCTGGAGAGCGTCGGCCAGCATTTCCGCGGACGCGGCATCTTCGTTTGCGTAACTGATGAACACGTTGGTCAGATCGTGCACTCCTCACGCAAGCCGCAATTGATTTAGCCGAACCGCGATATTCGGCTCTGAATCGTCATGAGACGTCCGATCACACTCTACACCCTTTCCTGCGGGCGGACAATCCCGACGCCCCTTCCATCCCGACGCCCCTTCCAGCCTGGCGCAGAGCCGCGCCGAGCGAAGCTGATTTCCAGCCCCGCCCGACATCTCGCCTTCAAAATCCTAGCGGCCGGACGGCTTTCAGGCAGAGCGGTGGACCAGGCATTTCAGACGGCGTTTGAGAGCATCAAACCGACGGATGGGGTGTTCGTAGGGCGCTTTCATGGAGATGGCGACGACGCCGATGCCCGACCATCGCCGCCATACCGGAAGGACTACGCCTTCAATTCCCAACCTGCCCGATATTCGCGGCGAAGATATTTGTTTGCATCCGCGTTGTTGGTGATGCGCCGCGCCACGGGATCCCACTCAACGCGCTGGTTGGTGCGCAGCGCGATATAGCCAAGATTGAACGTCTCCGTAATTGCGATATTGTCCAGGAAATTGCCGGCCGCGGGCGGGCCGCCCTTGCAGGCTTTGATCCAGTTGGCGAGATCGGTTCCGCCCATCCCGGATGCCTGGCCCGCTCCCGAACGGCCGCCTCCCGCCTGTGCGCCCTGCCCTTGACCCCCACGGCCCGCTTGAGCGGTTTGTGCTCCCCGGCCGCCCTGTCCTCCCCGACCCCCACGCCCCTGTCCAGGAGGCGTGTACGCCTCGCCAAGGTAGCTCTTCATGCGGCTCTCCGGAATAATCCGGTTGTCCAGGATCTTGCCTTTATCGCCGAGGAACAGCAACCCGGTGGAGCCGAGCTCCCGGCTTTCATCACGGAGTTCCTCCGGCGGGGAGGGCCGCATCCCGCCGTCGTACCAATATAGGTCGACGGGCGGATTCCCGTTCGCGGCAGGGAGTTTGAAATGCACCGAGCACGCCTGCGGGTAGGAGAAGTCATTCCGCTGCCGCGCCGCGATGCTGTTCGTGACCACCCACGGGATGGATGCATTCGGAGTAGCGCTGACGGCTGCCGGCAGTTTCAAACTCGAGAACACGGGACATAGGCTGTAGTGCCCCATGTCGGCCATAGAGCCGCCCCCAAAATCGTACCAGCCGCGGAAAACCATGTGCGTGTAGTTGGGATGGTAGGGGCGATCGAGCGCCGGACCAAGCCAGAGGTCCCAATCGAAACCTTCGGGAACCGGCGGCCTCAGTCCAGTTGTGGATTTCGCGTAGCGTGCCGATCGCGCCGTCGCGAATCCACTGCGCCACCTGGTCCATATTGCCGCCGCGCCACGGCATGAAGTAGGTCGCCACGCCGGTCTTCCGGGTTGTATCGAAGACCATTTGCGCCTCCTCCATCCGATTGGCGATGGGCTTGTGGACCACGGTGTGTTTGCCCTTCTTCATGGCAGCCAACGCGATGGTGGCGTGCATGTGGTCGGGGGTCATGATTTTGACGGCGTTCACGTCCTTCTCTTTTTCGAGAAGCTCGCGAAAGTCGGCATATGCGCTGACGCCACGGAACCTCTCGCCGGACCGGAACTGCGCGTAGTAGCTCTCTATGACTTCCTTCGCAACATCCCGGCCCGCGGCGATGCCGGTCTGGCCGGCCCGCCAGTCCGGCTTGCCGAGGAAACGGCGGATGCCGGCGGTGACGCGGTCAGACCCGAAATCCTTGTAGTTGTCGCCGAACTTCACCGGATCGCAAACCGCGACGACCTGAATCTCCGGAACCGTCAGCATCGCCATCAGCTCCAGCAGGCCCTCGGTGCCGCATCCGATGTATGCCACCGTAAGCTTGTCGCTCGGAGCGACGCCTCCCTGCCCCCGAAGCGCCTGGCTGGGTAGAAACGTCATTCCAGCCGCTCCGGCTTCCAGAAACCTACGTCGATTGAGATTGGTCTCCATGCCCAACTCCTTTCTGATTGGCCGTCGTCTCTTCCACGACCGGAAGGAGCAGCGGACCGCGGACCTGACAAACGCCCGCGGCTCCGAAGCCGCCGGGGAGGCGGTCTTCCGGCGCGAACGCAACTGATCAATCATAGCCCTCGCCCGCTCCGACTTCCATCCAATTACGAGGTCCGCGATAACGACACCGGCGGAAACGTATATTGGGCAAGTAGCCCGCCAGCCCTTGGACGGCTCCCAGCATCTCCTGATCAAACTGAAGGACCGCACGGCAAGGCCCACGCTGCCTCCCACATAAACCCATCGGTCGGAAGCTCTTGTATCGAGGGATGGATAAGAACGCGGGCGGTACACACACTGCGCGTCTTCGACCTTGCTCCGAATCCGGTTGGGGGCAAAACTGCCGTCCTGGAGCTCGAAAACCGCACGTCGACGGACCGCAAGGAGGCTCCCGCCATCTGCCGGAGGGGAGCGTTTCTTTACGTCGCCTCTCCCTCGGACCTTACCGCCATCGACGCCGCGGACCCGGCGCGTTCGGTGGTGGCGAGCAGGCTGGATTCCATTCGCCCGTCGGTTTCCCGCACGGCGTGCTGGGCGCCCTGGCCTGGCGGGGCGACCGGCTTTACGAGAAGCTATGGTGCTGGCCGACAAGGCTGCGTCCTCACAACATCCGCGATCCCCGGCACCCCGCCGCCGCGGAGTCGAGGCGCTCCGTTTCCTGAGCGACGGCGAAAAGGGCCCCGTAACGGCGCTCGCGCTGACCGCGGAGTATGCGCACGCCTTGAAGCCTTTCGAAAACGCCTACCGCGCGAGGCGTTCGGTTTGAGGCAACCTTGAAAACTGGGAGCGAAGCTGCGTGATTGCGCTCCCTGCGCGCTCCGGAGCCGTTTTTGCTCAACCCGTGCGGCGCTTTCCTGGGATTTCTTCCCCCCTGGTAAAGTCCGTACTACAGAAAACGCCAGCGGAGGCCCAATCCAGCGCGTAAATCTCGTCTTGATCGCCATCCAGGCCAATCGGCGAGCCATCGGGCGCAACTCCAATCGGCGCCGGTAAACCGGCACGGCGAGAGATCCAACGACGTGTCTGGGAGGCTCGCACCCGGGGCTGACGCGAAAAATAATCACATCTCCCGGCTTCTCTCTGCCGAGGAACTGGACCCAGGAACCGTGCGCTCTTGCCGCGATAGCCGCGATCCGCGAACTACCGGCGCAGACATGAACGGCTCCGGCGCCGTGGCATCCGGGCACACAAACTGGTTGATCACGCGGAAGCAGCAAGCCCCTTCCAACGGACGAATCGGAAGAAGACTAGTCGCGGGGAGATCAGCGGCATGGTGAAGGCCGCCCTTCTCCCGGCGTTGTGAGGCGCTTTCGGGCGTTTTCGGGCGTTCACAAATCGCTCGGAAAGACATCACGGCGAATCAGCAGGTGCGCTCGAGGATCGGCAAGCGCCTATAGATCGACGTTTTAAATCCAATTGGCCGAGCCGGCCTAGGATAAAACATGATTAAGAAGCACGCAGATATGCAACTGGACGAAGCTACCCCATGGGAGCGGGTCGATGGCGAGGTGAACGACGTTTGCGATGCGTTCGCCACGTATCTGAAGCTCGGTCCGACGCGAAGCCTTATCAGGGCTCATCGGGCAGCGAGACAAGCCTACGAAGAAGCATCCAAAGAAGAAGCATCCAAAAAGGACGAACGGCATCCCGCTACTTTACCTTTCTCTGAATGGCAGGCCTGGTACAGCGGTTTCTACTGGGGGGAACGCGCCGCTGAATACGACGCTCAAGTTGCTGAACAGGAGATAGCTCGCATTGCGGATATGCTGCGGCGGCGGATTACCGAACGTTTGGAACTGGAATCGATTATGGGCGACCGGCTCCGCGCCATAGCGGTGACTCGCGGAGTTGGAATCCGAGCCCCTGGTGAAAACCGTGGAGCAGAATCGCGACAAGACGACTATCCGCGATCGTGCCCGGGAGTTCCAGGTGCTCAGCAACGAACAGCGTCTCCTCCTTGCTAGATATCTTGCGCCGACCCATCTAACGTGGGGGCGAGCGCAAGCGATCGCCGACCTGGCGATGGACGAACAGGACGATTCGGATCAGGGGGGCAGCATGCTTAATCCGATGGAGGACCCGTACGAAGTAGATGGCCCCGACTACAGCAATGGTCCGGAATGATCTGACCCCACGCCAATGGCGGCAGTTCAACCCGGCGTTTTCGGGCGTTTTCGGGCGTATTCGGGCATTATCGGGCGTTGCGGGACGTTCCTCAGAAGAAGAACCAGCGGCGTTTGCGGGCGGGGAGGGGGCAGGAGAGGACGGGGCGGCCGGAGATGGCGGCGGCGGGGTTATCGACGAGGAGGAGGGTGGCGGCGGCGGTTCCGTAGTC
>JAIQFU010000502.1 GCA_020073115.1 Terriglobia bacterium
CATGCATGAAGATCAGTGCCATCGCGAGCCGCGGCACCAAGCGCGACTTCGTCGATCTCTACGTGTCAGCAAAGCGCTTTGGCCTCGCGGACCTGTTCCGGCTCTTCGAGCGCAAGTACGAGCAGGCCAGATATCAGAACGATTAGCAGCTTTCTTCTTCGCCATTTTTTACGTTCGTTCGCAGGAGGTTAGTCCACGCCGCCAAGTTGAACCACGGGAGACTCCGCTCGGCAGCACACTCCATACCGCTGCCAGAGCCGAAACCAAGGGCTGTGGGCGAGCATTTCATCGTGCCTTCGATTCCAGGCCGCAAGGTCGCTTGCGCTGAGGGGCCTAATATCCGGTGCCTCGAACATTTCCTCAAGCTGTTCGATGTCGTCGATAGTGCGTTCAATGTCCATCCTGTCTCAATATCCAACATCATCGTGCTAATCGTCAAACGAAGCGGCAAAATCCACGCGCTCGGAGAGATTCTCAAGGAGGTCAGAATGGAACCTACTATTTCTACGGAAGACCGTTTTCAGCGCGTAACGGATGTATGAGAGCCGCATAAGCCACAGGGCATGGCTGAGGGCTTCTTCATTGTGCATACGGAAGGTGATCCAGCCTGAATTGGGAACCCAGCGGTGCTGCTCGGCAAGACCAGCAGCTAACAATGCATTTCGAACCGCACGCGGGAAGGGGATATCGACAATACCGCCCTTGTGCATGTGTCCGATTTCCGCACTCCCGAAAAGAAATTCCTTGCCTCCGAATCGGTGCGAGTGAACGGAGACATTTTGGCCACGCTGCAACTTCATCTTCAAGTTTTCTGAGGTTTTCCATAATCCCCGAACTCCACGGACTCTTTTTTCGATGCCCGAATACGACCGCTCGATTCTGGGGCCGATCTTCCGCCCTGCTCATCCAAGAGGATCATGACAAACCGAGTTTTTTGAAGGCTTGAATTCCCCAGAAGCAGCCACCGGCCACAACAGCGGTCTGCTCGGTCTTGGTTGTGGGGCTGGAAAGCGTGAAAAGAAACTAGACATAATAAACTCCTCGCTGGTCCCTGGCCAGTTAGTTCCGAGGGCCAGTCTTGTTAGAGTCTCTCGAACGACAAAAGTTACGCTTTTCGACCGAATCCGGGGCCGGACACCGCAACTTTCATATCGGCTGGAGAGGACACCAGGACACGAAGACAGCGAAGACAACAAGGATTTACGGTCGTTTCAATAACGGACGTGCATCGGTAGGGACACGGTCGCGGTAGATCCCCGAAGCATCCCATCTGAAGAGTTGACCGTTGCTAGTTGGTCATAACTCCGCTGGAGATTATGAAGACTCGTCCAGAGTGGAAGCCGTGAACACCACTCCATCCTGACGTGATCAGGAAGTCGGTGGTGCCGTCCTTATCCACGTCGCCCATCGTTACGGCGTCAAACCCGAAGGTATCTCCGGGAATTCGACAGGTGAACGTTTTGATGAGATGACCGTCCTTGCCGGAATACAAATAAGCGCGTCCACCTCCCACGGCTTCGCGGCTGTATTGCCAAGCCCCCACAATTAGATCGGCGTGGCCATCATGATCCACGTCTCCCGCAACCGATGGACTTGTGCCAAATCCTTCGCCAGCGGTTTCGCCGGTTAGTGTCAAAAGAGGGTGTCCCGTGGGCTGAAGCCCACGGCGGCACGCTAAAGCACAATGCCACGTAGTTTCCCCAAGATCGGATAAAAACGGCGGGGCAGGGCTCCGGTCCGGCGGCCGGCGTCCATGCCGGCCTCCGTGGCAACTCCTTGTAGCTTCGGAAGCCGGATGTGGACGTCCGGCGCAGATCTGGAGAGCCGCCCCACTCCGGCTGCCCGTATCTGAGAAAACTAAGTGGCATTGCGCTCAAGCGTACGCCACTGTCGAATCAACAGCTTAAGCTACCGCGACGGCCTTCTTTTGGTCCGCCGGGGAGGATGCCGGCGGCACCTTTCCGGGCGCGGCCAGCAGGCTTCTCAGCTCCGTCTCGAGCCGCTCCCGCACGTCCGTGTGCTCCTTCAGAAACTGCCGCGCGTTCTCGCGCCCCTGGCCGATCCGCTCGCCGCGGTAGCTCAGCCAACTGCCGCTCTTTTCGAGGATCGCCCTGGCGACGCCGAAGTCGATCAGGTCGCCCTCGCGCGAAATTCCCTGGCCGTGGATCAGGTCGAACTCGGCCTCGCGGAACGGCGCGGCCACCTTGTTCTTGACCACCTTGACCCGGGTCCGGCTGCCGGTTACCGTGTCGCCCTCCTTGATGGTGGCGATTCGCCGCACATCGGCGCGCACGGAGGCGTAGAATTTCAAGGCCCGCCCGCCCGTGGTCGTTTCCGGGCTGCCGAACATGACGCCGATCTTCTCCCGGATCTGGTTGATGAAGATCAGGCAGGTGTTGGTGCGGGACACCGAGCCGGCCAGCTTCCGCAGCGCCTGGGACATCAGCCGCGCGTGCAGGCCGACGTGGCTGTCGCCCATTTCGCCTTCGAGCTCGGCCTTGGGCACCAGCGCCGCCACGGAATCGATAACGATCACATCCACCGCCGCCGACGATACCAGCGCGCTGGCGATCTCGAGCGCCTGCTCGCCATAGTCGGGCTGCGAGATCAACAGATTCTCCGTATCTACGCCCAGCTTGTGGCCATAGACTGGGTCGAACGCGTGCTCGGCATCGATAAAGGCCGCCGTTCCGCCCGCTTTCTGGGCCTCTGCGATCACGTGCAAGGTCAGCGTCGTCTTGCCGGAGGACTCCGGACCGAAGACCTCGACCACGCGTCCACGCGGAAAGCCGCCCACTCCCAGGGCCGCGTCGAGCGAGATGGAACCGCTGGAGATCACGCTGACGGGGACCACGTTCTGCGAGCCCAACCGCAGGATCGAGCCCCGCCCGAACTGCTTTTCGAGCTGGCTCAGACAATTGTCGATGGCACGCTGGCGTTCGCGTTCGTCCACTAGAACTCCCTTCGGGAGAGTCGTGGCCAAGGCGCGGCCGCTTTCTCAGGGAAAGTCAGTTTGCGGATACAACCCGCTTGACGGTGTAGCCCTTCGCGGCGAGCCGGCTCACGACGCCATCTTTGCCGATCAAGTGCGCCCCGCCGACCACCACGAAACAGGTCTCGCCGCCTTTCAGATAGCTCTCGACGCCGGCGGTCATGCGGACGTTGCGCTCGTCGAGCAGCCGCTTCCGGCTCTCGGGCGTCTTGCTGAACTCGTCGGCGACCAGCGCTTCGAGGGCCGAGGCGTCTCCAGCGATCCACGCCGCCTTCATTGTCCTGAGGGTCTGGTCCGCACGCCCGGGGTTGGTCACTGCCTCTTCGAGAGCCTGCGCGTGCTCGCGATCCGGCACGTCTGCCAGAGCGCGTATCTGCTGGTCCACGGTTTCCAGGGCCTCGATCCGTTTGGCTCCTTTGGCCTGGCCGAGAAAATGCATGTCGATGCCCAGGTCGGGCCGCATCCCCGCCGCCTGCATCATTTGCGCCGAGAGGACGAAGTCCACCGCCCAGGGCCGCAACCGGGCGAGCACGTCGGCGTTCAAGCCGTGCTGGGCCGCGAAGGCCGGCAGCAGGGACCGCGTCCGCTCGCTCACGTGATTCCACAGAGAGTCTTCCGGCGGGTAGGTGCCGGAGGTCGCCATCAGGCCCAGCGCCTTGGTCGGGCTCATCGCGCTGATATCGACCTCGACCACCAGCACCGAGGACTCCTGGAACGCGCTTTCCATCTCCTGCGGCAAGGGGTACATGTCCGGGGACCCGAAATGCAGCGAGCCAGCCAGGTACACCGTGGTGGTGGCCGAGGTGGCCTTCCACAGCAGACCCCTCGCTCGAGCGGCGCCGGCCGTAGGAGCGTCGGCAATCACGTGGACCGCGGGCTTGGGGGCCGTCCCCTCCGGCGGAGCCGGCAGCGTGACGACCTGGGTGTCCTGCGCCTGGAGCAGGCCGAGCGCGAGAGCGAAAGCGGCAGCGAACCGAGCCTTTGCCATCCGTCGGTTATACCACAGGCCGGAGATCGGACCT
>JAIQFU010000503.1 GCA_020073115.1 Terriglobia bacterium
GGGACTCCCGGCGGCCAGGAAGGCATCGGAACCGCGCTGCACGGCTATGTGGAACAGTCCAACGTCTCGGTAGTGGAGGAGTTCATCAACCTGATCGTGGCCAAGCGCGGATATGAGGCCAATTCCAAGGTGGTGCAGGCGGCGGATAACATGTACCAGCAAGTGAACAACCTGGCGCGATGATCCCGCTCGCCGAAGTCGCCCTGGCGGGCTGCCTGGCGGTGGGGGCCGGCTCGGACCGGGTGTTGGTCCGGGACCTGGCGCCGGCCGTTCCGGCCTTCGCGGCGGCGCCGCCGGATGCGCCCCTCGGGTTCGCCCCGGCGCCGGGCGCGCAGCGCATCTTTCATCCCGCGGAACTGCGCCGCCTGGCCGCGCGCCTGGGCCTGGACGCGGCGCCCGGGGATGACGTTTGCGTGGAGCGCCGGACCGCCCCGCTCGATGCCGCCCGTGTCCTGGAATCCATGCGGGAACAAATGCCTGGGGCCCGGATCGAGATCCTGGAGATCAGCCGCCAGCCCGCTCCCCAAGGCCGCCTGCAGTTCCCCCTTTCGGGGCTGCGGCCGACGCCCGCGGGCGAGTTCTGGAGCGGGAGCGTGCTGTACGCCGGGAACCGCCGTTTCGCGGTTTGGGCCAAGGTCCGGGTGCGGGCCCTGGAGCCGCGGGTCATCGCCCTGGCAGCTCTGAAACCGGGGAGAGCCATCGATGCCGCGGCTGTGCGTCTGGAGATGCGCGAGGTCTTTCCCGCCCCGCCCCAGATTTTCGCCGCTTCGGAGGAAGATGTCGCGGGACGGCTGCCGCGCCGCACCGTTGCCGCCGGAACCGCCGTTCTGCTGCCGTGGCTGGAGCCGCCTCGCGATGTGCGGCGCGGCGACGTGGTGCGGGTGGTGTCGCGCTACGGCGCGGCGCTCATCGAGGCGGAGGGAGTGGCCCAGGCCTCCGGCTCCGCCGGCGACAGGATCCCGGTCTTGAATCCGCGCTCGAACAAGCGGTTTCCGGCGCGCGTGATGGGCAAAGGCGCCGTGTCGGTGGGAAAGGAAGGCTCGTTATGAAGATACTGCTGTCGATCGTCCTGGGCGCGTGGCTCGCCGCCGCGGCCAAGAAGGCTTCCGCCCCGGAGAAGCCGCTCGACCGCTATGTGGCCGAGGCCAATGCCCGGGTCGCGGCCGCGCCGGCCCCCACCCCGGGTTCGATCTGGTCCCCCGGCTCGCGGCTGGCGGACGCCGCACGCGACCTGCGGGCCAGCCAGGTGGACGACGTGGTGACCATTCTGGTGGTGGAGAGCGCTTCGGCCGTGGCCAAGGGGAGCACCAAAACCCAGCGCGCCTCCTCCACCGCCAATTCCATAGGCGCCCTGGGCGGCCTGACGCGCGCCGGCGGGTCGCTGGCCAACCTGGCCAGCGCGTCCGGCAACACGCAGCTTTCGGGAGACGGAACCACCAGCCGCGACGTGGTCATCAGCACCACCCTGACGGCTCGCGTGGCGGGCGTCCTGCCCAACGGGGGGATGTTGGTGGAGGCCGCCAAAGACGTGCAGATCAACTCCGAACGCCAGACCATCACGGTCCGCGGCGTGGTCCGCCCGGCCGACATCGGCGCGGACAACACCGTCCGCTCCGACCGCCTGGCGCAGTTGGAGGTGGCGGTCAACGGCAAGGGCGTGGTGGGGGATGCCATCCGGCGGCCCTTCTTCCTCTACCGGCTGCTCCTGGGGTTGCTTCCGTTTTGAGGAGGATGGCAGGCATGCTTGGAGTTTTCGCGATGGCGGCGGCGCTGACGGTGGGCAATCTCCACGCGGCGCGCCTCAAGGACCTGGCTTCGGTCGAAGGCGTCCGGGAGAATCAGTTGATCGGCTACGGGCTGGTGGTCGGGCTGGCCGGGACGGGCGACCGCCGGCAGGCCATGTTCTCGGCCCAGAGCCTCACCAACATGCTGGAGCGCATGGGCGTGTCGGTTCCGGCCTCGGCGATTCGGGTCAACAACACCGCGGCGGTGATGATAACCGCCAATCTCCCGGCGTTCGCCCAGCCGGGGATGCGCATCGATGCCACGGCGGCCGCCATCGGAGACGCCGGGAACCTGCAGGGCGGCATCCTCGTGCTCACTTCTCTGCGCGGGGCGGACGGCCAGGTCTACGCTGTCGTCCAGGGGCCGGTGGTGACCGGCGGTTTCGCCGCGGGCCGCGCCGGTTCGGGCCAGACGGTGAACCATCCCACGGTGGGCCGCGTTCCGGGCGGCGCCATCGTGGAGCGGGCGGCGCCCTCCGCCGCGCCCCGCGGCGTGGTGCGTCTGCAGCTGCGGCGGGCGGACTTCACCACCTCCACGCGCATTGCCGAGGCGGTCAACCGCAAGTTCGCCGCCACAGCGGCGGCGCGCGCCGAAAACGCCGGCCTGGTGGCCGTCTCCATCCCGCCGGAATACGCCGGGCGCGCCACGGAGTTCGTGGCGGAGTTGGAAGCGCTGGCGGTGGAGGCGGACCTGCCGGCGCGCGTGGTGTTCAACGAGCGCACCGGCACCATCGTGGCCGGCAAGGACGTGCGCATCCGGCCGGTGGCCATCCTCCACGGCAACCTGACGGTGGAGGTGCAGACCACGTTCACGGTTTCGCAACCCAACCCGCTGAGCCAGGGCTCCACCCAGGTGGTTCCGCAGACCAGCGTAGCGGGGAAGGAAGAGAAAGCCCGCAACATCGTGCTGAAGGAGGGCGCCACGGTGGAGGACCTGGCCCGCGCGCTGGCGGCCATCGGGTCCACCCCGCGGGACATCATCGCCATTCTGCAAAACCTCAAGAGCGCCGGCGCGCTGGAAGCCGATGTGGAGGTGATTTGATGATTCAAGCCATCGCGCCGCGGGCGGATCGGGCGGCGGAAACGGGTGATTCGCCCAAGACCCGGGATGCGGCGCGGCAGTTCGAAGCCCTGCTGCTGGCCCAGATTCTGCGGTCCGCGCACGCCGGCGCAGACGAGGACAGCGTCAATGAGTTAGCCGATCAGCAGTTGGCCCTGACATTAGCCGAGCGCGGCGGCTTGGGCCTGGCGGATCTGATCGCCAAGGGACTGGCGGGCTCCGGAAATACTCCCACAAGATGATGGGCCACGGATGAACACGGATAAGGCAAAACAGATCTTCGTGCGTTTTATCCGTGTTCATCCGCGTTCATCCGTGGGCCCCCTTAGATTTTCAGGCGACAAGAACCGATCGCCTGTCCTCCTCGGTTTACGCGCTCCAGGCGTGGCACGCGGATTCCGGCTCCGCGGCCATCGGCTGGCTCCACGGAGTGGCGGCCGGAGGGCGGCTCTCCGACGCCCGGCTGGCCCCGTCCCATCCCTCCCCCAGCGTGGCCATCAGGCCGAGCACTTCCGCCAGCGGCGCATCGCTCTGCCGGAGGTTCGCCTCCAGCAGGCGGGAGTACATGTACCCGTATAAGGCCGCCAGGCGTTCGGCGATCTCGCCCCCGCGTTCACGGTCCAACGCGCCGATCAGCTCCATCAGGATCTCGCAGGCCTTGCTGATGGAGCGGGACCGCGCGGCGATCTCGCCCGCCGCCAGATGCCGGCGGGCTTCCCGCACCGCCCCCGTGCCCGCCTGGTACAGCAACCGGACCAGTTCGAGCGGGCCGGCCGACAGCACCCGGCTCTCCAGATAAGCATTGTTCGCGTCGCGGTACATGATCTCTCCCTAAGCCGTCTTATCGGCCGCGCGGACGATTCGCGCGCGCCCTTTCCGCTTCAACGCGGCAGTTCCGCCGCCAGCCGCAGGACGTATTCCGGCGGAAGCTGGGAAACCACCTCGCCCGTTTTCGGGTTGACCACCCGGATCAACATCCGCTGGGTGCGTGAGTCGAGCTGGAACTGCAGCTCGTTTTCCTCGCCGAACATCTCGGAGGCGTTGAGTGCTTTCACCGCGCGGATCACCTCCCGGTTCTCTGCCGCCCGGTCCACCGCGACCGGCGGCGCTTCCACGGGAATGGCCGTCATCGGACTGACCCCTGTGATCTCCATAAAGGAC
>JAIQFU010000504.1 GCA_020073115.1 Terriglobia bacterium
GATCGTGGCGCAGGTCGGCGATGACACAGCCGAGCGCGGACGTGACCCCGGGAAAGCGCGGGATCGGGCTCGTCTTCCAGTCCTATGCCCTCTGGCCCCACATGAGCGTCCGGCAGAACGTGGCCTTCGGCCTCGAGATCCGGAAGGTCGGCGCGGAGGAACTGAAAAGGGAGGTCTCCGAGGCGCTCGCCTACATGCGTCTCGAAGGGATGGAAGACCGCTACCCCGTCACCGAGATCCTGCAGCTCACTCCTCCCATCCCGGACAACTGCCAGTGGGCCCTCTTTCTGCGCAACCACGACGAGCTCACGCTGGAAATGGTCACCGACGAGGAGCGCGACTACATGTACCGCGTCTACGCCCACGACCGCCAGACGCGGATCAATCTCGGGATCCGCCGGCGGCTCGCGCCCCTGCTCGAAAACGACCGCCGCCGCATCGAGCTCATGAACGCGCTGCTGTTCTCGCTTCCCGGGACGCCGGTCCTCTACTACGGCGACGAGATCGGGATGGGAGACAATTTCTACCTCGGCGACCGCAACGGCGTGCGCACCCCCATGCAATGGAGCGGCGACCGCAACGCCGGCTTCTCGCGCGCCAACCCGCAGCGCCTCTACCTGCCGGTCATCATCGACCCGGAATATCATTACGAGGCCATCAACGTCGAGACCCAGCTCAACAACCCCCACTCGCTGCTGTGGTGGACGAAGCGCATCCTGGCGCAGCGCCGGCAATCGCGCGCCATGGGCCGCGGCGGGCTGGAGTTCCTCTACCCGGAGAACCGCCGCGTGCTGGCTTTCGTCCGCTCCCACGACGACGAACATGTGCTGGTGGTGGCCAACCTCTCGCGCTTCGCCCAGTGCACGGAGCTCGATCTCTCGAAATACCGCGGCATGGTCCCGCTGGAGGTATTCGGAAACGCGCCGTTTCCGCCCGTTTCCGACCAGCCGTATTTCCTTTCGTTGGGGCCGCACGCCTTCTACTGGTTCGCTCTCCAACCGAAGGAAGAGCGTGGGGATTCGTTGCGCGCCGGCTCTGGGGATCTGCCTTCCATCCCGATCGCGTCGTGGGAGGAGGTGTTCACCGAGCCCGTGCGGGAGGCTGTCAACCGGCTGCTCCCCCGCTTCCTCCAACAGCGGCGATGGTTCCGGGGCGGACCCCGCCCGATCCGCGCCACCGAGATCTACGAGATTGTTCCCCTTCCCCGGTCCCGCTCTTACGTGCTGTTCATCCGGGTGGAGTACCGCGAGGGCGATCCGGAGCTCTACACCCTGCCGCTCGCGGCGGAGCGGGAGAGCGGCAACCTCGAATTCGCCCTGGCCCGCCTCGCAGGGCCGGACGGAGAGAATGGCTTGCTCACAAGCGCCCTGCGGGACCGCGAGTTCTGCGGCGACCTGTTGGGCGCCATCCTGCGCCGGCGGCGTTTCGCCGGGGAGCGGGGCGAACTGTCCGCCAACCGCTCCCGCTCGTTCCTCAGCATCTGGGGCGAGGACCGTCCGCCGCTGGAATCTTCGCTCCCCAAAAACGACCAGGACAATACCACGGTTTTCTACGGCGACCGTTTCGCCCTGAAGTTCTTCCGGAAGGTGGAGGAGGGCGTCAATCCCGAACAGGAGATCGGCGCCATGCTCACCGAGGCGCGCTTCCCGAACGTTCCGCCGCTGGCCGGGACTCTCGAGTACCGCGGCCGCGAAGGCGAGCCGGTGACGGTGGCGCTTCTCCAGGGCTTCGCCCGCGAAGGCGCCGACGCCTGGAAATACAGCCTGGATCACCTCGGGCTGTTTTTCGAGCAGGCGCTGGCGCGGGGTCCGGCGGGGCCGCCGCAGGATGGCCCCACCGTGGCCATCGAGATGGCCGGCTCGTACATGGAATTCGTGCGCCTGCTGGGGGCCCGCACCGCCGAGCTTCACCTCGCCCTGGCCGCGCGGCCCGAAGATCCCGCCTTCGCTCCCGAGCCTTTCACCGATTTCTACCGGCACGGCCTCTATCACGGGATGCTGGGCCGGCTGGGACGCGCGCTCGACCTGCTCCGCCGGCGCGTCTCCGCCCTCCCCGACGCCCTTCGTCCGGAAGCCCAGGCGCTACTGGAGCGCCAGGCCGACCTCCGCGGCCGGTTCCAGTTCCTGCGGGACCAGCGCATCTTCGCCGTGCGCATCCGCATTCATGGCGACTACCACCTGGGGCAGGCGCTCTATACGGGGAAGGATTTTGTGATCCTCGATTTCGAGGGCGACCCCGCCCGGCCGCTGAGCGAGCGGCGCATCAAACGCTCCGCGCTCCAGGACGTGGCCGGGATGCTCGATTCCTTCTATCACGCCGCGCACGCCGTCCTGCTCGGGCAGGCGCCGGGCGTCATCCCCAAGCCGGAGTCGCTCAACGCCCTGGAGGCGTGGGCCAAGGTTTGGTACCGCTCCGTGGGCTCCGCCTTTGTGGCCGCCTACCTGGCCGCCGCCGGAGCCTCCGACCTCGTGCCGCGCGACCCCCAGCAGCTCCGCTCCCTGCTGCGCATTTTTCTGCTGGAACTCTCGCTCCGCAAACTTTCGTTCGAGCTGACCCACCAGCCGGAGCGCATCCGCATCCCGCTCCACGCCATCCGCGAACTGCTGGAGGCGGCGTGACGCCACACCTGGAGGCCGTGTGACTCCTGGCTCCACCTATCGCCTGCAATTCAACGCCGGCTTCCGTTTTGTGGACGGCCGCGACCTGGTCCCCTATCTCAGCGACCTGGGCATCACCGATCTCTACTCCTCCCCGCGCTACAAGGCGCGGCGCGGCAGCTCGCACGGCTACGACATCGCCAACCCCCTGCGCGTCAACTCCGAGCTGGGCACCGAGGAGGACTTCGACGAAATGGCCGGCAAGCTGCGCCACTACGGCATGGGACTGCTGCTCGACACCGTTCCCAACCACATGGCGGCCAGTTACGAAAACCCGTGGTGGACCGACGTCCTGGAGAACGGCCAGTCCTCGGCCTACGCTTCCTACTTCGATATCGATTGGCGCCCGGCCACCAGCAAGGCCGCCTTCCTCCAGGAAAACCGCGTGCTGCTGCCCATCCTGGGCGATCTTTACGGCAACGTGTTGACCAAGGGAGAGCTCTCCCTGAAAATCGAAGATACCGGCATCCATGTGCGTTACTACGAAACGCGGCTGCCGCTCGACCCCAAGTCCTACGGCGCCATTCTGCAGCGCTGCCTGGAGCGCGACCCCCAACTACCGCATTTTCCCGAGCTCCTGAGCGATATCGAAGCGCTCCCCGGGCGCGACGAGCCTGATATGGAGCGCATCCTGGAGAGACGACGCGCCAAAGAGCGCATCAAGGAGCGGCTGTGGCTGGCGTATCAATCTACTCCCGCGGTGAAGGCCGCGTTGGACGAGGCGCTGCTTTCGATCGCCGCTTCCGGCGACGATTTCGACCGGCTGCTCTCCGACCAGGCCTACCGCCTCGCGTACTGGAAGATCGGCTTCGAAGAGATCAACTACCGGCGCTTTTTCGATATCAACGAGCTTGTGGGGCTCCGCGTGGAGGTCCCGGAGGTCTTCGAAGACCGGAACAGGAAGACGCTCGAACTGGTGCGCGGCGGCAAAGCGACCGGGCTGCGCATCGACCATATCGACGGCCTCTGGGACCCGGACTGTTTCCTGCGCCGCCTGGCGGCGGAGGTGGAACCGCCCGGCGTCTATCTCGTGGTGGAAAAGATCCTCGGGCGCGGCGAGCAGCTTCCGCGCGATTGGCCGGTGGCCGGGACCACGGGCTACGACTTCCTCAACGCCCTCAACGGCATCTTCCTCGAGCCCGGGGGCCTGGCGCGCCTGGAAGAGATCTATTCCCGCCGGACGGGCGCGTATCTTCCCTTCGCCGAGCTTTGCTACTCCTGCAACAAGCAGGTCATGAAGACGCTCAAGGCCGCGCGCTCCTCGTCAATGGCCGGTCCCTGATCGTCGTACCACTTGATGCTTCCCTCCCCCGCAATGTCGATCACTTCGCGCGCCGGGTCGGAAC
>JAIQFU010000505.1 GCA_020073115.1 Terriglobia bacterium
GGCAGCGCCGCGTTCTTCGCGCCCGCCAGCCCGGTCTGCGAGTTCTCGATTTGCAGGCGCGCCTGTCCGACATCCGGCCGGCCGCTGAGAGCGTCCTGGATGAGATCTTGAATGGGACGCACCTCGTCCTTATCGGGGATGGCCAGCGGATCGGTGGGAATGATGCGGGCGGCGCGGACTTCGGGATCCTCGTTGCCGCGGCGCGTGAGCACATTCTTGAGGATGGCTTCCTGCTCCTCGCGGAGTCCGCGGGCGTTGATCAGGTCCTGGCGGGTGGAGAAGACCTGGGCGTTGGCGCGCGTCATTTCCACCGGGGCGAGCGTGCCCTCGTCCACCTGGACCCTGGTGTCGGAATAGAGCTTCTCGGCGAGAGCGGCGGTCTCCTGTTTCACTTTCTCGTCCTCGTACAGGGCCACGTAGTCGGTATACAGGCGGACCACGCCGTAGACGGTCGCCACAAGCTGCTGCTGGAACAACAGGCTGGCGATTTTGCGCTCGTTGCCCGCGATGCGGATGAAGCGGCGGTTCAGGCCGGCGCCGTACCCACGCAGCAGCGGCTGGGTGACGGTGAGTCCCAGGCTGGAGCCGGTGAACGGGTTGTACTGCGTGGTGGCGGCGTTGAGCGACTGGTGGTTGTTGTTGAAGTTCAGGCCCACCTGCGCCCCGCTGGCGAATCCCTGCTGGATTCCGGCGTTGGCCAGGGTGGTGTCGGCGATCAGCGACGGCGCGCCGTACGCCGTGAAGTTCGTCTGCGGGGTGGTCTGGTGCGTCCAGTTCAACTGGCCCACAAGGGCGCGGTCGAAGATGGGGACGGCCGTGCCGTTGGACTGCGGGGCCGTACCCTGCACGGAGAGGTTGGTCTGGGGCGAACCCAGGACGCCGAGTTCGAGGGCGTTGGTGCTGACCGAACTGCCGGACGTGGCCCGGCCGGCCAATGCGGCGGCCGTCACCACGGGGCTGAGCGGCCCGCCCACTCCCACGGGGGCTTCGGAGAGCGTGTAGTTGAGGCCGCGGACCACGCCGCCGCCCCTGGCGCGCAGCAACTCCGCTTCGCTCGCTGGCAGCGTGTACCGCTGCAGTTCGATATCGAGGTTGTTCTCGATGGCCAGCGCCAGCGCGTCCTGTAACGAGAGGTAGAGATTACCGGCCCGGATCAGGTCGTGGGCGCGCTGGGAGTTCTGGAAGGATAGCGGAGGTCCGGTCTGCGCGGCGCACAGGGACGCGAGGGTCACGATGGCGATGGCTGATTTGAACATAGCGGCTTTACTGCTGGTTCTTCTCCCGCAGCGCGACGGGCTTCACCCTGGCCCCTTCGCGGACGGCATCATTGGGGTTGACGACGATCTGCTGGCCCTCTTCCAGCCCGGAGAGCACCTCCAGATGGTCGCCGTAATCGCGGCCGAGCTGAATGCGCGCGAAATGCACCTGGCCGCCGCCGCCGACCACGGCCACCTGTGGGCCGTCACTGCGAACCACGAGCGTGTCGCCCCGGATCGCCAACGACGGGCGTGCGCGCTGGACCGAGAAATCCACCTGGGCGTACATTCCCGGCAGCAGGGCTCCGTCCGTATTGGAAATCTGGACTTCAGTGAGCAGCGTCCGCGTGGCCGGGTCAAGCGCGCTGGCGGTGCGCGTGACCGTTCCGGCGAACTTCTTTCCGGACAGATCGGGGATCACGAGGGTCGCCGCCTGGCCGGGACGCACGGACCCGGCTTCGGATTGCGGCAGGTTGATATAGATCCGCAGGCGCCCGGTTTGGGCGATGCGGAACAGGAGCGTGTTTCCTTCGTTGATGAGCGCGCCGGTATCGACGTTGCGGAGGGTGATGACGCCGGCGAACGGCGCCCGCACGGTCTGGTAGCTCTTCAGCTCGTTAATCCGGTCGAGGTTCGCCTGGAGCGCGGCCGCGCTGCTTCCGGCCACCGCCACGGCCTTCTCCAGCGCTTCCACGTTGGCCTGCTGGGAGGCCCATTGCGCCTGGTAGGTATCGTTCTCCTGGCGCGAAACCACGCCCTTCTCGAAGAGGTTCTTCCAGCGGCCGGCGGTGACGCGCGCCAGGTTCTCGTTGGTGCGGCCCTGTTTGAGGGCGGCCTCGGACTGGGCGATGGCGTTATGGGCCTGGTCGAGGGCGGCTTTGGCCGGGCGGATCTGCTGGTCGAGTTCCGGCGCCTCGATTTGCGCCAACGGCTGTCCCGCGGCCACGCGGTCGCCGATGTCGACGTAGCGGCGTGCGACGTAGCCGCTGGCGCGCGCCAGCACCGGCGCCTCCGTCACCGCCTGGATGTTCCCCGGGAGGACCAGTTGGGTTTTGCCGGCGGAGCGCTCCACCGCCACCACGTTGACGACGGGCAGGGCCTCCCCTCCGGCTTTGGACTCGGCGGCGAGCACCGCCTCGCGGCGGCGGCGCGGCGTATAACCCACGAAAAAGCCGCCAATAATGAGAGCCAGCGCGAGCACCCCGAAAAAGGCGAGCGCGGCGCGCGAGGGGCGGTGGCGCGCCGGCGCGGCCACGAGGTTCTTCTGCTCTTCCAACTGCCGCTTCAGTTCATCGATTTCCGCGCGCAAGCGGTCTTCGTCGGTATGGGTGTCGTTCATAGCGTTGAACCTTGGGACCGGCCTATGGCCGGCCGCGACTGGCTGGAGCCATCCGCGACCGCCCGGAAGGCGGCCCTACCGCAAAATATCATCGGAAAGGAACTCATTCTCCTCTTCGGCGATCTTCAAATCGTAATCCACCGGCGGGGTCTTGCGCAGCAGGCTGTAGACCAGCGGGACGATAAACAGGGTCGTCAGGGTGGCCAGCGCCAGCCCGCCGATCACCGCCCGCCCCAACGGCGCATTCTGCTCGCCGCCTTCGCCCAGGCCGAGGGCCATCGGCAGCATGCCGATGATCATGGCCGCCGCGGTCATCAGCACCGGGCGGATGCGCGTGTGGCCGGCGGCCAGCGCGGCGGAGCGCGAATCCATGCCCTCCAGGCGCTGGTCGTTGGCAAACACCACCACCAGGATGCTGTTCGCGGTGGCCACCCCGATGCACATGATGGAACCCATCAGCGAGGGCACGCTGAACGTGGTCTGGGTGACGAACAGGATCCACACAATGCCGGCGATGGCGCCCGGCAGCGCCATCAGAATGATGAACGGGTCCAGCCACGATTGGAAGTTGATCGCCATCAACAGGTAGACCAAAACGACGGCGAAAAGCATCCCCAAGCCCAGGCGGTAGAAGGACGACTCCATGGTCTTGATCTGGCCCCGGACGTCAATGGAACTGCCGCGGGGGAGTCGGGGCTCGATTTCCCTGACGATTTTCTCCACCGCGGCGCCGACGCCACCCAGGTCACGGCGGTCCACATTGGCGTAGACATCGAAGACCGGCTGCACGTTGTAGTGGTTGACGATTTCCGGCCCTTCCCCGCGGGTCACGCCCGCCAGATTGGAGAGCAACTGGGCGCCGCCCGCGGCCGCGCCCGGATTTCCATACGCCTGCGAGTTCTGGCTAGGCCCGGCGCCCACCGTCGCAAGGCCCGCATTCGACGCGCCGGCGAGCGAGGTAGGCGTTGCGCCGAGTATGCTGCCGAACGGCGCGCCGATAGGCGTGCGCAGCAGCGCGTCCAGCGAGTTCACGCGGTACTGCGGGGTTTGCACCGCCACGGAGTAGTTCACGCCCGTGGTCCAATCCATCCACTGGGTGGGCGCGACCTGGCCGCTCGAACTGAGCGAGATCAGAAGGCTGCTGGCCACGTCGCGCTGGCTCAATCCCAATTGGCCGGCCTTGCTGCGGTCCACGTTGACGCGGATCTCGGGGTAGTCCACCACCTGGTGAATGTGCACGTCGGCGGCGCCCGGGATGGCCCCGATGCGTTCGGCCAGCTTCTTCGTGATTTCGTAATTGGCGGCCTGGTTGCGTCCCAACACCTGCACGTCGATCGGCGCGGGCAGGCCGAAGTTCAGAATCTGGTTGGTGATGTTGGCCGGCTCGAAAAAGAAGACC
>JAIQFU010000506.1 GCA_020073115.1 Terriglobia bacterium
GAGCTCTTGCCGCAGCCGGTGGGGCCGGTCACCAGGACGAGGCCCTGGCGGCGCTCCGCCAGCCTGGCGAGCGTGGGAGGCAGGTGGAGCGATTCGAGCGTGGGAATGCGTGAAGGCAGCAGACGGATGCTGGCAGCCAGAGTGCCACGCTGGTGGTGGATGTTGATCCGGAAGCGGCCCAGGCCGCCGCGGACGAAACTCAGATCCACCGACTTCTTTTTCTGCAACTCCTCCAATTGCCAGGGTTCCAGCAGGGGGAGCGTGAGGCTGCGGACATCCTCGGGTTCCAGCGCGCCGGCGGCCAGCGGCGCGAGCGCGCCATTGATGCGCAGCACGGGGGCGGCGCCGACGATCAGCAGGATATCCGAAGCGCCGCGGCGGGACGCGGTCTCCAGAAGCTGGTCCAGGGAAGCAAGGTCGGCCGCGGCCGCTTCCGCCGGCTTGCCCTTTCCCGCGGCCCCCTCGGAAGCCGCCGTCTTCTGGCTCGGCGCGGCGCGGTTCAACTCGGCCACGATCTTCGAAAGCTCGGTATCGTAGTCGCTCATGTTCGGCCCCTTACCAATATAGCGGCGGAACGCCGCCGGGCGCACGAACGGCGGAATTGCCCGCGGCGCACGTTCGCCTGCCCGACCCTTGAAATACGGAACGCCCGTTGCACATCTAAAGAGCAGGAGGTATTTTCGATGGCTGATCAGGTGATCAATCTGAATGATCGAACGGGGACGGCCAGCAATAACAATCTGTTGGTGATCAAACAAATCTCATGGGCCGCGGTTTTCGCGGGGTGTCTGGTGGCTCTCGCGGTGGAGGTGCTGTTTCTCAGTTTCGGATTCTTTATCGGGTTCCGGCTGACTCCGGGCGGCGCCGACGCGTGGAGCAAGATCTGGTATTGGATCGGCTGCTTCTTTTCGCTGATGGCCGGGGGATGGGTCGCCGCCCGGCTGAGCGGGAACCCGGTTCACGGGAGGCTGCATGGCCTGGTGGCGTGGGGCTTGACGACGGTGACGACGTTCTCGTTTCTGACGCTGGTATCGTGGGGGGCGGTCTCCCAGTCGATCGGGCTGGTGCGAACGGCTGCCGTGGCTACGGCCGAGGCGGCGCCGAATACGCTTCCTCCCAATCAAGCGGACCGGCTGCAGAACGAGGCCAATTCGGCCATCAACCAGGCGGAGCGGCAGGCGCCGTATGTCGCGCACACCGTGGCGCATGACGTCTCCACGGTGGCGCTGGTCCTGTGGATCGGGTTCATGATCGCCGCCGCGGGCTCCCTCGTGGGCGGGTCGATGGGCGCGCCCAGGATCGCAATTCCACCTCCCGCGGCGTAACGCGGCCGGAGAGATGATGCTAAGATCCGTGTCTTGAGACTCCTCGTCTTCTCCGACGTCCATGGAGACTGGAAGGCGCTCGAGCGCTTATTGGCCATCGAGGCGGATTATTACGTCGCCGCCGGCGACCAGGTAACCTGGGCGCGAGGCTACGACCGTTGCGGCGCCATCCTTCAGGCGCGCGCGGGCCGGGTTTACGTGCTGCCGGGCAACCACGAATCGGCGGAGGAGGTGGCCGCCATGTGTGCGCGCTACGGCCTGCACGATTTCCATGGACGTCACTTCCAGGCGGGGAAGTGGCATATTGCGGGGTTGGGCTACTCGAATCCCACCCCGTTCCACACGCCGGGCGAATACAGCGAGCCGCAGTTGGCCGACCGTTTGCGGCGGTTCGCGGATCTTGCCCCGCTGGTCCTGATTTGCCACGCTCCCCCGTACGGAACGGCGCTGGACCGGATTGGCCCCGGCATTCACGCGGGATCCACTTCGGTGCGCGACTTCATCGGCCAGTCCCACCCCGAGTACTTCCTCTGCGGGCATATCCACGAAGCCGCGGGGGTGTCGGTGGAACTGGGCCGCACGCACGCGCGCAACGTCGGGAAGGCCGGGCATTTGTTAGAATTGGGTTGAAAAACCCATGACGCCCGAAGAGTTGGAACGCGCATATCTACCCCTCCGCGAACAGGCCCTGGCCGTGCGGAGGTATCTTTGACGCTGCCTCGCAAAAGCAGAAACTAGCCGAGACCGAAGCGCAAATCGCTTCGCCGACCTTCTGGTCCCAGCCCGAGAAGAGCCAGAAGGTGATGCAGGACCGCAAGCGGCTGGAGCAAGCCATCGGCGCCGAGGAGCGCATCCGGTCTCTGACCGAGGATCTGGACACGCTCTTCGAGCTGGCGCGCGAGGGCGAGAGCGTCAACGGCGAGATCGAGCGCGAGATGAAGGCGTACGCCGAATTCCTGGAGCGCGTGGAAACCGCGATGCTGCTCTCCGGGGAGAACGACGAGCGCAGCGCGATTGTCACCATCCATCCCGGCGCGGGCGGCACCGAGAGCCAGGACTGGGCCGAGATGCTGCTGCGCATGTACCTGCGATGGGCGGAGCGGGAAAGATTCCCGACGGTCATCACCGACCGGCTGGAGGGCGAGGGCGCGGGGATCAAATCGGTAACCTTCGAGGTGAACGGCGAAAACGCGTACGGGCTGCTGCAATCGGAGATCGGGGTGCACCGCCTGGTGCGGATTTCGCCGTTCGACGCGAACGCGCGCCGGCACACTTCGTTCGCCTCGGTTTTCGTCTATCCGCAGGTGGATGACGAGATCAAGATCGACATCCGGCTCGACGACCTCCGCATCGACACCTTCCGTTCTTCGGGCGCGGGCGGGCAGCACGTCAACATGACGGACTCGGCGGTGCGGATCACGCACTTCCCCACGGGGATCGTGGTCCAATGCCAGAACGAGCGTTCGCAGCACAAGAACCGCGACAGCGCCATGAAGCAACTGCGGGCGCGGCTCTACGAGCACGAGCTGGAAAAGAAGCGCGAGGAAACGCGCAAGACCGAGGATTCCAAGCTCGATATCAACTTCGGCAGCCAGATCCGGAACTACGTCTTGGCGCCGTACCGCCTGGTGAAGGACCTGCGCAGCAAGCTCGCCATCGGCGATGTGGACCGCGTCCTGGAGGGAGACCTGGAGCCGCTGATCCACGCGTTTCTGGTGTGGCGCAAGACGGGTAAGACGGCCGGCGACGGCAAGGACGAACTGCCGGAGTGAGCGTAGAGCGCGCCGCCGAACTGATCCGCGCCGGGAAGCTGGTGGCGTTTCCGACCGAGACGGTATACGGCCTGGGCGCCAACGCGCTGGACGCGGCGGCGGTGGCGCGCATCTTCGAAGCGAAGCGGAGGCCTCGCACCAGCCCGCTGATCGTGCACGTGGATTCCGTAGAGATGGCGCGGAGCCTGGCGGCGCGGTGGCCGGCAGCCGCGGAAACGCTGGCGCGGAGATACTGGCCGGGGCCGCTGACGCTGGTGGTTCCGAAACGGAACATCCCGGATATTGTGACTGCCGGCCTGCCGACCGTCGGCTTGCGCATGCCGGCGCATCCGCTGGCCCTGGCGCTGATCGGGGCCGCGGGGGTTCCCATCGCCGCGCCGAGCGCGAACCGCTTCACGGAGCTTTCCCCGACCACGGCCGCGCACGTTCCCGAATCGCTCGCGGATTACGTGCTGGACGGCGGTCCGGCGCGCGTGGGGATCGAATCCACGGTGCTGTCCCTGGTGGAAGCGCCCGTGCTGCTGCGCCCCGGAGTGATTCCATTGCCGGAGATCGAAGCGCTGATCGGACCGGTGCGGACGGCGGCGGCGCCGGCCGAGGGGCCGCACGCGTCGCCGGGCATGCATCGCCGCCACTACCGCCCCGCGACGCCAGTCTACTTGCTCGGTCCCGGCGAGAACCCGCCTCCAGGCCGCGGCGCGTGGCTGCGGATGGGGCGCGAGATGCCCGCCGACCCGCGCGCGTATGCGGCGGCGCTATATCAGAAGCTGCACGCGCTGGACGGCGAGGGGTGGGAGTGGATCGCGGTGGAACGGCCGCCGGACACGCCGGAGTGGGCGGGGGTATTGGACCGGCTGCGGCGGGCGGCGGGATGACGTGTGGAGTGGGCCTC
>JAIQFU010000507.1 GCA_020073115.1 Terriglobia bacterium
GCAAAAGTCCTGACTCTCGGCGGGTCAGCCAATCTATTGATAACTCGTGAGTTTGTCGCCTGTCGATGAGCCGGGACCGATGATCGCTGGCATGATGCCAACCGCGAGAGCCGGTGTCGTGGCGTCCCAGTTCCGTCATCCGCGAACCCGGTGCCATGGCTACGGGAATAGCGAGGGGACCATCGTGACGCCGGCGCTTCTCGTCACGGCCCGGTCTGAGCGAGCTTTCGATGCCCACACGACCGCGAGAGAAATGGCCTGGACCGCTATCGAAACATTCCGGCGATGACGGCGGGATCGATGTCCTCGATCCGCGCCGGTCGCCATTTCGGCTGCCGGTCCTTGTCGACCACCATCGCACGCACACCCTCGGCGAAATCCGGATACGCCATCGTAGTCCGGGTCAGCAGGAACTCCGCATCCAGCGCGTCTTTCAACGTCATGTTCGCGCCGCGGCGAAACGCTTCCAACGTGAAGGCCAGGGCCGTTGGCGAAACGGTGCGCAACGCCTTGAGCGCGGGAACGGCCCAATCGCCGGGCTCGGCGGCGAGACGGGCGGCGATTTCACCCACGGTATCGGCCGAGCAACACCGATCGATCGCGGCCAAATACGGCGCGATCGTGCATGGCGGCAATGGCTCCGCGAACCGGGCCAATGCCACGACGCCGATCTCCGCCAGAGCGAGCCGCCGGAACAGCGGGCGGTCCGGGCGCTTCCACTGGCCATAGCTGGATTCATACGCGGCTTCTTTGCCTAGCCGCCCGGTTTCGCCGGCGCCGGGTTGGAGCGCGGAGCAGGCCGCCAGGATCGTTTCATTGAAGCTTCTGCGCAGCAGGTCCAACCGGTTGTCGATATCTTCCTGGAGCCGGCGGCGCTCCGCGGCGCTGATCTCGCCGATCCACCTGTATTGCAGAATGGCCAGACTGCCGCAGAGGAAAGCGAGGACGCTCACCGCCGCCCAGGCCAGCCATGCGCGCTGCGTGCTCCTTTTCATATCGGTCAGGGGGTGAAGCGATAGCCCTTGCCCCGGATCGTGTGAATATGCCGCGGGGTCTGGGGATTGTCTTCCAGTTTCTGGCGAAGCCACGCGATGTGCACGTCCACGGTTCGCGAGGAGACCTCGCTGGCGTATTCCCAGACCTTCTGCAGAATCTCTTCGCGCGGCACCACCCGCTCGCGATGATCCACCAGGTACCGAAGGAGTTGCAGTTCCTTGGTGGCCATGTTGACCGGCCGACCGGCTTTGCGCGCCTCCGTGCTCTCGAAATCGATTTCGACGTCGCCAAACTGAAAGGTCCTCACCGGGATGCGGTTCTCTTTCCGAATTCGGCGCAGCAGGGCTTCGATCCTGGCGAGAAGCTCGGCGGGGTCGAAGGGCTTCGTCAGGTAGTCGTCGGCGCCGATCCGCAGCCCGACCACGCGGTCGGTGACCAGGGTTTTCGCGGTGAGCATGAGGATGGCCGTGTCCACTCCCTTTTCCCGCAGGTCGCGGCAGATATCGAACCCCGTTTTCCTGGGCAGCATCAGGTCCAAAAGAATCAGGTCGAATCCGCCGGAAGACGCTTTGTGGAACCCGGTCTCGCCGTCCGCGGCCGACTCCACCTCGTAGCCTTCGGCGGCCAGAAGGTCGGATACGGTCACGACGAGGCCCGGTTCGTCCTCAATCAAAAGAATACGAGGCATTGCGATCCGATATTTCCAACGATACCGCGATGCATCGCAGCGCGGCGGGCGCAAACACGGAAGGCGGGCGAATTGCCAATCCGCCGCAGAATGGCAGCCTGCCCCACGAATCGCGGCCGAATCGATCGCCCGAACTTTTATGCCCGGATGTTCGTCTAAGCTCATGTGGTGATCCCACATGGAACGGACCAGTGACATGGGCAAAGACAGGCTCGAACTCCTCCAGGGAACCCTGGACCTGATGGTCCTGCAGACGCTCGCGGGCATGGGCCCGCTGCACGGCTATGGCATCGCCCGCCGCATCGAGCAGGTCAGCGGCGAGGAGGTTCTGCTGAACCAGGGGACCATCTATGCCGCCCTGGTCCGCCTGCAACAGCGGGGCTGGATCTCCGCCGAGTGGGGCGTTTCGGACAACAATCGCAAGGCCAAATTCTACGCCATCACCCGACAGGACCGAAAGCGCCTGGCCCAGGACACCGCCTACTGGCAGAGGCTGACCGTCCTGATGGGCCGGGTGCTGGCATTCCCATCGGAAGGAGACGAAAGATGATCGATTCGCTTCGCCGGGCGTGGAACCGCAGTCTCGCGGTTTTTCGCGGGGCGCCGCTCGATACCGACATTGACGCCGAGATCGCCGCCCACCTGGATGCCGCGATCGAAGATAATCTGCGGCTGGGCATGGCGCCGGAAGAGGCGCGGCGCCGGGCGCTGGTCCGCTTCGGCGGCGTGGCGCGGGCGATGGAAGAACATCGCGAAGCCCGCGGTTTGCCGGCCCTCGACGTCCTGCGCCAGGACCTGCGCTACGCCATGCGCACGCTGCGGCGCGAGCGCGCGTTCGCCTGCGTCGTCGTCCTGGTATTGGCCCTGGGGATCGGCGCGAATGTCGCGGTCTTCAGCGTGGTCAACACCATCCTGCTGCGGCCGCTTCCGTTCCACGAACCGGACCGGCTGGCGTGGTTCGCCACCAACGGAGGCAAGGGCGGCCTCTCGGAGCAGACCTACACGGTCTCGGCATTCGAAGAGTTCCGGCGCAACAACCGGTCGTTCCAGGACGTGACGAGCTACCAGACCTTCTTCAACTCCATTCAATACAAACTGATGGGGCGGGGCGGGCCGCTGCCCATGGCGGGCGTTCAGGTAGCCGGGAACTTCTTTCTGATGCTGGGCGTTCAGCCCTCCCTGGGGCGGCTCTTCACGCCGGAGGAGTGCCAAAAAGGCGCTCACGGCGCGGCGCTGCTCAGCCACCAGTTCTGGGAGCGGCAGTTTGGCGCCGACCCGGGGATCGTGGGGCGGACGATCGAGATCCACGCCGCGCCCGCCGACATCACCGGCCCCGTCACCGTCATCGGGGTCCTGCCCGCGTCTTTCGATTTCGGCGCGGTCTTCTCTCCAGGGATGCAGGTTGACCTATACGTGCCTGCTTACATGGACTTCTGGCGCACCTGGGGGAATACGCTGGCGGTAGTCGGCCGGCTCAAGCCCGGCGTTTCGATGGCGCGGGCGCAGGCGGAATCGGATCTGCTCTTTCCGCAGCTCAAGGCCGCCCACAAGGATTGGTGGGAAGACTACAAATCCACTCTCTCCGGATTGCAGGACCGGGTGAGCGGAAAAGTGCGCCGGTCGCTCTACGTCCTTTGGTGCGCGGTGGGGCTGATCCTGCTGATCGTGTGCATTAATGTCTCGAACCTGATGCTCGCGCGCACCATGTCGCGCGGCAAGGAGTTTGCGATGCGCACCGCGCTGGGCGCAGGGCGCGGCCGGCTGGTGCGGCAGTTGCTGACCGAGAGTCTCGCGCTCTCGGGCGCCGGCGCGGCGCTGGGGCTGGTATTCGCGTGGGCGATCACGTTCTACCTGGCGCATCAGAACCAGATGACGCTGCCGCTGCTGGCCACCGTCAGGGTGGATGGCGCCGCGCTGGCGTGGACCGTCCTGGTGGCGGTCTCGGTGGGCGCGGTTTTCGGCATGGTTCCCGCCTTCAAGCTGGCGGGCGGCAATCTGCAGGAGGCGCTGAAGGACGGCGGCGCGGGCATGAGCCAGGGCCGAAGGCACGAACGCCTGCGATCGACCCTGGTGATCTCCGAGGTGGCGTTGGCGTGCGTTCTGCTGGTTGGCGCCGGCCTGCTGATGCGCAGCTTCCTGCGCCTGCTCGACGTAAATCTCGGATTCCAGCCGGCCCACGCGGCCGCCATCCAAATCGAGTACAACGACGGCGGAAACATGGCGCGGCGCGGGCCGGTGCTCCAGGAACTCCTGCAGCGCGTCCGCGCCCTCCCCGGGATCGACGCCGCCGGGATGAGCGACATTGGACCGGAACCGGAGTTGGGGGTTCGTGGCTAAGGAAAATGTGAATGACCGGAAACCGCACGGCGCCTTCGTCTACATCGTGAGCCCCGGCTACCTCCAAACCATGGGGATGCGCCTTCTCCGGGGCCGTGATATTTCCTGGCGCGACCAACCCGACACGGAGCGGTCGATCGTTATCAACGAGGCCGCCGCCCGCCGCGAATGGCCCGGGCTGGACGCCGTCGGACGGCCGGTGCGCGGCTTCGGACGCGCCGATGCGCGCGTGGTCGGCGTGGTTGCCGACGTGCGCGAAAGCAGCCTGGAGGAGCACGCCAGCCCCCAGATGTACCTGCCGATCACGCAGTTTCAACCCGAGGGCACGGAGTTGGTGGTGCGCACCCGGCTACCGGTCGCGGCGGTGGAGCCGGCGGTGATGTCCACGCTGCGAAGCTTGAATCCGGGGCAGCCCCGGACCGAGTTCCGCACCATTCAACACATTGTGGACCATGCCGTGTCGCCGCGGCGCTTCCTGGTAGTGCTGGTTTCGGCGTTCGCGGCCTTCGGGCTGGTCCTGGCCTCTCTGGGGATCTACGGAGTGATCTCGTACTCGGTGACGCGACAGGCGCAAGAGATCGGGATCCGCATGGCCCTGGGGGCGAGCACGGCCCGGATCCAACTGAGCGTGGTGACGCAGACGCTGCGGCTGGCGCTGATCGGGATTGCCATCGGAAGCGCGGCGGCATTCGCCGTGGCCCGGGGGATCGAATCCTTGCTTTTCGGGACCGAGCCGGCAGACCCGGCAATCTTCGCGGCCATGGTGGCGCTTCTCGGGGTGGTGGCCCTTGTGGCCGGAGAAATCCCGGCGCGGCGAGCCTCCCGGATCGACCCTATGGCTGTTCTGCGCGGCGTGTGAGGCGGATGGTGGCGGTAAAAGCCAAATTGGCACGGATGAACACGGATCAACACGGATAAAAAGCAGCGTTCCTCCGTGGCCAGTTCCGCCTCATCTTCTCGTCCGACGCAAGATCAGTGGTGCGGGCGTTTGCGGGCCCCGTCCGCCGCGGGCTCTTCCGGGATTGACGAAGGCCGCGGATGACGGATCGGAACCATCGGGTGGAGGGCCGATCGCCGGGCGCGGGCCCGCGGGTTCCGCCGGCGCGCCGCGTCCTCCGCGGCCGCCGCCAAACATGGCGCCGCCGGCGCGCTGCAACTCGATGGCGTCCCC
>JAIQFU010000508.1 GCA_020073115.1 Terriglobia bacterium
ATCGCGGACGCGAACAAGTATCTGTCGCGCGAGTATCGAAAGGGGTTTGGGCCGCAGGAAGTCTAGCCGCCAGTCGCGAGTCGTTGCCTTTCGGGTTTGCTAACGACTACCGACTACCGACTAACGACTAACGACTGCGCAAGGAGCTCTCATGCACGCATTTTCGAGAAGGCAGTTCATGGCCGGGAGTCTCGCCGCGGCGGCGGTCCCGTTACACGCCGACCCCCTTGGCATGCCAATCGGATGCCAGACCTATCCCGTGCGGGAAGCGCTCGGTAAGGACTTCCCGGGCACGCTGAAACAGCTTGCCGGCATCGGCTATAAAACCATCGAGATGTGCTCTCCGCCGGGCTACGCCAACGCCGGCTACGGCGCGCTGGTGAGCCTGAAGGCCGCGGAGATGAAGAAGATCATCGCCGACGCGGGCCTGCGCTGCGAAAGCTGCCATTACCAGTTTAAGGAACTCAAAGAGAACCTGGACGAGAGGATCGCGTTCGCCCGGGAACTGGGGCTGAAGCAGATGGTTCTATCCACTTTCGGCCTGCCGAATGACGCCGGCATGGCGGACTGGGTGCGGGCGGCGGGCGACCTCAACAAGATCGCCGACAAGACGCGCCAGGCGGGCATTCAGACCGGCTTCCACAACCACAACTTCGAGTTTCGCGAGATCGACGGCGTACTCGTTTACGACAAGCTGATGGGCGAGTTCGACGCCAAGCTCGTCAAAATGCAGTTCCAGGTGGCGGTGATCAGCCTGGGGTACAGAGCCTCCACATACATGAGGAAATACCCGGGACGGTTTCTCTCGCTGCACCTGGCGGACTGGTCGGCGGAAACCAAGAAGCAGGCGCCCGTGGGCCAGGGATCCGTGGACTGGAAGGAGTTGTTCGCCGCGGCGAAGACCGGCGGGGTGAAGAACTACTTCGTCGAGCAGGACATGGATGCCCTGAAAGCGGGCTACCCGTACCTGCATGGACTAAAGGCGTAGCGTGCTACCGTCTACGTTCAGGAGGAACTTCGTGCGATACTCACTCGCTCTTGCTTTCTTACTCGGAACTCTCTGCTATGCCCAGACGCCCAGCGCGCTGGAATCCGACCCGAAGGGCTGGCAGGACATCATGCCTAACGCATCGCTCGCCGGCTGGACCCGCCTGCCGTTCATGACCACCACCCCCATGGCGCAGGAATCCCAATGGAAGGTGGAGAACGGGGTGCCCATCTGCGAAGGCGACAAGGGCCACGACTGGCTGCGCTACGACAAGGAACTCGCCGACGTCATTTTCCACGTGGAGTTCCGCTATACGAAGATGGAAGGCAAGAAGGGATACAACAGCGGCGTGATGATCCGCAACAGCGCCGATGGAACCATCTATCACCAGGCGCAGGCGGGGGAGCAGGGCACGGGCTGGCTGTTCGGGTCGATCATGACCGACGGCAAGCCGGTGCGTTACAACCTGCGCGCTCAATTGAAGGAAGACCGCGTGAAGCCCGCGGGGGAGTGGAACGTGTTCGAAGTTCGGGCGGAAGGCCCTAAGCTTACCGCGTGGGTAAACGGCGCCGTCGTATCCGAGCAGCCGGAGTCCGGAACCACGAAGGGCTACATCGGGCTGGAAGGCGAAGGATTCCGCATCGAGTTCCGGAATCTGAAGATCAAGCAATTGAAATAGCGCCGTCTCCACACTCGTGGGACACCCGGTCCCTGGGGCCGGGTGTCCGCGGACACGGCAGGCTGAGCGCTTGCGCTACGTCTTCCTCGTACCTTCCAGCGTGCCGCTGGCCTCGGAGCCGCGATACTTGCCGGAGAGTTTTCCGCCTGCGAGCTTCACGTCGATGGTGTACGGCTCGCCGTTGATCTGTATCTTGAAGGTGAAGCTTGCGCCATCGACCTTCGCCTCGGAGATGGGCAGTTCCTCCCCGCCTTCCACCTGCACGCTCCCGGCGAGTTTGCCATCGGCGTTCTTGACGACGAGGCTAACTTTGATGGTTCCGCCGTTGGAGGGCGTGGCCGTACAGTCCCACGTGCCCGTGGGATTCTCGGCGGCGAACAGGACCGCGGAGAAGAGCAGAATCGCCAAAAAAGATAAGAGAGTCTTCATAAGTTACTTCTGCCCATAATAAGCCTTGTCGCCGTGCTTGCGATAGTAGTGCTTGTCGCGCAGGACGGCGGGAATGGGGGTCGCCTGGGGGTTGATCGTGACGGTCTGCCAGGCCATGGCGGCCAATTCCTCCACCACCACGGCGGTTTGGGCCGCGGCCATGGCGGACTTGCCCCAGCAGAAGGGGCCGTGTCCCGCCACCAGGGCGGCGGGACACCCCAGCGCCTCGCGTCCCTCCAGCAGGCGGACGATCGCCACCCCGGTGTTCGCTTCGTAATCGGCGTCGATTTCGGCGGGCGTGAGCGGTGCAGTAACCGGTATCGATCCGCAGAAATGGTCGGCGTGGGTGGTGCCGAAGCAGGGGATCTCGAGGCGCGCCTGCGCCCACGCGGTGGCGTGGCGCGAGTGCGTATGGACCACTCCGCCGATGGAGGGAAAGGCGCGGTACAGGGCGATGTGGGTGGGCAGGTCGGAGGAGGGCCGCAGCTTGCCTTCCACCACACGGCCCTCGAGATCGGTGATCACCATGTCGGCGGGCGTCATGGTTTCATAGGGCACTCCGCTGGGTTTGATGACGACCAGCCCACCGTGGTCGCGGGCGATGCCGCTGGCATTCCCGAAGGTGTAGAGAACGAGGCCCCGGCGCACCAGTTCCAGGTTGGCCTCGAGGACCTCACCGCGCAGCTTGTCCAGCACTCTTTCCCTCCCTTGCCAGAGCCGCGATCCGGCGCAGTTCCGGCAGCACGTCTCCGATTTCCACGCCCGCCGACTCTCGCGCGCCGAACGAGAAGTACAACTTGCGGTAGAGCGGATACAACTGCTCGTAGGTCGCGGCGCCGGCGGCATCGGGCTGCACCACGGCGTGCCCGGGACACAGCGCGTCCTGCGCCTCTTCGATGCTCCGGAAGGTCCCGGCGGCGAGGAACGCGAAGATGGCCGAACCCAGGCTGGTGACGTCGCCCTTGGGCACCAGGATGGGCTTCCCCATCGCGTTGGCATAGACCTGGTTGAGAACCGCATTCTTCTGGGGGATGCCGCCGCCGTTGATGATCCGGCGCACCGGGACGCCGTGCTCCTCCATGCGCTCCAGAATGATGCGCGTGTGGAAGGCGGTGCCTTCGATCGCGGCGAAGAGCTCGTCCTGCGCGGTGTGCGTCAGCCGCCAACCGAGCGTGACGCCGCTCAGCTCGGGGTTGACCAGAACGGTGCGGTCGCCGTTGTCCCAGGTGAGGCGCAGCAGCCCGGTTTCGCCCGCGCGATAGTCTTCCAACCCGCGCGACATCTCGGCCACCGTGGATCCGGCGCGGCGGGCGATCGCCTCGAAAATATCGCCGGTGGCGGAAAGGCCGGCCTCGATGCCGGTGCGCTTGGGGTCGATCGACCCCTGCACCACCCCGCAGACCCCGGGGATCAGGGCGGGCGCGTCGCTGATCGCCATGATGCAGGTGGACGTGCCCACCACGTTGACCACGTCTCCGAGCCGCACGCCGGCGCCGATGGCGTCCCAGTGGGCGTCAAAGGCGCCGACCGGAATCGGGATTCCGGGCCGCATGCCGAGCTTTTCCGCCCACTCGGCCGTGAGCCGTCCGGCGATACGGCTGGACGGGGCGTAACCGCCGTTCAGCTTGTCGCGCACGCCCGCCAGCAGGGGATCCACGGCTGTCAGAAACTCTTCCGGGGGCAGCCCTCCCAGGTTGGAGTTCCACATCCACTTGTGGCCCATGGCGCACACGCTGCGCGGGACGGCGGCGGGGTCGGAGTAGATGAGCGGCCTAAAGCAACGCGCGCATCTGCTCAGACTCTTGCTCAAGGCAGGATTTTGAGAGTGGTCGGATCTGCCTCTTGACACCGCTCCCAGCGAGTATAGACAATA
>JAIQFU010000509.1 GCA_020073115.1 Terriglobia bacterium
GAGACCATTGACCGGGTGCTCTACAAATTCGATCAGGCGAAGAACGGGAAGCTGTGAAGTGCCTCTCGTTAGCGTGAGGCCGGGGCTTTGGCCTTCCTGAAATCCCACGGCGGCATTGGTTCCTTATCGGCCCACAGCCCACGCTTCGCCGTCTTCGCTTCGGCTTCGAGCGTTTCCAGTTCTACATCGTGGCGTGCGTATTGCCGATACCACCACGCAAATCCGGCCTTCACAATTTCACGATTCAGGTTCCGGCCATCCGGCAAGATAATCTCCGCAACTTGCCGCCCGTAGCGGTCCACATCATGGACTCGGACGGTGACGGTCCTCTCGAATGCTAGATCCCCGGTGAATTGCTTGGCTCTGGTGCCGAAGGCTTGCTTGGCTTCCGGGCAGTCGATACCCCACAGCCGGATTCGTTTTGAAACTCCGTCCTGCAACACCTTGATCGTGTCGCCGTCCGAGATTCCGATAACCGGGGCTGCGAACTCTGTGCCTTTCTGTGCGACCAGCGCAGAACAAGCAAGGGCCGCTATCAGAGCGAGTCGGACTGAGCGGGTCTGGACCGGGAAGCGCATTGATTTAACCAATTTGAGCACGATGCGGAGTAGATCGGCAGAACGCACCTTCGGCTGTAGGGCATTTGGAATTCTGGCCGGGGTGTGAAGCACGGACGCCTTCAATCGGTGCCGTACGTAGTGGTAGAATACTTCTAAATCCCTGTGGGATTCACTTCTCATGAGGGTTCGACCCCCTCTCCCGCTACCATCACCCCACTTCCAGCGTGGATTTCTCCAACCATCCGCTTTGCCAAGAACACTGTGCTAAAGCTGTGCTATCGACTGTGCTACTGTGCTATGAAATGGCGTGCTTTTAGCACACCATAGCCTTCTAAGTTATTGATAATAGAAGGACGTATGTGATGAGTACTGGACTCAAAATCTGGCGCACTTCACTGTGCGTGTGGGTTCGACCCCCACCTTCGCCACCACCCCTTGAATTCCCGGCCGTGATCTGATACTGCAAGCTGATGACGTCCCGTCGGCTTTCCCTATTTCTCTTGTGCGCATCCCTGCTCCCGGCCCAGCGCATCCACATGATCGGGCAGGCGCACATCGATCCGGTGTGGCTGTGGCCCTGGGCGGAAGGTCTCTCGGTTGTTCACAGCACGTTCCGGTCGGCGCTCGACCGTATGAATGAGACTCCGGACTTCACCTTCACCGCCAGTTCCGCGCAGTTCTATGAATGGGTGGCGGAAAACGACCCGGCCATGCTCGCGGAGATCCGGAAACGCGTGGAAGAGGGCCGGTGGGGGCTCGTGGGCGGGTGGTGGGTGGAACCGGATGTGAACCTGCCCGGCGGAGAGTCGCTGGCGCGCCAGGGTCTGTACGGGCAGGCCGTGTACCGCCGCCTCTTCGGCCGCACGGCGCGGGTAGGCTTCAACCCCGATTCGTTCGGCCACCCCGCGACGTTGCCGCAAATCCTGAAGCTTCAGGGCATCGAAGACTATGTCTTCATGCGGCCCATGCCGCGCGAGAAGACGCTGCCGGCGGATGTCTTCTGGTGGCAGGGGCCGGATGGCTCGCGGGTACTTACGTACCGCATCCCGTTCAGCTACAACGACGAAGGCTCCGTACGCGACCGCGTCCGCCGCACGCTGGAATTGAAGGAGCCGGTGCGCTCGATGATGGCGTTCTACGGCGCGGGCGACCACGGCGGGGGCGCGACCAAAGAGAACATCCGGTCGATTCAGGAGATGCAGGCGCAGGCGGGAGGGCCCACCCTGCTCTACAGCACCCCGGACCGGTATTTCGCGGAAGTCCGGAAATCGGCGTCCGAACTGCCTGAGCTGCGGGGCGACCTGCAGCACCACTCGGTGGGTTGCTACACGGCCGAATCGCAGATCAAGAAGCTGAACCGGACGGCGGAGATGGCGCTCGTCACGGCGGAGAAGATCGCCGCGGTGGGCTCCGCCGCGTGGGGCGCGGCGTACCCCAAAGAGGCGTTCACATCCGCCTGGAAGCGGGTGCTGTTCCTGCAATTTCACGATAGCCTGGCGGGCACTTCGCTGCCCGAGCATTACGCCACGGCCGTGCCGCGGGGGTACGGGTACGCCATGGACGTGGCGGACCAGGCCGTGACGCTCGCGGCGCAGAAGTTGGCCTGGGAGGTTCCGGCGGCCGATCCCGATTCGAAGTACTTGCTGGTGTTCAACCCGCACGCATGGGAGACCACGGCCACCGTGGAGTATGACATCGGCTACCCGGTGGATGCGGGGCTCCTGGTAGAGGACGGCGATGGGAAGCCGGTGGAGTTTCAGACGACTCCCCCGTCCGCCGAGGTGAACGGGCGGCAGAGGATCGTGCTGAGGCTGAAGTTGCCGGCGTTCGGGTATCGGCAGGTGAGGATCCGGAGGGGGAAGGGACAAAGCGCCGGAGGCGGGCCCGCAGGCTCGCCCCACCTGGAGAACGAGTATTTGCGGGCGAGTTTCGGAGAGGATGGCGCGATTTCGCTTTTCGATAAGGACTCGGGCGAAGCGGTCTTCACGGGCGCCCACGCGGCCGTGTTCAACGACCCGAGTGATACCTGGAGCCACGACGTTCGGGCCTATGACGAGCTGATCGGGGCTTTCGGCGCCCCCAGGCTGACGCAGGTGGAAGACGGGCCGCTGCGGCAGCGCGTAAGCGTGCGCGCCACGTACGGCGCGTCCACCCTCACCACCGACTGGCTGCTCTACGCCGGCGCAAGATCGGTTGAAGTGCGGGTGACGCTCGACTGGCGCGAGCACCGGAAAATGCTGAAGTTCCTCTTCCCCGTCAATGTGAGGGACCCGAAACCGACCTACGAAGTCCCGTACGGCCATCTGGAACGGGAGGCCAACGGCGACGAGGACCCGGGGCAGCGGTGGGTGGATTTGAGCGGCGGCGGGCGCGGGCTGACCGTGATCAACGACGCCAAGTACGGCTACAGCGCGGCGGGCGCCGACCTGCGCATTTCCGTCGTGCGCGGCGCGCCCTACGCGCATCACATACCGCATGTGGTGGCGCCGGATCACGATGTCCTCTGGCAGGACCAGGGTTTGCAGACGTTCCGGATGCTGGTGGCGCCGCACCGCGGCGGCTGGCAGGAAGCCCCTCGCATGGCGGACGAGTTCACGGCGCCGGTCCCCGTGATTTACCAGGGGATCCACGGCGGCAATAGGCCGCAGGCGGATTCCTTTCTCTCGGTGGACGTCCCCAACGTGGTGGTGTCCGCCATCAAGCAGGCGGAGGCGGGCGACGACCTGATTTTCCGGCTATACGAAACGGGGGGGCGCGCCACGAATGCTTCGCTGGACTTGCGGTTCGCGAAACGCGGGTGGAGCGGCAGTTTCCGGCCGTCGGAGATCAAAACGCTGCGGCTCAATCGGGGGACAGGGCAGATCCGGGAGGTGAATCTCCTGGAAGAGGCGCAATAAGTATGTGGGCGGGAGTGGATATCGGGGGTACGAAGACGGCGGTCGTGTTTGCGGCGGACCCGCCGGCGGTCCTCAGCCGCGCGGAGTTCGCGACTCTTCCCGAGCAAGGGCCCGAGCGGGTCGTCGAGCGGATCATCCAAACCATACGGGCAGGGGGACCTGCCCCACGCGCGATCGGCGTGAGTTGCGGGGGGCCGCTGGATTCCGCGGCGGGAGTCATTCAGGCGCCCCCCAACCTGCCCACGTGGGTGGACGTGCCGATCAAGGCCATTGTGGAAAAGGAGTTTGGCGTCCCGTGCCGCCTGGAGAACGACGCCAACGCCGGCGCGGTAGCGGAACACCGTTTCGGAGCGGGCCGGGGGACGCGCAACATGGTCTTTCTCACCATGGGCACGGGCCTGGGAGCGGGAATCATCGTGGACGGGCGGCTCTACCGAGGGACGTCCGACGCGGCGGGCGAGATCGGGCACGTGCGCCTGACGCGCGCCGGCCCGGTCGGGTATTACAAGGCCGGTTCCGTGGAAGGGTGGGCCAGCGGCGGCGGGATGGAGCAGTTGGCCACGGAAGCCGCCGCGGCCGGGAATACCTCGCTGGCCGAGCGCCTGCGGCGGAACGGCAAGGTGACGGCGCGAGACGTCGCCGAGGCGGCGCGCAGCGGCGATGCCGTGGCGAAAAAGCTGATTCGCGGTGCGGGCCGCCGGTTGGGCGAGGCGCTCGCCATCCTCGTGGATATTCTCAACCCGGAACGAATCGTAATCGGCGGGCTGGCCATGCGGATGGGTGAGGACCTCCTGGCGCCGGCGCGCGCGGTAATGCGGCGCGAAGCCCTGGCGGCGTCCGTGGCGGCGTGCGCGGTGGTTCCCGCCGAGTTGGGCGAGCAGATCGGCGACCTGGCGGCGCTGTGCGTGGCGATGGGCGAAATGTAAGCGGCCGATTGCGGGCGGGCTGACTTGCAGCCTGCCCGGGGACGGCGCTATTTCGCGCGAGCTTCCATGTCCAGGTACAGGCCTTCCGGCGGATTGCTTTTTCCGGACCACGGCCGCACGGCGTCCGCCGGCCTGCCGGTCTCGATCATCACCGCTGCCACGGCGGCGGGGAACGGATACGGGAATGCGTGTACGTAGACCGGCCCATCGCCGGACCGGGCCGCGCGGATCACCGCCTGGATGGGCTCCGCGCGCTCCACATACTGCCCCTGCTTCTTGGTCCAG
>JAIQFU010000510.1 GCA_020073115.1 Terriglobia bacterium
TGGCGATCTTGTCCAGGATCAGCGATTTCTGCGAGTCCTCCGCCACCTGCTTGGCGAGCATCTGGGCATAGGTGGAGATGACCGCCAGGGGGGTGTTGACCTCGTGCGCCACGCCGGCCGCCAAAAGGCCGATGCTGGAGAGCTTGTCCGCCTGCACCAGCCGCTGTTCCAGTTCGGCGCGGTCCGTGATGTCGTCGAAAATAATCAGGCGGCCGATCTGCTCCCGGTCCTTGGAAACCAGCGGGGCGATGGCGATGTTCAGCGTCGCCTCGCGGAAGCGCGCCGGCCCTCCGTTGCCGTTCGAGACGGGCTTCAGCGCGAACTTGTCGATGTGGTGGATGCCGCTCTCGCCGCGGAAGCGCTCGAACTCCGCCGCCAGATCCGCGGGAAACAACTCCGCCAGGCGGCGGCCGAGGGCGTTCTCGCGGGAGATGCCGCTCAGATGCTCGATCTGCGTGTTCCAGCTCTCCACGCGGTCTTCCAGGTCGGCCGCCAGAATCCCCACATTGATCGATTCGACGATGTTCTCGCTGAATTCCTTGAGCCGCTCGTATTCCTCCACCTTGCGCTGCAGCGAGTGGTACAGGGAGGCGTTCTCGAGGGCGATGCCCACATACCCCGCCATCATGACCAGCAGTTCCACATCGACGCTCGACAGATATTCGCCATCCGTCGTGCGGCTGACTCCCAGGAAGCCGATGGTCCGGCCGCGCACCATGCAGGGGATGTAGTAGGTCAGGTCGAGATCGGCGATGGCGTTCCGCACCGTGGCCGGCCAGGATCGCGAGACCGCGTCCAGCAGATGCCGGGTCCGCTCGAAGAAGAGATAGCCCTCGGGACGCTCCCAGGTGAGGAAGCTCAGGTCGAGTTCGTGGTAGCTGACGTTGGCGAGCCGCGGATTCGAGCCCATCGCTTTTTTCAGGCGGAATTGCGGGCGCTCGGCCTTCTCGTCGGCCAGGAAGAATGCCAGATGCTTGATCGAGAGCGTCTCCAGGAGCCGGTCGCCGACTGACGACAACATGGCGTCCAGATCCGTCTCCGAGCTCAGTTCCCGCGCGAACTCCAGAAGGGTGCGCCGGTAGTCGTATTGGTCGCGGTAGAAGTACCGGTCCACGCGTTCCTGAATCCAGTTCCGGATCGGCTGGAACAGAAAGGCCATGGTCAACATGACCACCAGCGGGCCGGTGCTGCCGAGATTGAAGTACTTCCCGGCCTGCGCGCCGAGGGAGAAGACGATGCCATAGAAGGCCGCCAGAATGCACAGCGTGGCCAGGGTGTAGGCATAGCCGCGGCGGAACAGGATATCGACGTCCATCAGCCGGTAACGCACGATGGCGTAAGCCAGGGTGAGCGGAACCAACACCAGCGAGAACACCGACATCTTCATGTACTCGTTGGGGATCACCCCCATGGCGTACGGCAGGGCGTAGCACAGCAGGAAAGGCAGAACCCCGTACAGCGCCCCGTTGCGCAGCCATTTCAACTGCTGCCGGACAATGGGGTCGTCGATCCGCCGGTAATCGCGCACCAGCGCCAGAGCGCCCACCAGATACGGCGCCGCCACCAGGACGGTCCAGGCGCGGTCCAGGATCCAGTTCAATTCGAGCAGTGGAATCGCCGTTCGGACGGCGCCCGAAGAGAAAGCCAGGTAGAGCGCGAACAGGGCCGCCGCCGGGACGTACAGAAGGCCCAGGCGGAGGCGCGTCCGGAACCATTTCCGCGGCTCCGGGAAAGTCAGGCAGAAGTGCAGGAACAGGGTGGGCGCCAGCAGGCCCGCCCCTACGTTGCCGTAATAGATCAGCTTGTCGAACCCGTTCAGCTTGCCGGTGAAATGGAAGCTGAAGAAGACGAAGGAAACCAGGCAGAGAATATAGAAGTGGCGCGCTTTATAGGCGCCGCCGCGACGGAAGTAAACGAAGAGACCGATCACCAGGTAGGCGAGCGCTACCAGGTACTTGTAGACGATCGTGCGGTCCAGCGGAGCGTCTTTGATGTTGACCGTCGGTTCGAAGTCGCGCGCGCCGCGGTACAGCAGGTAGCGGACGTCTTTCCAGGATCCGATGGTGGCCAGGACCTGCGCCACGTTGACGGCTTTGCGGATCTCAACGCCCTCGATGCGCGCCAACCGGTCGCCCGGGCGGATTCCGGCGGTGGCGCCGCCGCTTCCCGGCATCACCCAGAGCGCCTGGACCCCGCGGGCGCGCTCCACCCAGATCACGCCATCGTCCGGAAGCCGGAACCTGTACTGCTGCTCGAAGTTGATGAAAGCGGCCACACCGGCGGCGATTGTGAGAATCGTCAGGATTGCCGTCGATAGCTGGAACTTAAGTTCCTGGAACATGGCGCGGCCCGTCACCCGTTAGTGAGACAAAGGTCCCCTCGCCCCGGAAGCACGTTTAATGCCGCAATCATGTTGGAGCGCATCTTCCATAGTTTCCCAAATATCTATGACTTGCAGCTAGCGCGGACGCGCGCCTCCGGTTTTTGGGAGAAATACACTATGCCTAAGTGTATCCCCTGTGGCCCGGCCATCCCGGTGGACTGGCGCAGCCGTTAATAGTACTAGTACCACAAACGCAGGCCGGATTCCAGATATAGACGATCTGTGCGCCCCCGCCCCAATCCGCGGGACGCGAGTTGTGGGTATACGCGTACTCCCATAACCGGGCATTTAGTCCCAATTGCTGTACACTAAGGGATTAGTGAGGGCGCTCCTGCGGGCTGCGCGGGCGTTTTCCGCCGGAGGCAGAGAACCGCCGGGGGCCGACCCTCGCGAGCGTTCAGAGGACAGGATGAGCAGGACGGTTTTATCCGTACTATTGGCGATCATGCCAGCGTTGGGCCTGGCAGCCGCCGGTTCCAACCGGAGCGCCGAGCCCCCGGCCCAAACACGGCAGACCACGCCCGATCCCCCCAACAAGGCGCCGAATGCTCCCCAAAAGGAGTCGGCGGCTCCGCAGAAGACCGGGGATCCGGCGACGTCCGGCGAAGGCCCGCCGACCCCCTGAAACTGGCGGAGCCGAAGCCAGCGTCCGGCGCCAAGGTTCCCGGGGCCGCCCCGGTGAACGCTAAGACCTACGTGATCGGCCCGGAGGACATCCTGGGCATCATCGTTTACGGGCAACGGGATTTCTCGATTCCCTCGTACCTGGTCCGTCCGGATGGGGTGATCTCGGTACCACTTATCGGTGAAGTCACGGCTGCGGGGCATACGCCCGAACAACTGGGCGGAGACATCGCCGAGCAGCTAAAGAAATTCATTAAGAACCCGGACGTCCAAGTCCAAGTGCTCCAGGTACACAGCAGGAAATTCCGCATTCAGGGCGAGGTGAATCGCCCTGGGGAATTCGACCTGGTGCGGCCCACGTCGGTGCTGGAAGCCCTGGTAAACGCCGGCGGCTTCCGGGAGTGGGCCGATGAGAAGAATATCAAGATTTTTCGGGACGGCGGCAAGAAGATTCTCAAGTTCAATTACAGGGATGTGATCCAGGGAAAGCATCTCGACCAGAACGTCCAGGTTGAGCCGAACGACATCATTATCGTCAGGTGATCGGCTCATGGCGAGTCAACCAAAGGAAAGTGCAGGAAGGTATTAGATTTTAGGCATTATGGCTGCCCCACAGAATTACGTCAGCGTTTCCAGGCGTCCCCTGGACATCGAAGATTACATCGACATGCTGCGGCGCCACCGGTCCTGGATTATCGGACCGATGTTCGCGGGACTGGTGGTTGCGGTGGTCGTGGCTTTCCTTTGGCCCGATACGTACGATTCGCAGGCCATCCTGCGCATCACGCCGCAGCTCATCCCGCAGCAGTTCGTGCCCAGCACCGTCAGCATGCAACTGGCGCAGCGGCTGGACAGCCTCCGCACCGAGATCCTGAGCCGCACGAACCTCGGCACGATCATCCTGAGCGACAAGTTCAAGCTATACCCGAAGCTGCGGGAGCGGTATACGAACGAGGAC
>JAIQFU010000511.1 GCA_020073115.1 Terriglobia bacterium
CCTTGATCGGGTTGCTCGCCAGCATTGCCCGTCTCCGCTTCACCGGCACGCCCAGACTACCACGCCCCCTCGCCCCGCCCGGCAAAAACCGGACATTTCTACTTTGCAGGGAATAGGACATTTCTACTTTGCGTTGACATCCTGAATTTCACATCCTGAATTTCACGAAGTCCACGGTGTTTGCCTTCGCTCTAGCCCGGAGCTTGGCTTGACCCCGGGGGGCCGCGTTGATGCTACACCTGTTCGTGCGGCGAGAGCGCTCTATCTCCGCGGCGGCACGGGCAATTCATCCATCAGATCGAGGACGAGTTTGTCCGGCGGCGCTTGCGCTCTCAGCGCGTCTCCAATATTCAACAGCATTTCGGTCTTCGGGTCGAAAGAGGGCCACTCCGGCAGGCCGGGACTGTTGGGGTTGCCGGTCTTTGCGAAACTGACCCACAGGGAAGACACGAGGTCGCCCACCTTCAGGTCGACGGGCCTCCACGCCCAATCCTGCAACGGGAAGGCATTGAACACGTACACGATCTCGCCTCCGTGATAGGCGCCCCAGTCCTTTGCGGGTCTTCCTCCCCAGACGAGGCCGTCCGGAATTGGCGAGACATGCGAGAACAGGTACCAATAGACCTTTGACTTCCCCGTTTTGGTCTGCATCCGCGCGAAGGCCCTGTTGCCCGCCATGGCCCGGGCCGCGGCGAAGGCCACCGCGGATTTGGCCGCCTGCTCGTCCGTGGCGGCGGGAAAGGCTTTCAAGTATTTGTCGGCCAGTGGACCGAACGTCTTCTTGGCGTAGTCCGGGACCTCGGATGCCTTTCTTGGCGCAGACACGCCGACGCCATCAGCAGCCATCGACCCAACGACCGTCGGTACATCGTTCTGCTTTCCGGCAGCGAATGTGCTGTACACGTCCTGGGGCAGTACCCAGCCGTCCACGACCGCGCCGCCCATTCGCGCGCCCTTCATGAGCGCTTCCGCAGGCATCCGGCGCAGATCCGCGATGGATTTCGCGCCGAGAGACTCGGCGAACTTCGCTCCGTTGGCTTCGGCATCGGCCAAAGTCATATTCCTGGCAAGGCTGGCGCTGCTCTGCGTGAGCGCCCTGTGGAACAGGCCTTTCGCCAGTGGACTGGCCAAGAGAACACAGGTGTTGCCCGCGCCTGCCGAATGGCCGAATATCATGACTGTGGCGGGGTCGCCTCCGAACTTCGCAATGTTCCTCTGCACCCATTGAAGGGCCGCGATCTGATCCAGGGCGGCGTAATTCCCCGATGCATGATGCTCGGATTCACGCGTCAGGTCGGGATGCGCGAGGAATCCGAAGGCGCCCATCCGGTAATTGAAACTGACGAAGACGACGCCTTTCTTCGCCAGGTAAGCGCCGTCGTACTGGTTTTCCGAAGCGGCGCCGCGCGTATTTCCCCCGCCGTGAATGAACACCATCACTGGCAGCCGCGCGTCCGCGTTTTGGGCGGGCGTCCACACGTTGATGAACAGGCAATCCTCGCTCACGGGAACCATGCCTTCCCGCCAGGCATTGCCCTCGGTATCTGTCGGCGCTTGCAGGCAGGCCGCCGAGAAATGGTCGGCGGCTTTTGCGCCCTGCCACGGGATCACCGGCTGTGGAGGCCGCCAGCGCAGGTCCCCCACGGGCGGGGCCGCATATGGAATTCCCCGAAAGACTCGAACGTCAGGCGTCCATTGGGGAGTGGGAGTGCCGGTGATTAGACCCCCATCGACGCGTACCGGTTCCTGGATAGCCGCCATCGCGAGCGGCGCCACGGTTGTCATCAGAAGGAGAATGCGTCTCATAATCCCCTTATCGTTCCCTGCTAGCGGAAAAGCATCGAACCGAAATCGCCCAGGAATACCCGCCAGATCAGATAGTAGTGCGCGCCCGGTGTTTCGTGCCAGGACGTGTTCAAGCCGGCTTTCTGGACAAGCTGAAAGAGCGCCTTGGAACCGTTGAGCGCCATGTCGTTTGTGCCGGCCGCGACATAGTAATGCCTCACACCGGATGCTTTGAGCTTGCCCAGAGCGGCCGTGAACTCCGGAGTGTCCTGGCCGCCGGCGCTCCAGACCGCGATCCAACCGAACACGCCGGGGTTGTTGTTGGTGGCCTGGATTGTGTGCATCCCGCCCATGGAGAGGCCGGCGATGGCGCGGCTATCCTTCTTCGGGATGGTACGGTAATTTTTGTCGATGAACGGGATTACGTCTTTTACCAGGCTCTGCGGATAGGAGCCCTCGTACGGCCCGCCCATCATTCCGCGTCCGCGCCCGGCGGGAGCTGCGGCGCCTTCCGCTCCACGACCGGCCGGCGCTGCGGCACCCGCGGCTCCGCGCCCCGCGCCGGGCGCTGCCGCGCCTCGTCCGCCGCCGAACGCTGCGCCCGGGCGGGGAATCGGCCCGTAGCCGTACCCTTGCGCGACAATCTGGTTGGCGTTGCCATTGGGCATCACGACGATCATCGGCTTGACCTTGCCCGCCGCAATCAGGTTGTCCATGATCACGTTGGTCCGGCCCAGGTTGATCCATTGATCCTCGTCGCCTCCGCCTCCGTGCAGCAGGTAGAGGACCGGGTACCGCGCGTTGCTCGCCGTGTAGTCCGGCGGCGTGTACACGTACATCCGGCGGCCCTTCAGCTTCAGAATCGGCGAAGGATACCAGACCGATTGCACGGCCCCGTGCGGGACTTCCGGCTTGAATTCCCACGAGTCGGAGAACGGCCCGGAAATCATCAGCCAGTTGTCGTACCGGCTGCCGTCGCGAGCGATCTCGCCGTTGCTCGGGTCCAGCACCTTCACCCCGTCCACCTGAAAGGAGTACCACCACAGTTGTTCGCCGATCGGCCCCACGGTAGTCGACCAGACCCCGTCCTCACCTTTGGTCATCTTGAAACTGACAGTGGCCCCTGTGGGCCAGTTTCCGTTTAACGAAACCTCCGAGGCTTGGGGCGCGGAAAACCGGAACGTGACGGTCTTATCCGCATGGACCTCCGGCGACACGACGCGCGGGCCCTGCGGGCCCCGGCCCGGCATCTGCTGCGAAAGCAAGGCGCTTCCGCAGAGTATTGTGGCGATCCCGATGGCTGCCAAAGACTTTGTCATACTCGAAATCTCCAATCTCCTGCTATCTTGCTCTGTTCAAATCGACTTTCTTCTTCAAGGCCGCCAGAAACCAGAGCCCGAAATTCCTGAGACTCGCCGCCGCTGCCGCGCGCCGGCCGTGGATCAGGCGTCGTAACCCAAGATACGGCGGACCCAAATGTTGCGATACCATGCAGGTCCCACGTGCCCCTGCAACTGGAAGGGAAGCTCCGGCTCGTGAGGCGTGTAGGAGGCGAGCGGTTCGCGGGCGGTCGCGCCCAGGAATTGCGCCCGGTTGTGCACCATCACGCCGTTAAAGAACAACGTAAGGAACGCCGGTTTGACCACCTTCTCCCCGTCGAACCTGGGCGCTTCGAAGACGAAATCGAAGCTGTTCCACTGCCCTTCGGGCAGGCAGGGATTTACCATGGGCGGATATACGCCATAGATACCGCCGGCGGCGCCATCCGGGTAGGTGGGGTTGTCGTAACTCGACAGCACCTGCACCTCGTAGCGCCCCCCCATAAAGACGATGCCGCTGTTACCCCGGAACTGTCCGACGCGGGTAGCGTCGTTGACCGGCGGAGTCGTCCATTCGACGTGTAGCTGAATATCGCCGAAACTCTCCTTGGTGACGATGCCTCCGCGCATCTCCGCATGGCCGTCGACAATCTTCCATTGGGGCTCGGTGACAGCCGTGCTCCCACGGCCTGCGCTCGCGTTCCACTTCGAGAGGTCCTTCCCGTCGAACAGCACAATCGCGTCGGATGGCGCTGAGGGCGTGGGAATAGGCTGGCCCGGCGTTACCTTACGAGGCTGCGGCCGCTCCCGATCGTGAACCCGCCATTTCTGGCCGGGGAGCGGGTCGCCC
>JAIQFU010000512.1 GCA_020073115.1 Terriglobia bacterium
GTTTGGAGTTGAAAAAGTATTCGTTACGGTTGGAAACCCAGCATCCATAGGCTTCGAAACCAGCGGCCCGAGCCAGTCCCAGAAGGAGCCAAGGCAGTTCGACCGAATTGCCGTAGCCGTGTTTCCAGATGTCAGCGACGTTCTCTGCCGGCTTCTCCTTGCTGCGTTTTTCCTCTTTCTGGGTTTTCTCGACCTCGTAGGAAGTGTTCCGCAGCACTTGCACGCGTGCGTAGATCTTCCGCAGCTTCGTTTCCGGAGAATCGTTCGGCGAAACGATCTGCCGGACGGCCTCCTCCATGGGCTTCGGCTTTCCCAGGAAACGATCGAGCCCATCGTTCCAGCGCGTTCCCACTTTCTTCCAAAACGCGTCGGCGTCTTTGTCCGGGAAGCCTTGCTGGTAAATAAAATCGACGCGCGATTTCAGTTCGTTCTCCGGCGGCATAAACTCTTCTTCTTGAAATGCTGAAATACTGCTTGCTTCCATCCGGATCACATGGTCCGGGTCTTCTCGGGGCTCCAGCCCAAGGGGGAGAGTCCAAGTCCAGCGTAGCGACAGGGGCACATTGCTGTGTCGCCGGGGCTTAAGAGAAAACTGGGCGCTTTTGGTGAAGAGGCCAGAGTTTAAAATCCAGCGAGAGTCGAACAGCAATCCCCGTAGATCGACGTTGTAGGAGTATTCAAGAATGCTGCCTACCTGAACATCGGGGAAGGTAAACGTCTTGGCCACGTACCTCACCCATCGTCCTTTCACCAGGTCCCGTTCGTAAATCTGTCCGTCAAAGTTGCTGACTGAGCCGTCGGGCTTGATGGTTCGAGCCCGAATGTTCTTCACTTCGACATAGCCTTTATAGAACGGGATTTCGATGTTGGCGTATTTGCGTCCCTCCTCGTTCAGGATCTTAGTTCGAAAATACTGGACCTCTTGCGAGCGTTCATCATCGCGATCAACACGCCTCTGCAGAATGATGGCCGGTGCACCAGGCGCCTCGGGTTCTGAGGTGATCTTTAACTCTTCTCTTGACACCGGTGGAAAGTCTTGGGCTGTCAGAGATGGAGCCGCGCAGAACCAACTGCCCAGCACCCAAAGTACCGCCCCGACGTTGGCAGAACTTTTCATAGACACTCCGGTTCGCGGCAGTGGCCAGGTCGACTTGCTGGAAGAGGGACAACCTGGGGAAGCAAGAACTATCGGCGAGAGAACCGGCCATCGACTCGCGGGGCCTCCAGGCGACCAGTTCCGCCGCCATCACCACGGGGCGGATGCCTCGGCCGTTAACCGCCTCGGTGGCGCTGTTTACGAGGGTGCGCGTCAACAGGACGGTCGCCAGCGGCAGAAAGCCCTGGACGATCACCAGGGTAACCCAGGCCAGCGTCCATTGACGGGCGCCCTCGAACGCGAGCTTCACCGCGCGCGGCAGGTAACGCCACTGCCCGGCGGCCTCGGCAAGCGTCTTTTGGGCGTAGCCTAGCATGATGAGGGGCAGCGCTCCGCGGCGTCCGCGAGGATTCGCCGGCATAGCGCGGGAAGCGCGGGGAAGCTGTGGGGGTAGCGGAGCAGCCGGATCGGAACCGACGCGGCCAGGCGCATCAGAAAGCGGAACTGGCGGGAGAGCAGCTCGGAGTTCCGCAGATCGAGCCGGAAGGACGATTCCAACAGGGCGGGAACGACCTGCTGCGGGCCGGCGGGGACGATTTCGAGGGGAGCCGCCGACGGCGCGGGCTCGAGGATGTAGATCCCGCGCAGGGGCGCCTCGGCGCGCGGTTCCTGCCCCGCGGCGAGGGCCCGTTTGGACGGGTGGCCGGCGAGCGCGTGCAGGGCGCGGCCGGCGCTGAGCGCCTCGGCCGAGTCAGGCCACAGCCGGGAGCCCCGATGGCCCGGGAGCACGAAGATCCCGCGGGGGGGCCGCTCAACGAGCGCCAGGCAATCATCGCAGAGCAGGGCGCAGCCGCGCAGGGCGAGGGCGGCCGCCAGGGTCGATTTGCCCGCTCCGGAAGGGCCTAGAAAGGCATAGGCGCCGGTGGGTCCGAGGACTGCGCTCGCGTGGAGACACTCCCGCCCCGACAGGTGGACCAATAGGGGGATTACCTGATCCAGGAAGAGGCGCTGGATCAGATCGGCAGGAACGTCCGCATACGGGGTGGCATCGATCGAGGCGCCCCGCTCGGAAATCAGAAACGAGCAGGCGCCTTCGAAATCGAGGACGTACCCCGAGGCGGAGTCTCCGAAGGCCGGCCAGGCACGGCCGTCCGGCAAGGTGGCGCGGTGACGCCACTCCGTATCGGGGGGCAGGCGATGAGAATCGCGGTCTCGAAGGGAAAAGCGGGCCGAGGGCCTCCGCCGGGAAGGGGCCAGACCGGGTATGGGCTCCGCGGCCTCAACCGCAAAGCCCAACACCTCATAGATATACGATCCCGAGCGCCGTCCGCGAGCGCCCGGAGCGCCCTTCTCCGCCACTCGCCGGCTCCTGGGGAGGAAAGGCTAGTGACGCCTGGTGGGCGGCAGGTCGTTGCCCTTGCCGCCGGCGCTGTCGGTGACGGAGCCCGACTTGACCTTCGTCAGCTTCGCTACGCTACCGTATGTAACCAGGCGCGGCGCCGAGTAGGCTTTCTTCATCGCATTCGAGTTGTTTACCGGAAGGTTCTGCATAACGATTCCTTTGCCGCTGTCTAAGTCCGCGCAACCACATCTCGGAACGCAGAAACGAAGCAATCGCATTCGTGACCCGTTCCGAACCGCGGTGGCGTTGCTGCGCGAGCATCTCTTCCAACGGCCGCCGCTCAATGGCGCCTACTTGCGCCAATTCACTACTGGCAATTAAAGATCCAATTATACCAGCTTGCACATCAAAACTGCGCTCCACGAGGGGTCTAAAACCCGTTTTATCCAACCGATTTCGTACCAATTCCGGAAGGATTCCCGGCATGGCCTCGCGCAACAGAAGCTTACCCGCGAAGAGTTCGGCGCGATCCGAAGGAAGTCCGAGGACGAACTCGACGAGGCGGCGATCGAGGAAGGGGTACCGGAACTCCATGGAGAATGCGGACGCCAAGGCGTCCAGCCCGGGAATGCCGACAGCGGCGGTGCGTCCGCTGGAAAGGCTGCGATAGATCCCCTCCTGCGCCTCAGAGCCGAAGCGCGGCTGGGGGGCGGGAGAAGGATCGAGCGCGCCGGCCTCGCGCAGGAAGTCCTGCCGGATCCAGCGCGGCGGCCTGTGCAGGCGGCGAACGGCGGTTTTGGCGCGCGCCGGGACGAGGGGCCGGGCGCAGGCGACGGCGCAGCGCCCGAGATCGGCGGGGCCGACGTACCGCAGGCGATCGCCCACCGCGCCGGCGAGCGCGCGGAAACGCCGGCGGCGCACGAAATCGGAGAGGTAGGCATCGCCGGAGTGGAGCAACTCGTCGCCGCCGACGCCCCAGAGCATGGTACGCACGCCTTGGCGGCGCGCGCGGTCCAGCATGCCGAAGTTCATGGCGAACGTGGCGTCGCAGGGCACGCCGGAGAGGGGCTCGGGATTGGCGGGATCGAGGGGCAGGATGGCTTCGTCGGCGACGCAGTACTCGACTTTCACGTTGGAGGCGAGCGCCACCGCATCGATGTAGCGGCGTTCGTCGCAGGGCAGCTCGTCAAAGACCAGGGAATAGGCGCGGGCGAAGGAATCCGGCACGGCGTCGACCGTGGCCGGCTGGTAGTCCCACTTGACGTAATGGCGGATCGCCTCGCCCTGCACGTTGGCGGAATGGATCCAGTCGATATAGGGGCGGCGCTTGGGCTCGGCCAGCGGCCCGGTGGCGCCGATGATGAACACCGGCGCGCGGTCGAGATAGGCGTAGTAGATGCCCATCGGTGCGTGCAGCAGCCCGACCAGATTGTGCACGATCGCGATCATCGGCTTGCCCGACGCGCGGGCATAGCCGTGCGCGATCTGCACCGCGATCTTCTCGTGATTGCAC
>JAIQFU010000513.1 GCA_020073115.1 Terriglobia bacterium
AGCGGCTCGCCGGGGTTGGCCAGCATGGCAGCCAGGGCCTTGCCGGCGTCCAGCGCGCTGCCCCCGCCCATCGCCACCACCATGTCGCATCGCTCGCCGCGCGCCGCTTCGGTTCCCTGCCGAATGGCCTCAATGGTAGGCTCGCCCGTGACGCCGAACGGGAGACACGCCACGCCGCAACCCTCCAGGGCGGAAACGAGCGGCGCCGCGCGCTCCCGTGCGGAGCCCGTAACCACCAGGGCGCGCCGCCCCAGGGCCGCTGCCGCCGGGGCGGCTTCGCGCAGTACTCCGGGGCCGAACAGAATCCGGCCCGCCGTGGCGAAATCGAAGCGCATCGCTCCCTACCAGCCCGCGTCGGCCGGAAAAACGTTGCCGTAGCTCGCGCGGCTCCGCGGCTCGGCCAAAAGGTCGGCCACCTTGTCCGCCCAGGCCTGATAGTGCGCCGTTTCTTTGTGCCGCGCCGGAGCTTCGGCGCTCCGGTAGACCTCCACCAGCACGAACCGCGTGGGGTCGTCCGACTGCTGGATCACGTCGAACCGCGCGATGCCCGGCTCCTTGACGCTGTTCGCCGCATTCTCGATGGTCGCCTGTTTGAACTGCTCCACGGCCTCGGGTTTGACGTGCACATGAACGTGGACGATGAGCATAGTTGGATTATCGCCATCAACCAGGTGAGGGCTGCTAGCTGAGGGCTGATAGCTGTTATATTATGCGGAATCCGACGCACCCAAGCGGATTTCCATATGCAAAAGTATCTTTTCGCGATTCTGCTCACCGCGTCTCCGTTGCTGGCCGCGGATGATGCGCCCCTCGCCAGGCCCGCCAGGGCGAATTACGAGCTGGCCTCGAAATGGACGCCGGCCAAGGTGGCGAAGCTCGTGTTCGACACCGCCGTGTCGCCGCACTGGCTGGAGCAGGGCGACCGCTTCTGGTACACCTTCGAGAACTCCGAGGGCCGTAAGTTCTGGATGGTCGACCCGGCTCGGAAATCGAAGACGTCCATCTTCGATCCGGTAAAAATGGCGTCCCAGTTGACCGCGGCCACCGGGCTGCCGTTCGATTCGCAGCACCTGCCGATGTGCCAGCCGCCCCCGGCCGGGGCCGGGGCGGGAGCGGGCCGCGGCGGCGAAGGCCCCGGAATGGGCGGAGCCGCCCCCTGCCTGCGATTCGTCAAGAGCGACGCCGCCATCCAGTTCGAAATCACCGTGCCGCGGGACGCCGTGATCCCCGGCGAAAAGCCTCCCGCCGCCGGAGGCCAGCAGCAAACCGCCGCGCAGCAGCAGCCGGAGCCGCAGCAGCAGGGCGGGCGCGGGCAGGCCGCCGCCGCTGCGCGGAATACCAGGCAGCTCACGTTCGAGTACGACCTCGCCTCCGCCAGGCTCACCCTCCTCGACCAGCGGCCGCAGCGCAAGCCCGCCTGGGCCTCGGTTTCTCCCGACGGCTCCGTGGTGGTCTACGTCAAGAACCGCAACCTCTATATGATGGATGCCGCCAACTTCGAAAAGGCCAGGAAGAACCCCAACGATTCCACGATCGTCGAGACGCAACTCACCACCGACGGAGTGGAAGACTTCGCCTATGGCGGCCGCGGCGGTGGCGGCGGCGATCAGATCGAACAGCAGCAGCAGCAACAGCAACAGAACGAGCAGGGCGAGGGCCAGGGGCAGGAAAACCGCAATGCGCGTTCGGCCGCCAACGTCTCCTGGGCGCGCGATTCGAAAAAATTCGCCATCGTGCGGCGCGATCAGCGCAAGGTGGCGCAGCTTTGGGTGGTCAATTCGCTCGGCAATCCCCGGCCCACGCTGGACACCTACCGCTACGCCATGCCCGGCGACGGGAACGCACCCCAATTTCAGCCGGAGATCTTCGACGTGGCCACCAAGGGCCGCGTGATCCTGAAGGCCGACGCCTTCAAAGATCAGCAGGTCTCGCTCGAAGTCGAGCGCCCCACGGCCAAAGCGCGCGAACGCGAAAAGTCCGAGCCTTTATGGGCCAATCCCGGCTCCGACAAAATCTATTTCACCCGCCTCAGCCGCGACATGCACCGCCTGGACCTGTGCGTGGCCGACGCCGCGTCCGGCGAAGTGAAGCCCCTCATCCAGGAGCGCATGAACGTCTACCTCGAGGACAAGCCGCTGCGCATCATCAACAACGGCGCGGAGATGATCTGGTGGTCCGAGCGCGATGGCTGGGGCCATTACTACCTCTATGACGCGAACGGGACTCTGAAGAACCAGATCACCAGGGGGGAGTTCGTCGCCGAGGACATCTCCTACGTGGATGAAAAGGGCCGCGCGCTCTACCTCACCGCCTCGGGGCGCGAGGACGGCGAGGATCCCTACTTCATGCATTTCTATCGCGCCGGCCTCGATGGCAGCGGGATGAAACTCCTGGATCCGGGCGACGCGTCCCACAGCGTTACCGTGGCGGATTCCGGGCGGGTTTTCATCGACACCAGTTCACGCGTCAACGCCGCGCCGAAATCGGTTCTGATCGGCCCCGCGGGCGAGCCGTTGCTGCCCTTGGAGAGCGTGGACCCGCAGCGCCTCACCCAGGCCGGCTTCCGCTTCCCCGAAGCGTTTCACGTCAAGGCCGACGACGGCATCACCGACCTCTACGGCACCATGTACAAGCCGTTCGATTTCGACCCCAACAAAAAGTACCCGATTATCGAGTACGTGTACCCCGGCCCGCAGACCGAGAGCGTCACCAAAACCTTCACCCCGCGGAGCAATAACATCATGCTGGCCAACATGGGGTTTATCGTGATCGAAGTCGGCAACCGCGGCGGCAACCCGCACCGCTCCAAGTGGTATCACACCTTCGGCTACGGCAACCTGCGGGATTACGGCCTGGCCGATAAAAAGGCCGCGGTGGAGCAACTGGCGGCGAAGTACCCCTGGATCGATATCGACCGCGTCGGCATCTGGGGCCACTCCGGCGGAGGGTTCATGTCCGCGGCCGCGATTCTGGAGTATCCCGATTTCTACAAGGTGGCCTTCTCCGAATCGGGCAACCACGAGAACAACATCTACAACAATACCTGGAGCGAAAAGCACCATGGCCTGAAGGAAGTCACCGGGGCCAACGGCAAGGTGACCTTCGAATATACCGTGGACAAGAACTCCGATCTGGCCAGGAATCTCAAGGGCCACCTCATGCTCGTCACCGGCGATTACGACAACAACGTGCACCCGGCCAACACGTTCCGCCTGGCGGACGCGCTGATCCGCGCCAATAAGCGCTTCGAGATGCTCGTGCTGCCCGGCCAGCGCCACAGCTACGGTCCCGACGCCGATTACGTGAACTGGGCGCGCTGCGATTATTTTGCGAAGTACCTGTTGGGCGATGCCGGCCAGACCGTGGATATGACGGAGTTGGCCCGCGAGAAGGCGCAAAACGAGAAGCAGGCCGGCGCCGCGGCAGCGCAACAACAACGGCAGCAAACGGTGCGCCAGCAGCAATAGGTGGAGTGGGCCTCCGGCCTGCCATGCCGCCGTCCGTGGCGGCATTCTGACGCCGGGCATTCGAGGCCGGAGGCCCACTCCACCCAGGGCGCCCTATTTGCGGCTCATGATTATCGCCCACGCCGCCCCGGGAATGATCATGACTAACCCCAGCGCGGTGGCGATCTCGCGCGGCGCCACGCCTGCGTCGATCGCCACACCCGCCAGATAACTGCTGCCCGCTATCCCCAGCGTCAGAAGCCCGGTATCCGCCGCGAAGACGCGCCCGCGGAACCGGTCCTCGGTATAGGACTGCAAGAGCGTGGTGGAGAAAACCCAATTGATGGAAGATCCGGCGTGGGCCAGCAGCACCGCGGCCATGGCAATCGCCAGCCCCGTGACTCCTCCCAGCCACAGGTAGCCCGCGGCGGCCATGCCGAAGCTGGCCAGGATCCCCAGCCGCAGCCGCCAATCGCGCTCGCCGGCCCACCAGCTCGCC
>JAIQFU010000514.1:0-3895 GCA_020073115.1 Terriglobia bacterium
GCCGGTTCTGGGAACGCCCCTGGGGCGTGTCGTTCGAATCGATCGGCTTCGTGGACCCCAGTCCGGCGCTGGTGAGCCGCGCCTCATCCACGTTGAACTGCCCTACCAGCACGGCTTTCACCGCCTCGGCCCGGCGCTTGGATAAGTCGAGATTGTGGGCCGCGGCCCCAACCGCATCCGTGTGCCCTTCGATCTGCAGCTTCAGATTGGGATTCGTTTCCAGCCCTTTGGCAATGCTCTGAATTACCGGCGCCGATTCGGGCTTCAGCCGGTCGCTGTCGGTATCGAACAGGATTCCGTGCGTGACGTACCGCCCGGAGGAGCTGATCACCTGGCTGAAGTCCGGCGTCGATTCGGCAAATCGCATCATCCGATAGCCAAAGGAAGCGCCGGCCCCAAGCGTACCATTGTCAAACTCGATGGCGTCGATCGGCGGCATCTCCACCTGGTTGAAGTCGAGCTGCTTCTCGCCGTTGACGAAACTACGTATGCGCCCGTTCTGCACCCATAAAGCCAGCTTCGCCGGCTCGTCCCAGTTCATCGGGACCCTTTTCCGCCCCAGTTCCTGATAGGGGGTCCTCAGAGATACCACCAAATCCAGTTGTTTCCCTTCGGCGAACAGGGTCCAATGCAAAATCTGTTTGCCCTTGGATTGAAGCATCAGGGTGAAACTCGCCCGGCCCCTGGGAACGTCCGCTTTGATCTCGGTTTCCCACGTGAAGTTCTTGGGGAGCGCGGTGAGGTTGGGGATCATGCTCCCCCGCTGCGTAATCGTGAGCTGCCGGATATTGCCGGCGGCCTTCAATTCCGGCGCGGCGCCCCGGATCTTGAAGTGCGGAGGCGCGTCATCCGCGGTCATATCGGTGAAATCGTCATAGAACAATGTCTTGTCGCCCGGGATGAACGTCGATTTCAGCGTCGTCATTTCGGGCTGGGCTGAGGGCCCGGGCGAGGCCGGAGTCTGGCCCGCGGCATCGCCGGCGTAGACCAGAAGCAATCCTGCAGAGAATAGCGTGGGCGCAAGCCACGCGCGTCGGAATCCCGTCACTTTTCGCCTCCCAAGGTGCGGCAGCCAAAGGCCATCCGCCAATGATGCGACAACCATATTACTTCTATTTAGGGTCCTATAGGTCCTGAATCTCCGGTTTGATCCGGAGTTTGCCCGTGTCGCTCATTTGTATGACAAATTACATGCTTCCGGCGCTGCGCTTCCGTTCCAGGCTTCCTTTGCTATATTTGACTCGATTCTTCCGCGCAAAGCCAAAGGGAGGTATCTGGTGAGTTCAATCAAAGGCCCTACAAATCCCACCAAGCCCAGGACCGGTTTCTCGCGCCGCGGCTTCATCCGCGGGGTGGGGGTCGGCGGTGGGGCGGTGGGAACGACGGGGCTGCTGGAAAAAGAGGCTGCCGCCGCGCCGCCGGCCAACGTCGCCGGGCCGGGGCCCGTGCCCGTCACCCTGACCATTAACGGGAAACCCGTCAATCTTCGCATCGAGCCGCGCGTGACGCTGCTCGATGCCATGCGCAACTATGCCGGCCTTACCGGCGCCAAGCGCGTCTGCAACCGCGCCACGTGCGGCGCCTGCACCGTCATCCTCGGGGGCAAGACGGTCTACAGTTGCACCGTGCTGGCCATCGACGCCCAGGGCAAGAACATCGAGACGATCGAGGGCCTGGCGCCGGGGAGCAGCCTGCATCCGGTCTCCGCCGCCTTCGTCAATCAAGACGCGCAGCAGTGCGGATACTGCACCGCGGGCTTCGTCATGGCCGCCAAAGGCTTCCTCGACGAACACCCCAACCCGAACCTGGCGGATGTCAAGCGCGGCCTCGGCGGCAACCTCTGCCGCTGCGGCACTTACATGGGCGTCCGAAAGGCCGTACTGGAAGTGGCGTCCGCCGCGCGCCTGAAGGGAGGGAAGAATGGCTGACACGCCCGACTATAGCTGGCCGCCGATGGAGAAACGGAAGGTCATCGGCAAGCCCCTGAAGCGCCTGGACGGCCCGCAGAAAGCCAGTGGCCGCGCCAGGTACTGTTCGGATCTCAAAATGCCCGGCATGCTCTTCGCCCGGTATCTGGGAAGCTCCCACGCGCACGCGCGGGTTACCAGCATCGATACCGGCGCCGCCGAGCAATCGCCCGGCGTGAAGGCGGTGCACGTCATCGCCCCGGCTGGGACGGAACTCCAGTGGGAGGGCATGGATGTCGCCGCCGTGGCGGCCACCACCGAAGAGGCCGCCCTGGACGCCGTACGCAAGATCAAGGTGGAGTACGAAGTCCTGCCGCATTTCGTGAGGGAAGAGGACCTGAGCAAGGCCGGCGAGCACGGCAAAGCCGCCGGAGAGACGTTGGTGGGCGATCCCGACCAGGCCTTCCAGAGCGCCGAGGCCGTTTCCGAAGGCCAGTACGGGATTCCGGTGGTCACCCACAACTGCCTCGAAACGCACGGCCAGGTGTCGCAGTGGCAAGGTCAGCAGTTGCACGTTTGGCCTTCCACGCAGTACATCTCCGGCTCCGCTCCCCAGTTGGCGCCGAACCTCAAGATCCCCGCTACCGACATTCACGCCCACATGGATTACATCGGCGGCGGCTTCGGCAGCAAGTTCTCTCCCGGGAAGTACGGAGAGGTCTGCGCCATCCTGTCCCAAAAGGCCGGCGGAGCGCCGGTGAAGCTGTTCCTCGACCGCGCGCTCGACCAAAAGATCGCCGGCAACCGCCCGTCTGCCTTCTCCAAGATCAGGCTGGGCGGCAGGAAGGACGGCACGGTGACCGCCTGGCAATCGCAGACGTGGGGGTCGGGCGGGCTTGGGGGCGCAACCAGTCCGCCCCTGCCTTACGTCATAGACGGCATCCCCAACAAGCGCCTTAACTACACGTCGGTTTCGGTCAATGCCGGGCCCTCGCAGGCCTGGCGCGCGCCCAACAACCAGCAGGCATGCTATCTCACCTGCTTTGCGCTGGAGGACTTCGCGGCCAAGATCGGCATGGACCCGCTCGAAGTTTTCGACAAGAACTTCGCCTACGCGCCCAAAGACCGCGTCGAGACCTACCGCTACCAGTTGAAGAAAGCCGCTGAACTGGCCAACTGGAGCAAGCTGTGGCATCCGCGCGGGAGAGCGGGCTCGGGCGCGTTGAAGCGCGGCCTGGGGATCGGATTCAGCGCGTGGGGGGGCGCGGGCCATGCCAGCCAGTGCCGCGCCACCATCAATCCGGATGGCTCCGTGCTGGTGGAACTCGGGTCGCAGGACCTCGGCACCGGCACCCGCACCATCATCACCCAGGTTGCGGCGGAAACGCTGGGCCTGCCGATGAACGCCATCAAGCTCAACATCGGAGACAGCTCGCTCCCTGTTTCGGGCGCTTCGGGCGGGTCCACTACCGTGGGCGGGGTTTCCTCGTCCACGCGCAAGGCGGCCATGAACGCGCTCGCCAAACTGTACCAGACGGTGGCTCCGTCGCTCGGCGCGCAGCCCGATCAGATGGAAGCGGTGGACGGGCGCATTCAGATGAAAGGAACCCCATCGAAAAGTGTCACGTGGGCGGATGCCTGCAAGCGGCTGGGGCCCGCGGGCAAGATCTCCGAGATGGGCGAGAATAACCCGCGCAACCCCGGCGGCCTGAATACCGGGGGAGCGGCCGGCGTGCAGATCGCCGACGTCTCCGTGGATACCGAGACCGGCGTGGCGCGGATTAACCGTTACGTGGCCGTGCAGGACTGCGGGATGATTATCAACCCCCGGCTGGCGGAGAGCCAGGTCTACGGCGCTGTCATTATGGGGATCAGCACGGCGTTGTTTGAAGAACGGATTATGGACCCCCAGACCGGCATCATGCTGAACCCCAACATGGAGTTCTATAAGCTGGCCGGCATCGACGATGTCGGCGATATCGTGGTGC
>JAIQFU010000514.1:3941-7881 GCA_020073115.1 Terriglobia bacterium
TCATCGGCCTGGGCGAGCCGCCCGCCATCGCCATCTGCGCGGCGGTGGGCAACGCCGTGGCCAACGCCATCGGGGTGCGCGCGCCGAACGCGCCGTTCACCCCGGACCGCGTGCTGGCCGCGCTGGAACGGAGGAACGGCTGATGCAAGCCTTCGAATACGCGAATCCGGGCACCCTCCAGGAAGCGCTGGCGCTGCTGGCGCCGCGCTGGGGCCAGACGGACGTTCTGGCCGGCGGCACGGATCTCCTCGCCCTCATGAAGGACTACCTCCAGACGCCCCGGCGCGTGGTGAACATCAAGAACCTCAAGGAACTCGGCGGGATCCAGAAGACCGCCGAGGGGCTGCGGATCGGCGCGCTCGTCACCATCGACGAGTTGGCCTCCAGCCCCGATGTTCGCGGCGAATACCGGGCCCTGGCCGACGCGGCCGAGGGCATCCCCAGTCCGCAGATCCGGCACATGGGAACCGCCGGCGGCGACCTCTGCCAGCGCCCCCGCTGCTGGTACTACCGCCAGGGTTTCGGGCTGCTGGCGATGAAAGACGGCAAGTCGCTCGTCCCCGATGGCGAAAACAAGTACCACGCCATCTTCGGCGGCGGGCCGGCGTATTTCGTCAGCGCCTCCAGCCTCGGTCCGCCCCTGGCGGCGCTGGGGGCAAAAGTGAAGCTCGTCTCGGCCAAGGGCAGCCGCGAAGTTCCCGTAGCGACATTCTTTATCGCTCCCAAGGACGAGAACACGCGCGAAATCGCGCTCCGGCCGGATGAGATCCTCACGGAAATCATTGTCCCGGCCGGGGCGGTGAAGAGCGCCACTTACGAAGTCCGGCAGAAGATGGCGCTGGATTGGCCGCTGGCCGTGGCCTCGGTGGCGCTCAAGATGAACGGCGCCACGGTCTCCGCGGCGAAGGTGGTGATGGGACACGTGGCGCCTACGCCCTGGGAGGCGCCCGCGGCGGAAAAGGCGCTGGTGGGCAAGCCCGTCACAGCGGCCACGGCCGAGGCGGCCGGCAAAGCCGCGGTGGCGGGCGCGCACCCGCTCAGCCAGAACGCCTACAAGGTGCAACTGGCGAAAACGGCGGTCAAACGCGCGCTGCTCGAAGCGGTGAAAGCGAGGGCCTGAAATGGAAAACAACCGTTGCGAAAAACTCCGCTGGAAGGGCATGTTCATCGAGAGCGTGCCCGACCCGTCGATCCAGCCCGCCAATGACGGCTCCTTCTGGTGCCAGCACACCTTCACCTGTGTCGGCCCCGACGGAAAAGTAGCGAACGAAGAGGAGTGCAACGCCGCGCGCCCCTGCTACGAAGAGCTGTAAGTACCGCCGGTGGTCGGTTTCTGCCACCGGTTGTTTTTGCGTGAGGGCAAAAACCACCGGTGGCAAAACCCGACGACCGGCGGTACTCTGGAGCGGTGTATTGGGAACGGCGCCTGCCCCATTGGGTCCCCGAGCGCGCGTCGGTATTTGTTACCTGGCGCCTTGCCGGCCCGCCGCCCTACAAACCCGCCGTACTGATCAAAGATCCCGGCAGGCGCTTCGCCCATGAAGACCGCGAAATGGACCGTGCCCCAACCGGCCCGAAATGGCTGCGCGACCCGGCAGTCGCGGAGATGTGCACCGAGGCCCTGCATCACGGCGCAGGGACTCGGTATGAACTCCACGCCTGGGTCATCATGCCGAACCACGTGCACCTAATCCTGACGCCCAAAGCAGACCTCGCCCAGACTGTCCGCTGGCTCAAAATAGCCACCGCCAAGCGTACCAACGACCTCCTGGGCCGCACCGGGCAGCCCTTCTGGCACAGAGAATACTTCGATCACTGGATCCGCTCCGAGCAGGAGTTCAATCGAGTTGTGCGCTGCGTGGAGCACGTTGCCGCCGGTTTAGTCCAATCCCCCGAACACTGGCAATGGTCCAGTGCGTATGTACCGCCGGTGGTCGGTTTGCGCCACCGGTGATTTTCGGTCCACCCTAAACCACACCCCAACCACCGGCGGTACCCACGCTATAATTAACCTCAGAGGGATTACTGGGATGCTGTTGAAATCTGTATGCGCCGGAGTATTCGTGTCGGCGCTCTCCGCTTCTGTTTCCTTGGCTGCCGGGCTTCCTGTCCATAGCAGCGTTACCGGCAACTACATTGAAGCTCGCACCGCGGACGTCTGGACCGGCCCGTGTTTCGCCAACGGCGAGGTCGAGATGAACGGCAAGGAAGCCATCTTCGGCTGGAAAATCAACCAGGGCGCGTGGCACGGCGTGAACCTCGACGGCCTCTCCGTGGTCGGCGTGGTCCGCACCGAGCACACTTTGGGGAACGTGAGCGAACCCGTGAATCCCGGCCGCGCGGTGCTGATCGTCGACAGCCGGGCGAATGCCGAGCAGCGGCTGGAGCTACAGAGCTTCGCCAGGTACATGGGCGGCGACCTGCTTCAGGACGTCGTGAAAGTGACCTACGCCCCGATCGAGCTGACGATCGAAAACGGAAATATTCATGGCGGCGCGGCCAAACTGGAAGCCGGCTCCCTGGCGGCCATCGAAACCCGCGCGCTGAACGAAGGCGACAAGCACTGCGGAAACGAGATGGTGTTCTATCCGCCGTTGAGCGCGAAACTGGACCACGCCATGCCGGCCTTCGCGGAAACCAACTCCTATCAGGGCTCCGGCCTGGACGAAACCTGGAGCGCCCCCTACCGCCGCAGCGGTTTCCTCGGCACCTTCCACGTCACGGAATAAACACAAGTACCGCCGGTGGTCGGTTTTTGCCACCGGTTGGTTTTGCCCGCAAGCAAAACCAACCGGTATCGAAAACCGCGAAGGCCGGCGGTACCGCTTCATTTCTCCGGAGCAATGTAGCCCGTCCGCGCCCGCACCTTGGCTTTCGGATACCGCTTCGCCGTTTCCGCCGCCAACTCCACCCGGATCAGGCGCTTTGCGCCCGGCTTCGCCTCCGGCAGGGGGTAGTAGAGGCTGTAACGCGTGCGGATGCGCCGCAGGGCATCGCGGAATGCCGGCCCCGGATCCTCGGCGCGCACCGCATCGCCGCCGGTTTTCTGCGCGATCCCTTTCATCCCGGCTTGCAAGAGAAGGTTTTGCGGCCCGAGGATCACCGATGCCGTGCGGACCTTCTCGAACACCGGGTTGGCGATAATCAGCCCGCTGAGGATCGCGTCGGCCTCCCAGAAATCGCGCACCACGGTCTCCTCGCGCCTCGTCCGCATCCCGATGTTGTCGGTAACGATGAGGACGGCGCGCCGCCGCTGCGTGCGCCGTTCGTGCAGGAAGCGCAGGGCGGCGTCGTCCACCGCCTGCTGGATCAAGGTGCTGCCCCCGAACTGTAGCCCCAGCACATCCTCCCGAATCACCCGCTCTACTTCTTCCAGGTCTTCGGTGAAAGGCGAAACCACGCGGCTGCGGCTGTTGAAGACCATGACGGAAACGCGGTCGCCGGGCTGAAGCTCGTGAAATCCCTCGTGAGCGGCCGCCGCCACTTTCTGCACCACGCTCCGCATACTGCCGCTGATATCGAACAGCAGGATGAGGTCCAGCGCTTCGTCCTCTTTGGCGAACTGCACGACTGCCTGCTCCTTGCCGTTGTCGAAGACGCGGAAATCCTCCCTGCCGAGATCGCCGATGATCCGGCCGTCCTGCGTCACCGCCTGAGCGTCCACGTGGACCAGGGAAACTCCCGTGTGGAAGACAGGGTTGTTCGAATCCTGGGCCGCCAGGGCCAACAGCGCCGCCAAAACCATTCGCATAGCTGTGCGTTTAGACGGATGAGCCAGCCCAGCCGAGTACCGCCGGTGGTCGTTTTCTGCCAAAGGTTCTTTTTGCCTGCAAGCCACCCGGCCACCGGCCCCACAAAGGACATTCAGGTAACAATTGGGTAACATTGGCCTTGTAGCGTGGGTTTATGAGCGCCAAATACCTGGTCGCGGCGGTGTTGG
>JAIQFU010000515.1 GCA_020073115.1 Terriglobia bacterium
GACGATCCCGGCCACCTCGGCCGTATGCCTGGCCGGGTACCCAGCTCGATCGATCTCCCGATGGGGTCCCGATCAGGGAAGAAACGCTCCGGTCGCGGCTCTGTTACACGGTTCAGAGCCGCCACCAGCGATAGCGGTCAGCAGCGGTGAAATTCGAGAAAGCCCGTCACTCATGGCGCAGCGCCTCCACGGGGTCGATGCGGGTGGCGCGGCGCGCGGGGAGATAGCAGGCCAGCAGGGCCACGGCGGCGAGCAGGGCGGCCACGCTGGCATAGACCAGCGGATCGGCGGGGGAAACGCGGTAGAGCTGGCTGGAGAGCGAACGGGTCAGCGTCCAGGCTACGGGCAGGCCCACGGCGAGCGCCGCCGCCGCGAGCGCGGCGCCTTCGCGCAGGATCATGGCCAGCACGTCGCCGCGGGTGGCGCCGAGGGCCACACGAACCCCGATATCGCGCGTGCGCGCCGCCACGGCGTAGGAGAAAACGCCGTAGATCCCCACGGCGGCGAGGGCCAGCGACAGCGCAGCCATGAAACCCAGGAGTACGGCGCCGAGGCGGTCGCGCCACGTGGCGGCATCCACAATCTGACGGACCGTGCGGACGTCATAGACGCTGGCTTCGGGATCGAGGTCGCGGGCGATGCGCCGCAGGGCTGGGGCGAATTGCAGCGGCGCACGAGTTGTCCGCACCGCAAGGAAGAATCCGGGCTGGCTTTGCAGAGTGGAGGAATAAACCACGCACTCGAGCGGGGCTTCCGCGGGGCCATAGTTCACGTCCCCGACCACGCCCAGGACCTCGGCCTGGCAGCGGTCCGAGCCGGGATAGTCCATTCGCCTCCCCACCGGATTCTCGCCGGGGAAGAATCGCCGCGCGGCCGATTCGCTGAGGACGACGACGCACGGCCCCGTGGCATTATCGCGGGCCTGGAATACGCGGCCCGAGCGAAGCGGGACGCGATAGAGGCCGAAGTATGCGGGCGATACCTGGAAAACGGCGGTGTGGATGAGTTCGTTGCGCCCTTCGACGCGAAGCGACGTGCCTTGTTGCGGGCCGTACGCCGGAATCATGTTGCTGGAGGCGGCGGCTTCCACGCCGGGCAGCGCGGCGGCGCGGTGTTCGAGCTCGTTGTAAAAGGCGCGCCGTGCGGCGGCGTCGCGGGCGCGCGGCTGCACGTTCAGGGTGAGAACGCCCCGTGAGTCCACACCGAAATCGGTGGCGAGCAGCGCGGCGAAGCTGCGGATCATGAGATTGGCGCCCGCCAGCAGGACCAGCGCCAGCGCCATCTGCGCCGTGACCAGCGCGTGGCGCAGGCGGATATGCCGCGGACCGGCCGCCCTGAGGCCGGCGGCGAGCCCGGCGTTCACGTCCGCGTGCGCGGCTTGCCATGCGGGCAGCAGGCCAAAGACAAGACCGGTGAAGAGCGCCAGACCGGCTCCGCACAGGGCCAAAGGAAGACTCATGCGGAGAGAAGCAGGATCGATGAAGCGGGCGTAATTAAAGCTGAACATCCAGTCGGCGGACGGCAGGATCGACCCCGCGAATTTCAGCCCCAGGGCTGCCAGGAACAGGCCGGCGGCGCCGCCCGCAACGGCGAGGAGCAGCGGTTCGATCAGCAACTGCCGCATCAGCGCGCCGCGGCTCGTCCCCATGGCGAGGCGGATGGCGATTTCGCGCCGCCGGGCCGCGCCGCGGCCCAGCAGCAGGTTGGCGAGATTGACGCAGGCGATCAACAGGACGGTGATGGTGGCAGCCTGGAGAGTCCAGAGGGATTTTCTCACGGCGGGCTCGACTCGCGCTTCGAGCAGGGGGCGCGCGCCGCCGGACCACTTCATCCGGCCGGTCGAATCGCTGGGGTTCTCGCGCTCCATGCGGGCGACGAGTTGGCGTACGTCTTCATCCGCCTGCCGCGGGCTGACGCCGCGCTTCAGCCGGCCGACGACTTCGAGGTTGTGGGCACGGCGCCCGGGGTTCGGGCTTCCCATGAAATAAGCGGCCATGGGGGCCCATGCCTCGGTGCGGCCGGTCTCCCCCGCGAAGCCGGGCGGAAGTACGCCGGCGATGGTGAAAGATGCGCCCGAAATCCGGAGCGTGCGGCCGATGGCTGCCGGGTCGGCCGCAAATTGCCGCCGCCACAGCCCGTCGGAGATCAGGAGCACGGACTGCGCGCCGGCGGGCCGGTCTTCCTCATCCACGAAGACTCTTCCGATCTGCGCTTTGACGCCGATCATGCGGAAGTACTGCGCCGAGACGATTTCGGCGGTCAGGCGCTCCTGGTCGATGCCGCCGAGGGTGAGCATGCGGGCCTGAAATGCGGCCAGGGCATCGAAGCTGCGGTTCCATTCGAGCAGTTCCCGGAACTTGGGGTAGGACCACGACATGGGGATCGTGCCGCGGCGCTCTTCGGTGAGGATGAGGTGTACGTCCATCAGGCGGTCGACTGCGGGGTAGTCTACCGGCCGCAACACCACCTTCCGGAGCGCGGTGAAGACGGCGATGTTCAGGCCGATGCCCAGCGCGAGCGTGACCACCGCGACCGCGGCGAACCCCCGGCTGCGACGGAGGGTACGGAGGGCGTAGCGGACATCGCGGGCCACCTCGTCGAGCGCGCGCCAGCCCCAGGCTTCGCGGCTGGTTTCCTTCAGGAACGTGGCGTTGCCGAACTGGCGGCGGGCGGCGTGGGGGCCGAGGTCTTCGGCCAGGAGATCGAGGTGGGACTGGATTTCCTCTTCCAGTTCGCGGTCCAGGCGGGAGCGGTGGAAGAGGGCGCGGAGGCGGCGGAAGAAGTCAGTCATGAACAGCTCCGATTCATGGACACTCGGGCCGGATGTCGGCACAAATGCCGACACTGCGGGCATGCATGCCCACGCCACAGTCTGGCAGCGAAGGTTCCATATTTATGCCGGCTCGATCACCCTTTCGATAGCTTGGGAGACGCGGCGGTATTCGCTGATCTCCGTTTCCAACTGCTTGCGGCCCTCCGGCGTCAGGTGGTACACGCGGCTGCGGCGCTTGGGGCCGGAGGGGACCCATTCGGCCGTGACCCATCCTTTGATCAGAATGCGCTGCAACGCGGGGTAGAGCGAGCCTTCCTCCACGCGCAGCACCTCCTCCGACGACTGCTGGATGGATTTGGCGATACCATACCCGTGCATGGGCCCGAAGCGGCGGATGGTTTTCAGAATCAGCATTTCGAGCGTGCCGGGCGGAATTTCGGTTCTGGCTGCCATAGATTGTCTATGTATAGACTGACGGAGATGAAAGGCCTTGTCAAGGAAAATTCGCGTTGAGATTCCGTTTCTCCTTTTGTGCGCCGCCGCGGCGGGACAGCCGCCGCGGGCGGAGGACTTCTTTCCCATGTCCGTCTGGTACGGCGGGGGGAAGGCGCGCGCGCCCATGCTGGAACGCGATCCGCTAGCGAAGCTGGACGCCTGGCGGCAGGACCTGAAGCAGATCCGCGGGCTGGGGTTCAACACCGTGCGCTGCTGGATCGACTGGGCCAGCGGCGAACCGGAGGAGGGCCAGTACCGCTTCGAGACGATCGAGACGATTCTGCAATTAGCCCAGGAGCAGGGCTTGCGGGTAGTGGTGCAGACGTACATGGATTCGGCGCCGGCGTGGGTAGGGCGGAAGTACCCGGATTCGCTGTTCGTGTCGTCCAACGGCGAAGCGGTGCGGCCCGAATCGGCGCCGGGGTATTGCCGCGACAACCCCGGGGTGCGCGCGGCGGAGCTGAAGTTCTTCGCGGCCCTGGCGGCGCGGACGGCGAAGAGGATCCTGTGGAGCGAGCCGCACGTGATCAACTGGGCGACCCCGACGTACATGTCGCACCCGGAGTTCTGCTACTGCAAGTACTCCGTGGCGCGGTTCCGCGCATGGCTCCGGAAAAAGTACCCGTCGCTGGACGCGCTGAACGCGGCGTGGTACCGGCGGTACATCTCCTGGGACGAGGTGGAGCCCAACCGCATGAGCACCATCCTCTCCTATCGGGACTTCATCGACTGGAAGGAGTTCATCGCGGACAAGCTGGGGGCCGATCTGCGGGACCGGTACGAGGCGGTGAAGCGGGTGAACCCGCGGGCGGTGGCGACCTCGCACGCGGCGGGGATCGGGTTGTTCAGCTCGCCGCTGTGGTGGGAAGGCCAGTCGGACGACTGGACCATGACGGACCAGGTAGACTACTACGGAACCTCGTTCTACCCCAAGCATTCCTCGTTCGTGGACCGCGATCCGCAGTGGCGCGGGGCGCTGCTGGACTTCACGCGGTCGTTCGGGTTCGCGGGGAATGGGCGCGGATTCTGGATCGGCGAGATGCAGGCGGGCTTCGGAACCATCGCTTTAAACGTTTCGCCGACGGTGACGCCGCAGGACCTGCGCATCTGGACGTGGAGCGCACTGGCGCGGGGAGCCAAGGCCATCAATTATTACGCCTGGTACCCGATGAGCACGGGCTACGAATCGGGCGGGTTCGGCATGATCCAACTCGACGGCGCGCTGACGGAGCGCAGCCGCGTGGCGGGCGCGATCGCGCGGGTTGTGGACCGCAACCAGAAGTTGTTTCTGGACGCGCGGCCGCCGCAGGCGGAGGCGGCGATCGTCTACAACCCGCTCTCGTATTTCGTCGGCGGGCGGCAGAGGGAAACGTCGTATGGCGGCCCGCAGGGGGAAGTGAACGGCATCGAGCGCGATTCGATGCTGGGCATCTACCGCGCGCTGTTTGCGACCAACGTTCCGCTGGATTTCGTCCACATCAACCGGCTTTCCGCGGAGACGCTGAAGGGGTACAAACTGCTGTTTCTGCCCTACCCCCTCATGATTCCGGCGGCCTCGGCCGCGGTGTTGAAAGACTACGTGCGGAACGGCGGCGCGCTGGTGGCGGAGGCGCGGCTGGGGTGGAACGACGAGAAGGGGTCGGCCTCGCCCGCCATACCGGGGATGGGGCTGGACGAGGTGATGGGCTGCCGCGAAACCGATGTGCAGACGGGCCCGTCCGGGCGGACCACGCTGAAGTGGACCGGTGAGTCGCTTCCGGGCTTCGCGGTGGGGGAGGCGCTGCCGGCGCGGTGGTACGAGGAGACGCTGAAGCCCACGGGGCCGCAGGCGCGGGTGGTGGCGGCGTTCCCCAACGGCGCCGCGGCGGCGGTGATGTCCACCTACGGGAAGGGTAAGACGCTGCTGCTGGGCTCGTACGTCGGCGCGGCTTACGAGACGCGGCGGGAGGCATCGGCGGCGAGATTCTATGCGGCGCTGCTGGGGTGGGCGGAGGTGCGGAGCCCGATCGCGACGACCGAAGGGGAAGTGCGGTGGCTGGAGAGCGGGCGCGACACGCTGGTCTTCGCGATCAACCACGGGAAGACGGCGCTCCGGCCGGAGATCCGGATTCCGGGCGCCAATCAGGCTCTGGATCTGGTGAACGAGAAGCCGGTAGCGGTGGTTGGGAACGCGATTCGGGGGGAGATCGGACCGGAAGACGTCTGGGTGGTGAAGGTGAGGCGGTAGTACCGCCGGTGGTCGGTTTCCGCCACCGGTTGTTTTGGCCGCGGATTCAAACAACCGTTGGCAAAAACCGGCCACCGTGCTCGAAAGGAAACGCCGATGAACGGGTTGCGACCGCCCTTTGCGCTTCTACGAGCGGTCCAGCAGGGTTCCGTCGGGGGCGCGGAGGTTTAACTCCATCGCCAGCGTGCCGTCGGCGTGGGTGGAACAGCTCAAGCAGGGGTCGTAGGCTCGCACCACGGCGCTCACCCGGTTGAGCATCCCTTCCTTCATCTTTTCGCCGTCGATGAAATGCTTGGCCACCTGCGCCACGCTGCGGTTGATGGCCAGGTTGTTGTGGCCGGTGGCGACGATCAGGTTGGCCCAGCGGATGGCGCCCTTGTCGTCCACTTTATAGTGATGGATCAGGACGCCGCGCGGGGCCTCGATCATGCCCACGCCCTCCAGGCAGTTGACGGCGGCGCGGGCGCGCACGTGGGTGTCCAGGATGGAGGGATCGGCCAGCAGCAGCCCGATTTTTTCCAGGGCGTGCAGCAGTTCGATGAGACGCGCGTAGTGGTAATGGAAAGAGCTGTGGGCCACCGGTCCGAAGCGCTGGCGGAATTCGGCGAGTTCCTTATCGGCGGCCGGGGTTCCGAAGCGGTCGGCGGCGTTGAGCCGGGCCAGAGGGCCGACGCGGTAGACGCCCGCGGGGTAGCCCTGCGGCTTGTAGTACGGCGCCTTCAGGTAGGAATCGCGCAGCGAGGCTTCGCCGATGTACGTCGCGTAGTCGCGGGCGGCCATGCCGGCGCAAACCACGCCGCCTTCGGCGTCCTTGAATTTCAGGCGGCCGTCGTACCACTGAAGGCCGCCGGCGTCATCCACCATTCCGGCGTACATGGTGGGGGCGGAACCGAAATTGGCGATCTCTTCCTGGAAGTTGTCCAATATCGTTTTGAAGAAGCCGATGGTCTTTTCGGCGGTGGCGCGGGCGGCCGGCAGCCCCAGGAGGATGCGGTCGCGAACCTCGGGCGCGAGCGGCGCGTTCACGCCTCCGGGTACGATCCACGAAGGATGCACGCGTTCCTTGGCCAGGCCTTCGATGATCTGCTGTCCGAATTTGCGCAGCGCCACCCCGGCCTTGGCCATCTCCGGGTGGGCCTCGATGAGGCCGAAAATGTTGCGGCGGGCGGGGTCGGAATCGAAGCCCAGCAGGAGGTCGGGCGCGGAGAGGTGGAAGAAGCTCAGGGCGTGCGATTGCGCCATCTGGGCGCAGTGAATCAATTCGCGCAGCTTGATGCCCGTTTCCGGCGGGGTCACGGCCATGATGGCATCGCACGCCTTGGCCGAAGCCAGCAGGTGGCTGACGGGGCAGATGCCGCAGATGCGCCCCGTGATCGACGGCATCTCGTAGAACGGCCGGCCCTCGGTGAACTTCTCGAAGCCGCGCACCTGGGTGACGTGGAAGTGAGTATCGGCGACGCGGCCGGATTCGTCGAGATAGATGTCGATCTTGGCGTGGCCTTCGATGCGGGTGACGGGATCGATCGTGATCTTCTTCATGGGTGCAGCCTTGGGGACCTCCGCAATTCGGGGACAGGGTTCGAAATCCCCAACCCCGGGGGATTTCGAACCCTGTCCCCGAATTGCTCTGTGCTTCCTAGCCAAATTTCACCTTCGATGCCCGCGCGATTCGCCGCCTTCCACGCCTACCGCGCCGATTGACCCGCGGCGAAACGCAAAGGCAAGCGCGTAGGCGTTGCGCCCCAACTTTTCGTGCATCTCGCGCGCGTGCGCGTTGTCGGTCCAGACCACCACCTTCGCCTGCGAACTCGTTACGCCTGCCAGCGGCGCGTACTCCAGGTGCAGTCGCTCGACCAGATCGTGGACCTCCGCCTCGTTCGCCGCCGCGATCGCGGTAAAACCTTTCTTCGTTGCCAGGTACTCCACCAGTCGCTGCTTCCATTGAGTGAACTCGCGCGTGCCGTGTGCCGCCTCGCCGAGCGCCACCACGCGCGCCTCACCGATGGCCGTCCCGATTGCCGCCAGGTCTCCGGTGCCCAGAAGCGCGACGGCGCGGCGTTTCAATTCCGCGATCACTGGCCGCGCCGCCTCCGCGCTGGTCGGCGGCAGAATCC
>JAIQFU010000516.1 GCA_020073115.1 Terriglobia bacterium
GTGTTCGGCGCCACCACGAAAACCGGACGCTTCGCGCCGTACCCGATCAGCCGGATCGACGGCCACACGTAGACGGTCTTCGTCAGCCGGTAGCGGCCCTCCGGGACGAACACGATGCCCTGGCCCACTGTTTCCTGCGCTTTGTCGATGGCCCCCTGGATGACGTCGGAATCGTCCGCGGCGCCGTCGCCGCGCGCCTCCAGGTAGACGGCCTTGGGATCGTCCAGGCGGACGGTGTAATACGAAGCCGCCCACGCCGGGGCGGCGGCGATCAGGATGACGAGAGAGAATATCCGCTTTGACATGGCAGTGTCTTTCAGTATGCGCCGGAGGCCAGGGCTTTGCGCCACCCAACCCCGCCGCCCGGCAGACGGGCTTTCCGGCCGCCGCCGCTGCTGGTCCATACGAATTGTATGTCTATGCCGCCGCGGTTACAACGGACCGTTTATTGGCTCTGCACGCATCGGATTTCTAATTCGTAAAACCTCTATTCATCGGGTGTGTTCCAGTACGTGGTTTACCGCATCCGGCCTGGTACTTTACAGAGGGACCGGATCTTAAATTCAATTGACTACAGTACTTAGAGAGCGTAAGCTCCTGACATCGGGATTTGAATATCCTGATATCGCAGGAGAGTATTTATGCGATTCGCCGCACGTTTAGCATTTCTTTTCTTGCTGGCGGGCTGCCTGTTTGCCGGTACGCTGGGCGTTCAGAACCCTTCGTTCGAGGCGCCCGATATTGGCGTCATGTTCGCTTGGGCAACTGGCTCTTTCGTGACGGGCTGGCAAACGTCCGGTGTGTATATCAGCCAGCCCCAATCGGGCGACTTTACGAATCTGGCCAGTCAGCAGGTGATTACGTGGGGCTCCATTTGGCAGGATCTGTCAGACCCCATTGCGGGCGGCAGGATGTACGTTCTGACGGTCCTGGTGGGTAATCGCATGGGGAACGATTACGGCAACACGTACTCGATCAGCCTGCTTGCCGTGAATGGGGGATCATCGTCGACGCTGGGCAGCATCAGTGCGTCGATTTCCACGATCCCCGACGCTACCTTCGCGCCCATCCAACTAACAGCCTTCGCGCCGCCCGGTTCCGACGGGCAGACGCTGCGAATCCAACTTTCCTCCAGCGGATCGCAGGCCAGTTTCGATGACGTGGCCCTTGCGCTGATGCCGGAACCCTCCACCATCGCCCTTCTCGCCCTCGGCGGCGGTTTGCTGGCGCTGTTGCGCCGCAGGCGACTGGTGATTCCGGAACCTCGTTGAGACGAGTGTCCGCTTCGGGCCGGTTCTCCCCTGATAAGATTCCTCTGCGCACCTTCCCGTCCGGGCGAAAAAGGTCCAGGCCTCTGTTCTGGGCAAGACCAATCTATCGTCAAAGGGTGCCCCGTCATACCCTTGGCTGAACCTGGAAGAGCGGATTTGTCTGGCGGGAAGCCGCCAAGGCTTATGCTGGGGTAGGCGCTTTGTCCTAGGTTAATATTCTGATGATCCTGGCCGTTGACTCGGAACCCGAAGTTTTGCGCACCATCGCGGCCATGTTGCGCCACGACGGCTACGAGGTAAACGCAGCGGCGTCGGCTGCCGGCGCGGAGCACCTGATCCATTACGGGTTGAAGCCGGACGCTCTGGTGACCGAGTTTCTTCTCTCTGACAGTGACGGCGTGGCCCTTGCGAATCGCATTCGCTCCACGATTCCGGATTTACCGGTTCTCATTTTGACGACGGGTGGGGTGGAATTGCCCGGGGATCTGGCGCGAAATCACCTCTCGGTACTGTCGAAGCCCTTCACGGTTCAATCCATCGGCCAGGCTGTCCTTATTCTTATCCGGCACTCCTGAACCGGCAAGGCCGGCCGGTGCAGCCGGCGGGAACAATATCCCAAACAGCCGCGTCAGAACACCCATGATCCGGCTTCTGGCTCTTATGTTGATGCTTGCCGCGCGGCCGGCGGGCGCCGCTGATGACCCCCACCAGACCGCTTTCGACCTGCAGGGCAACGTGATTTTCGTAAAGGCCTCCATCGGCGGCTCCGCACCGCTCGACATGGCGCTGGATTCCGGCACGGTGCGCACGACGCTGGACGAACGCGTTGCGGCAAAACTCGGGATGGATCTTAGCATGAAGGCCCAAAGTTCCGGAGCGAAGGGGACCGAGGAGGTTTCCGTCATCAAGGACCAGACGCTCCACTTCTGCGGCATGGAGATCGCCGAGCCGCTGATGCTCTCGTATCCTCTGGACTTCCTGTCGGAGCGGGTGGGCCGGCGTGTGGACGGAATTATCGGGGTCGAACTACTGCGGAAGTACTCCGTCGAGATCGACTATCCGGCGCGGCGGATCCGCGTCTACGCGCCGGAGGCGTTCACGTACGCCGGGCCGGGGGAAGCGCTTCCGGTGACGTATGACCGGCGGCTCCCGCTCGTCGCCGGCTCGGTAACGCCATTCGGCCGTGATGCCATTCCGGTACGGTTCCAGGTTGATACAGGCGGCGCGCGCGCTCAAGTGATGTTCTGGAAGGGGTTCATCGAAAAGTACGGACTGGCCGCCGGGGCGCGCGACGTGAAGGCTATTGAGGTGACCGGTTTCACCGGGACCACAACCCAGAAGCAGGGGCGGGTTCAGGCGATCCGGATCGGGAAGATTGTCGTTCCCGAGCCCGAAGTGGGACTCAACGATTTTCAGTACGGCGATCCCACGGTGTTCGACGCCAATCTCGGCAGCGGATTCCTGAAACAGTTCAGAGTGATTTTCGACTTGCCGCACGACCGGATGATCCTGGAAGGCCCGAAGGAATGAGCCGGAGGACGGCCGTCCGGTCCCCCACGTTTAAGGGGACGCCGCCAGCCGCCATGGGTCTGACTCCCAGTACCCGACTAGAACTCCGGCGGCTATACCGTGGCGCGCCGCCGGCGCACAATGAAATTCCAGGAGGCAAGACTCATGACCACCGCCCCGCCGGTTGAGCCCCTGCTCGCAGCGCCGCGAACGCTGTCTTTCTGCGCGGCATGTGGCGAGCACACCCCGCACGAACTGGTGCAAGGCGACGGCGTGATCGCGAAGGTTTGCGTTCGCTGCGCGGAGCGGGCGCTGACGAACCTGCTGGGGCGGGATTAGCCGCGCGCCGCGAGGCCGGGACCCGCTCGAACCTTGTCACCGTCGTGCTCGCGGCCCTGGACGCCCGCCCCGCGCCGTGCTACTACTTGCGGTCATATGGCCGTGAAGCGAATCGCTGTTCACTTCTGCCCTTATTGAATTACGCGCCTGCACGCCGCCCGTGTGGCGGCCCGGATTCGACGCGAACTGGAGGCGGACGTGGAAATGATCCACGGGCGCTACGGTCTTTTTAAGGTGGTTGTAGACGGCGAGACCGTCATCGACGGCGGCGCGGCGGCCTTTCTCGGGTTGCTGCCGTCGGGGGATGAGGTTATCGCGGCGGTAAAAGCGCGCCTGGCGCGGTAAACCGTGCACGCCGGATTTTGCAGGAAGCGTGCGCGCCTGCGACATTTTCGTGACACCGCGACGGCCCGTTCCGGCAGATATTCGAAACAGGAGTTGAAGCGATGAAAGTCTGGCTTCCTGTATTCCTCTGCGGCGCCTGTCTGCTTCCGGCATCGGCGGCCTCCGGGCGCCCTGCCCAACTCACCTGGGACGCCCTTGCCGCTCAGGCCGATACCGGATGCTCGATCCGGATGGCGCTTCCGGACGGTGCGGTAATTGAAGGCCACCCCCTTGGTTTCCGGCCCGAAGCCATGGATCTGAGGGTGTACAAGACTTCCGACCGGCGAGCGCACCCCAAGGGCCGCATCACCATCCCGCGCGCGAGCGTGGCGGTTGTCGAGGTTCGCGCCAGGCGTTGGAAAGGACGGCTGATCGGCGTGCTCGTACCCATCGGCGCCGGGGCCGCGATGGTGGGCGGGGCGAT
>JAIQFU010000517.1 GCA_020073115.1 Terriglobia bacterium
GGCGCAGGAGGCCTGCGCCGCGGAGACAGCCGCTTGCGCGTCCGCCCGCCCGGATACCGGAAACAGACCCAATTCCTGCTCCGGATGCGCGGGGTTGCGCGTGGCGTGGTATTCCCCGCCGGACGGGGCGGTCCAGGTTCCGCCGATGTAGTTCGTGTATGGTTCCATGTTCAAAGCGCCTGCCGCAGGATGCGGCCCAGGTCTTCCGCGCAGGCCCGGCGCGGATTCACCGGAACGTTGCCGCTCTTCATGGCCTCCGCCACGATCGGCTCGACGTGCTCTTCGCGCACGCCGAACTCCGCCAACCCCTTGGGAATTCCGATATCGCGAGCCAGGCTGCGCACGACGTGCACCGCCCGGCGGGCCGCTTCGAGCGGGGGCAGATCGTCCACCGGTTCACCGAGCGCGCGGGAAACTTCCACGAACCGGGCGGGCTCGGCCAGGTAGTTGAACTCCATGACAGCCGGCAGCGTGATGGCCAGGGCCATCCCGTGCGGCACGCGGATATCCCAGCTTCCCAGCGGCATGGCCAGAGCGTGCGCCAGGCCCAGGCGGGTCGGATTCATCGCGATGCCCGCCATGGCGGCGGCCAGCATCATGGCGTAGCGCGCCTGGCGGTTGCGCCCGTTCAGCACGGCGCTACGGAGATTCCGGCCGATGAGCTCGATGGCCCGCAGCGCCAGCGCCGCCGAAATCGGCTGGCAGGCGTTATTGGTGCAGCACTCGATGGCATGGGCCATGGCATCCATGCCGGTCGAAGCGGTGAGGTGCGGCGGCAGGCTCAAGGTCAACTCGGGATCGCAGAGCGCTACCGCCGGGTAGATCAAGGCGCTGCCGATCGCCACCTTCAGGCCCTTCGATTCATCCGTGAAGACCGCCCAGAGCGTGACCTCGCTCCCGGTGCCCGCGGTGGTGGGGATGGCGATCATGGGCAGCGGGTGGTTGCGGATCTTGTGCAGCCCCACGTAGGCCAGCGCGCCCCCGGGGTTGGCAGCCAGCGCCGCCACGGCCTTGGCCGTATCGAGCGAACTGCCGCCGCCGATGCCCACGACGGCATCCGCGCCGCTCTGCTTCAACTCGGCTGTGGCTTCATCGATCAGGGCCGAGCCGGAGTCCGGCTTGACGCGCTCGCAGATCGTATAATCGACGGCCGCCGCCCGCAGAGCGGCGGTGATTTCCTCCAGAATACCCGCGGCGCGCACGCCGGGGTCGGTTACCAGGAAGGCTTTAGTCCCGCCCAGAGACCGGATTCGGTCTCCAAGGCTTCGCACCACGCCGCAGCCGAAATGGATGTCGGTGGGGACGGGGAGGAAGTTGAAGATTTGAGAGGCGTCTATGTGCATAACGGACCTTTCCAGAGCATGTCGACATGAATGTCGACACGGCACGCTGAAGCGTACGCCACGTTCATTTCGGGAGCCCGAGCAGTTCGACGGTCGTTTTTCCCTGGGCCAGGGCTTTCATGATCTCGGCTTCGCGTTCCTGGCGGGCTTCGGCGGCGCGCAGGACTTCCCCGGCGCGGTCCTGGTCCACCACCACCAAGCCATCCGCGTCGCCCACGATGATGTCCCCGGGACGCACAGTGACGCCGCCGAATTGAATGGGGACATCGAGCTTTCCCCGCCGCTCCTTGGTGCAGGCGCCGATCGCAATCCCGCGGCTGAACAACGGAAAACCGCGCGCAGCGATGGAGACGGTGTCGCGGACGGCGCCATCCACCGCCACCCCGGCCACGCCTTTCGCCTGGGCGGCCGCGGTCAGAATCTCACCCCATGCACCCGCCAGAAGATAACACTCCATGGCCGCAACGATGACCATGCCGGGCCGGGCGGCGGCCACGGCGTAGTGCATCATCAGGTTGTCGCCCGGAGGGCATTCGACCGTGCACGCGACGCCGCAGATGCGCGCGCCGGGCCACGCCGGGCGAATCGCGGGATCCACGGCGCCGCGGCGCCCCGAGGCCTCGTAAAGCGTGGCAGGGTCGAAGGCCGCGAACCGGCTCGCCGTCATGCGATCTCCACACCCGCCAGGCCGGCTAGAAACGCCGCCGCCGCGGAGAAATCGTCACTGCCTTTGCCCGCGGCGCTGGCCGCCGAGAAGACGCTGCCGGCCACGGAGGTCAGCAGCAGCGGAACGTTCTGCCCGCGGGCGGACGCGAGCGCCAGGTTGACGTCCTTCTTCATCAGGTCGAGCTTGAAGCCGGGCTTGAAGGAACCCTCCAGGAGGAAGCCCGGAAGCCGGAGGTCCATCATCTTCGAGTAGCCCGACGATTCTTTGATCACGCTGTAGAGCGTGTGCGGGTCCGCGCCGGAACGGATGCCCAGCGCGAAGGCTTCCCCGATGGCCAGCAGGTGCACCGCCGCCATCATCTGGTTCACGATCTTGACTACTTTCCCCTGCCCCACGCCGCCGACGTGAATCACGCGGCCCATGGATTCCAGCAGCGGGCGGCACTCTTCCAGCAAAGCGGAATCGCCGCCGGCCATGATGGTGAGGGTCCCCGCCGCGGCGCCGGTGGTCCCGCCGCTCACGGGGGCATCCAGGATTCGCACCCCGCGCGGCGCGAGCGCTCCTTCGATTTCGAGCAGGGTGGATGCGGTGGCGGTGGTCATGTCGATCAGGATTTTGCCGGGAGAAAAGCCCTCGGCCAAGGAGCCCTTCCCCAGCGTCACCTCTTCGAGTTCCGCGTCCGCGGGAAGAATGGTGATGATGGCATCGGCTAAGCGCGCCACCTCGGCCGGCGAATCCACTACCGTGGCGCCCAGAGCAGCCAGGGCATCGGCGGCCTCGCGGCGCTTGTGAAATGTCGTGAACGTCCGGAAACCGGCCTTGACGACGCGCTCGGCCATAGGGGCGCCCATGGCGCCCAATCCAATGAACCCGACGGTCATTCGCACGCGGCGAGGATATCCGATATCCGATATCGTGTCAATATTTTTTCTTGACGTCCCGGCCGGGCTATCCGATATTGGATCCGTGCCTCCATCCATTACCCTGGCGGTCGGCGGAGACCACGCCGGTTTTCCCCTCAAGGCCGCCGTCATGGAGTTCCTGCGCAGCCTCGGATACGCGGTCGAGGACTGCGGCTCCTATGACCCCGCTCCGGTCGATTTCCCCGACATCACCCGGGCGGTGTGCGAACTGGTGCGTTCCGGCCGGGCGGTGCGCGGAATCCTGGTTTGCGGGACGGGAGTCGGCGCCTGCATCGCGGCCAACAAGATCCCGGGCATCCGCGCCTCGGTGTGCCACGACATCTACTCCGCCCATCAGTGTGTAGAGCACGACGACGTGAACGTGGCCTGCATCGGCGCGCAGATCGTGGGGATCAAGGTCGCCGAAGACTGCCTCCGCGCGTTTCTCGCCGCCGAGTTCAGCACGGCGGAGGAGTTCCGCCGGCGCGTGGCCAAACTCGCCCAAATGGAAACGCGATGACCGCCGCGCCTGCGGCCGGCCGCCGGGCGCCGTGGGGTCTCGTTATCCTGCTGGTCGCCGCCATGGTGATCAGCTTTTTCGATCGCGGCAACCTGGCGGTGGCGGCCCCCGTGCTGGCCCCCGAAATGGGGCTTTCCACGTGGTCGCTGGGGCTGCTGCTCTCCGCGTTTTTCTGGACCTACGCGGCGTGCCAGATTGCAGCGGGCTGGCTGGTGGACCGGGTCGAAGTCAAGTGGGTGTACGCCGCGGGTTTCCTGCTGTGGTCGGCAGCCACGCTGTCCAGCGCATTGGTCGGATCGTTCGCCGGGCTGCTGGCGATGCGCCTGCTGCTGGGGTTGGGGGAGTCCGTCACCTACCCAGGCACATCGCGCATTCTGGCCGCGGTGATTCCGGAGCGCCGCCGGGGCCTGGCCAACTCGCTGGTGGATCTCGGGGCGCGGCTCGGTCCCGCCTTGGGGACCCTGTGCGGCGCGTTGCTGGTGGCGAAACTGGG
>JAIQFU010000032.1 GCA_020073115.1 Terriglobia bacterium
GTGTCGGCATTCGTGCCGACATCCGGCCCGGATGTCCACACGATTGTGGACACGGCGGGCAAGAATGCCCACGCCACACTACGTTCAGTTCGTTCCCACTTCCAGCACCGTATTCCAGAGGTATTCCACCATCTTCATCAGCGACTGCGTGGCAATGCGCTCGTCGTCGGAGTGCGCGCCGCCCAGCGGGTCGCTGGACGCTATGATCGGGCCGAAGCCGTAGGCCTGCACGCCTCTGGCGCGCAGTTGCGCGTTGTCCGTGGCGCCGGTGAGCATGCCGGGCAGGGTGGGGGCGTTGAACATGCGCCGCCCCACGGCCTCCAGCGCGTGGAACAAGTCGGTATCGATGCGTGAGGGCGGGCTCGCCGGCCTGCCTTCGGCCTGTGCGAAACTCGCGGCCACCGAGGGATCCCCGATCACGCGCTTCAGTTCCGCGAGGAACCGCGGCATGTCCTCATCCGGCAGGGCGCGGACGTCGAGGTACGCTTCCGCCTCGGAGGGGATCACGTTGGAGCGGAACCCGGCTTTCAGAATGGTCGGGACCACCGATGTCCGCACAATCGAATAGTGGCCCGGCTCGTGCTCGCGAAACCATTGATCCGCCTGCGCGGCGCGGGCGGGGTCGAGAATCTGCCGGTACCGCGCGGCCAGGGCGGGCGGGCTGATGGCTGCCAGCCGCTCGAAATACGTGCGCGTGGCGGCGTTCAGGCGCATGGGGGTTTGCCACGTCCCGGCGCGCGCCACGGCGGAGGCCAGGTGCACCACCGCGTTCTGCATGATGGGGCGCGAACCGTGGCCGGCCACGCCGGTCGCCACCAACCGGACGCCGCGCGGGACCTTCTCCGTGGTGGCGATGAGCACGTGGTGGACTTTCCCGTTCTCTTCCGCGATGGAGCCGCCCTCGGCCAGCGCATACTCCGCATCGATTTCGGGCCAGTGCTCGCGGATCATGTAATCGATTCCCACCCGCGGCGTGCCCTCCTCGCCCGCTTCCGCCAGGAAAATCACGTCGCGATTGAGCTTCACGTGCAGCCGCTGGAGCAGCAGCATGGTCATCAGGTCCGCCACCGCGTGGTCTTTATCGTCCACAGCGCCGCGGCCGAAAATGAAACCGTTCTTGCTGATGGCGGCGAAGGGATCCACGGTCCACCGCTCGCGCTGGGCCCCGACCACATCGGTGTGGCCCATGAGCAGAATGGGGCGCTTCGAGCCGTTGCCTTTGATGCGCGCCACCAGATTCGCGCGCGCAGGCTCCAGTGCGAAGAGCTGCGACGAAACGCCCCCGCGCTCGAGAATGGCCCGTATCGCCTGGGCGGCGTTCGTCTCGTTTCCCGGCGGATTGCTGGTGTCGATCTTCAGCAGCGTGGTGAAGTACTCGAGGATCTCCGGTTCCAGTTGGCTCCAGTCCACGGGATACGATTCGCGGGCCGCGGCGGAAAGGGCCAGCAGCAGACAGCAGGCGATCGCCTTCATAGAGGTATGTTGCCATGCTTCTTGCGGGGCATGGTATCGACCTTGTTTTCCAGCATACGCAGCGCGCGGATCACGCGAGGGCGGGTCTCGCGCGGTTCGATCACGTCGTCGATGTATCCCCGCTCGGCTGCCACGAACGGGTTGGCGAAGCGCTCGCGGAATTCTTCGATTTTCTGCCGGCGGGCCGCGTCCCCGTCGTTGGCGGCCGCCAGTTCGCGGCGGTAGACGATGTTGACCGCCCCTTCCGGCCCCATGACCGCGATTTCGGCCGTGGGCCAAGCCAGGTTCACGTCGGTGCGGATGTGCTTGGAGCCCATCACGCAGTACGCGCCGCCGTAAGCCTTGCGCGTGATCACGGTGACCTTGGGGACGGTGGCCTCGGCGAAGGCGTAGAGCAGCTTGGCGCCGTGCCGGATGATCCCGCCGAACTCCTGCTCCGTGCCCGGCAGGAAACCGGGGACGTCCTCGAACGTCACCAGCGGGATGTTGAAAGCGTCGCAGAAACGCACGAACCGCGCGCCCTTCACCGACGAGTTGATGTCCAGGCAGCCGGCCAGAAACGCCGGCTGGTTGGCCACGATGCCCACCGGACGCCCGTCCATGCGGGCGAACCCCACCACGATGTTCTTCGCCCAGTGCTCGTGCACTTCGAGGAATTCGCCGCCGTCCACCACGCGGTAGATCACGTCCTTGATGTCGTAGGGGAGGTTGGATTCCTGGGGCACGAGGGAATCGAGCGCGGTGTCCATGCGGTCCGCGGGGTCGGCGCAGGCGCGCCGCGGCGGATCCTCGCGGTTGTTCTGCGGAAGGTAGCCCAGCAGTTCGCGGACCATGCGCAGGCACTCTTCGTCGTTGGCCGCGATGAAGTGGCCCACGCCGCTCACGGAGTTGTGCGTCATGGGCCCGCCCAGCTTTTCCTTGGTTACGTCTTCATGGGTCACGGTCTTGATTACGTCGGGGCCGGTCACGAACATGTAGCTGGTGCGCTCCACCATGAAGGTGAAATCGGTGATGGCGGGCGAATAGACGGCGCCGCCGGCGCACGGCCCCATGATGGCGGAAATCTGCGGCACTACGCCGCTCGCGAGCGTGTTGCGGAGGAAGATATCGGCGTACCCGGCCAGTGACATCACGCCTTCCTGGATGCGCGCGCCGCCGGAATCGTTGAGCCCGATGACGGGGGCGCCGGTCTTCAGCGCGAGGTCCATGATCTTGCAGATTTTCTGCGCGTTGGCTTCGGAGAGAGAGCCGCCCAGCACGGTGAAGTCCTGCGCGAAAACGTAGACCAGCCGGCCGTCGATGCGCCCGTAGCCGGTGATAAAGCCGTCGCCGGGGATGACCTGCTCTTCCATGCCGAAATCCCGGCAGCGGTGGGTGACGAGTTTGTCGACTTCTTCGAAGGAGCCCTCGTCGAGCAGCAGTTCGATGCGTTCGCGGGCGGAGAGTTTCCCCGCCTGGTGTTGGCGGGCGCGCCGTTCGGGCCCGCCGCCCTCTTCCGCGGCCTGGTGGCGCCGCCGCAATTCATCAAGGCGATTCATTGGCTATATTATGTACCGCCGGTGGTCGCGTTTTGCCACCGGTTCTCTGAAGTTTGAGGGCAAAACCAACCGGTGGCCAAAAGCGACCACCGGCGGTACTCATTTGCTGACCAGCTCAAACCTGCCGTCCCGCCGCAGATAGTACGTGCGGCCCCGCCACACGATCGTGTTCCCGAAGAACCCTGCCAGCCACATCAGAAAGCTGAAACCGTCCTGCACGGGCACGAGGAACCACAGGTTTCGGGTCAGCGGATCGTGCAACGCGTGACCCGCCGTGGCCCAGGCTGCCGCGGCGCGAAACGCCGCCGTCACCGCCGCCACCGGCCACCAGTGCGGCTCGATCGCCCACAGGATCAGCGCCAGGGGCAGAGGATTGGTGAATACCTGGCCCACGTATCCCCACGGCCGCGACCGCCGCGTGCTGCGGTTCCAGCGGAGCCGGTGCTTCAGGTTGGGCAGAAACCGCTGCGCTCCGATCCGGTGCTCGATGACATACGACGACAGGATCACGCCCCACCCGCGCTCCGCCGCCAGCCTTCCCATCACGAAATCCTCGGCCAGGAAATCCCTTACCGCATCGAATCCCCCGATGGCCGCCAGCACCTCGCGCCGGGCCGCGATCGTCGGCCCGAGGGCGAATTTCATGCCGTCCAGTATGCGCGCCGCCAGAACGCCGCCGATGAACTCGGTATTCAACCCTATGGCCTCCAGGGTCGACCAGAAACTCCGGCCGGGAACGGCGCGGTAGGGGCACGTGGCGAGCCCGAGCCGGGAGTCCTGAAACTCCGCGGCGATGGCGGGCAGCATCTCGGGGCTCACCCGCACATCGCTGTCCGCCATGACGATGAGGTCGTTGCGCGCGGCGGCCAGCATCTTGTCCAGGCTGTACACCTTGGCATTGGGATAGGGCGGCTCTCCGGTGACGATGAGCCGCGAAGGCACGGCCCGGTATTGGCTCCGCAGCGCCTCCACCACCGCGATAGCCGGGTCGGAGCCGTTGCGCACGGCGAATAGAATTTCGAAGTAGGGGTATCGCTGCTCGAAGAACGACCTCAGGTTTGCTTCGAGCCCGTCGTCGATCCCCGCCAGCGGCTTCAGGATGCTGATCGGCGGCCACTCCTCGATCTCCGGCGCCCGGACGCTCCGGTACCGCCCGGCGGCCACTACGGTGAGGGCGCAGTAGACCACCGAGCCCGCCACCAGCGCCAGCACGACCAGGGAGGCGACAATCACTTTTTCAATGTATCAGCGGTTTCCGGAATGATGCGCAGGATCGTGACTTCCCGGTCCGCAAGCCGCCCGAGGTAGTAGCCGCCCACCAAACCGCCGGGCAAACCGCCGATGGCGCAGACCGTGGCCACCGCTTTATCGCGGTCTTTGTGGGAACTGGTCTCGTCCATCCCCACCGCCACGGCGGCGAGAATCCCGCCCAGAAAACCGAACGCGCCGCCCAGCAGCTTGCCGATCCGCCGTCCGCCGCCGGCATACTCGACGAGCCTGATCTCAGCGACTTGCGGCCGCGGAATGCGGGGCGCTTTTTCCAGCGAGAGCGAATCCGCATCGGCCTCCGCCACGCGACCCTTGTGCTTCGCGCCCTGCACGGTCGTGACGGTGACCTGCTTGCCGCGGACCAGTTCCATCGCATCCTCCCATTTCAGGCGCGCCGGCTCTGGCTGTCGCGCGGAGGATGCCTGCTGGAAAGTGAGCGCGAATATGAGAATCGCGCACAGGTGCTTCATTCGAGCGATATGGTAGCGCGTATTATCAGTGGGGCGGGGCTTCTGCCCGGCGGAATGTCCGGACCGGGCAGAAGCCCCGCCCCACCCCGTCATGCGAACATCGGTATGAGATGAAGCACGTCATCGTCGGCACGGCCGGCCATATCGACCACGGCAAGACCGCCCTGGTGAAGGCCCTGACCGGGATCGACGCCGACCGCCTCGAAGAAGAAAAACGCCGCGGCATCACCATCGATCTCGGCTTCGCCCACCTGCAGCTCACCCCGTCGCTGCGTCTGGGCTTTGTGGACGTGCCGGGGCACGAGCGCTTCGTCAAGAACATGCTGGCCGGCGTCGGCGGAATCGACCTGGTCCTTTTCGTCATCGCCGCCGATGAGTCCGTCAAGCCGCAGACGCGCGAGCATTTCGATATCTGCCGCCTGCTCGGAATCCCGCGCGGCGTCGTCGCCCTGACCAAATCCGACCTGGTGGAGGCCGATCTCCTGGGCCTGGTGCGGCTCGAAGTGGAGGAACTGGTGGCGGGTTCCTTCCTGGAGTCCGCGCCCGTCGTGCCGGTCAGTTCGGTGACCGGCGCCGGCCTGGAGGAGTTGCGGAAGGAACTGGCGCGCGTGGCGGCCGCCGCTCCGGAACGCAACGCGTCGGGCCACTTCCGCCTGCCGATGGACCGCGCATTTACGGTGAAAGGCTTCGGCGCCGTGGCCACCGGCACCCTGATTTCGGGTTCGGTGGCCAAAGAGCAGGAAGTGGAGCTGTACCCCGCCGGCCGGCGGGTCCGGGTGCGCGGGGTGGAGGTGCACGGCTCGCAGACCGGCCGCGCCGTGGCGGGACAACGCACGGCGGTCAACCTGGCGGGCGTGGATGCCGCGGAACTGGCGCGGGGCGACGTGCTTTCCGAACCCGGCCGGTTTCGCGCCGTTAAGGCTATCGATTGCCGCCTCGACCTGCTGCCTTCGGCCAAACCGTTAAAGCATCGCGCGCCGGTGCACTTCCACTCCGGGACTGCGGAAATCGAAGCGGAGGTGCGGTTGGCGGGGCAGTCCTCCGTGGCTCCGGGCTCCGCCGCATTCGTCCGGATCCTGCTGCGCGACCCCGCCCTGCTGCTCCCCGGCGACCGGTTCATCATCCGGATGTTTTCGCCCGTGGTGACCATCGGGGGAGGCGTTGTGGTGGACCTCGGAAACGCCGGCAAGCTCAGCCCGCCGCGCCTCGAAACGCTGGCTTCCGCCGACGCCGCCGCGCGCCTCGCGCTGCTGGTGCGCGAGTCCCGCTTCGGGATGGGAACGGCCGATCTGGTGGCGCGCACGGGAATGCTGGAATCCGAGATCGCGGCCGCCGCCGCCCGGGCCTCGTTCGTGGTTCTGGGCTCCCACTTCGTGGACCGCTCCTGGTTCCAATCGGCGCGCGACCGGCTGGTCCGTACCGTGCGCGAGTTTCATCGCGCCAATCCGTTGCTCCCCGGCATCGCCAGGGAGGACCTGCGCGCGCGCGAATTGCCCGACGCGCCGCTCTTCCTGCTGGATGCGCTCCTGGCGGAAGCCAGGGAACTGGTGGCCGAAGGCGATGTGGTGCGGGCGCGCACTCATAAGGTGGCGCTGAAAGAGGACGAAGAGCAGGCCCGCGCCTCCATCGAGCGCGCTTTCGAGCAAACCGGCCTGGCCACGCCCGCACTCTCCGAGGTGCTGGCGCAATCCGGCGTGGAACCGGCGCGCGCCCGCTCGCTGCTGGCTATCCTGCTGCGGGAACGGCGCCTGGTACGGGTCGGCGACGATCTCGTGTTCCACCAATCCGCCATCGGCAAGCTGCGCGCCCTGCTCGCCGCGCGCCGGCCCGCGCGCTTCAACGTCAGTGAATTCAAGGAATGGACCGGCATCTCCCGAAAGTACGCGATCCCACTCTTGGAGTTCCTGGACCGCGAGCGCGTCACCCGCCGGGAAGGCGACCAGCGTCTGATACTGTAAGGGTAGTTTGTGGAGGAGGCCGGAGGCCCACTCCACACGACTCCGCCGACATCATGCGAAACCTTCAACTGCTGCCACTCATAGCGATCCTCTCTTCGCTCGCTTCCGCCCAGCCCAGGCTGCGCCTCTCCGAGGTGGAAGACATCGCGCCCACAAATTACCGGGCCGATTTGACGCTCGATCCCGATAAGGACGGTTTCAGCGGCGCCATCGCCATCCGGCTCGACATCAGGAAACCGGCGCAGACCATCTGGCTAAACGCCAACAAAATCTCCGTCCAGGAGGCCACGGTGGCCGCGGGCGGCAAGACCCTCCAGGCGAAGATTCTGCCCGGAGGCGATGACTTCCTGGGATTTCAGTTCGATTCCGCCATCCCCGCCGGAAGCGCCGAACTGAACATCCGCTACACGGGGGCCGTGCGTCGCGGCGACAGCTCCGGCATCTTCAGCGTGGAGGACAAAGGCAACCGCTACATCTTCACCCAGTTCGAAACCACCGACGCGCGCGACGCCTTCCCCTGCTTCGATGAACCGTCCTACAAAACGCCGTGGCAGCTCACGCTGCGCATCCCCGCGCAGGCGAAGGCGGTCAGCAACACTTCCGTGGACTCGGAAAACGCGGCGGGCGCGGTAAGGACGGTCGTTTTTCGCCAAACCAAACCCTTGCCCAGCTACCTGGTAGCGTTCGCCGTGGGACCCTTCGAGTTCGTGGATGCCGGCTACGCCGGGAAGAACCGCGTCCCGGTCCGCATTGTCACGCCGAAAGGCCGGGCCGATGAGGCCAAATACGCCGCCGAGGTCACCGCGACCATTCTGACGCGCCTGGAAGATTATTTCGGCTTCCCTTACCCGTACGAAAAATCGGACCAGGTGGCCGTCCCCACCACCGGCTTCGGCGCCATGGAAAACGCGGGGATGGTCACCTACGCCCAGAACACGCTCCTCGCCGCGTCCTCCATGGACAGCATCAGCCGCCAGCGCAGGTACGCCACGATCGCCGCGCATGAACTCGCGCACATGTGGGTCGGCGACCTGGTGACCACCGCGTGGTGGGACGACATCTGGCTGAACGAGGCATTCGCCACCTGGATGGAAGAGAAACTCGTGGCCGAATGGAAGCCGGAATGGAAAACCCGGGTGGCGGACGTGGATTCGAAGCTTGGCGCCGAGAGCGCGGACAGCCTGGTCACGGCGCGCGAAATCCGGCAGCCGATCAAGACCAAGGACGACATCAGCAACGCCTTCGACACCATCACTTATGAAAAAGGCGCCGCGGTTATCGGCATGTTCGAAAGCTGGATGGGGCCGGAAGCGTTCCGCAAAGGCGTGCAGGCCTACCTGGTGAAGTACGCCTTCAAGAACGCGACCTCGGCCGATTTCCTGGCTTCGCTGACCGCGGCGGCGGGAAAGAAGGATGTGGCGGGGGCTTTCTCCACCTTTCTGAACCAGCCCGGCGTACCGCTGGTATCCATGGCGCTCGATTGCGCCCCGAAAACGCCCGTGCTCCACCTGCAGCAGTCACGGTTCCTCCCCATCGGCTCCAAGGGTTCGACGGACCGGGCTTGGCAGATTCCCGTCTGCATCCGGTACGGCGCCGCCGCCGAATGCTCTCTCCTGACTGGCCCCAGGATGGATTGGCCGCTGAAAGCCGCCACAAGCTGCCCCGCCTGGGTGGAGGCCAACGGCGATGCGAAAGGCTATTACCTGGTGGATTACAGGAACCCGCCGGTGGCCGCCCTTACTGGCGGGGGCCGCCTGGAAGCGCCGGAGCGCGTGGACCTCATCGGCGACGTGCGGATGCTCTCCGGAGGCGGAAAACTCCCCGCTTCCGATGCCCTCGGTCTCGTCCCGGTCTTCCATGACGACCCCGAGCGCCTGGTCGTCCAGAGGGACCTCGAAGTGGCGCTTTCATTCCACACCCACCTGGTTTCCGCTCCCCTGGAACCGAACTACCAGCATTTCCTCCTGCGGAATTTTCAAACCCGCGCCCGGGAGTTGGGTTGGAGTCCCAAGCCCGGCGAATCGGACGACGTTCGCCTGCTCCGGCCTTCGCTGGTGGGCGCCATGGCCATGTACGGCGGCGATGCGGAGCTCGCGAAGCAGGCGCAAAGCCTCACGGACAAGTGGCTCCAGGACCGCACCGGCGTCTCGCCGGACATGCTCGGCACGGTCCTCGGCACAGCGGCCTATTATGGCCGCCTCGACCTCTTCAACCGCTTCCTGGCCGAATACAAAAAGACCCAGGACCGGCAGGAGAAGCAACGGCTGTTAAGCGCGATGGCCGGGTTTCACGACCGCGCCGCCATCGCGGCCGGCTTCCAGGCGGTCCTCTCCAAACAGATCCCCATGGTGGACGGGTTCGAGTTGCTGCTGGGCTCCGGGCAGGGCTTCTCCGATACCCGCAAAATGGCGTTCGAATTCATCAAGTCGCACTTCGATCAGATCATGGCCGGCAACCCCAGCATTTTTGGCAACGACCTCGGCCAATACCTGCCCTACTCCGGCCAGTCCTTCTGCGACGCCGGATCCCGCAACGAGTTGCAGGCGTTTTTCGGCCCTATCGTGAGCAAGTTCGTCGGCGCTCCCCGAACGCTTGCCCAAGTGCTGGAAGGGATTGACTTGTGCATCGCCGGACAGGCCGCGGAGGAGCCCAGCGTGAAGGCATTCCTGGAGAAGTACTGAGCGCCAGTACCGCCGGCGGTCGCATTGTGCCGCCGGTTCTCTGAAGCTTGCGCCAAAAAGCAACCGGTGGCGAAAACCCGACCACCGCCGGTACGCTACCATAGATAATCTCTACACCCATGCACTCGAATTGTGGGTTTATGCGACGCCTCTGGCCTCTGGCGCTCGCACTTGCTGCCTCCGCGCAAAGTCCCAATACCGGCGGGATCCGCGGCCAGGTTCTTGATGTCAGCGGTGCCACCATGGCCGGCGCCACCATCGAAGTCAGCAACCCGGACACCGGACTCCATCGCAGCGCAACATCGGATGGCGGCGGCCGTTACAGTTTCGGCGAACTGCCGCTCACCGGCCGGTACCGTATCCGTTTTTCTCACGCCGGTTTCGCTGCCCAGGAACGCGCGGAACTCCGCCTTCGCTCCGGGGAGTCCACCACCATTGACGCCCGCCTCAGTCCGTCGGCGGAGCACGAAACCGTGACCGTGAGCGGCGCCGCCGGCGGCATCCAGACCGATTCCGCCCAGCTTGCGGTCACCCTGGATCCGGACCGGATCGAGGATACGCCCGTGCTGGGCCGCAAAGTCACCGCCCTGCCGATGCTGGATGCCTCCGTGCGCACGGCCAAGGGCACGGGCGACCTGTTCCTGAACAACTTTCTGTTCGTGGTGGATGGCGCCGGCCGCCGGCAGACTTCGTACGTGATCGATGGCGGAACCGGCGATGACGCCTGGGGACGGCAGACGATCTTCACTAATCTGCCGCTGGGGGCTATCGAGGAGTTCACCATCCTCACCGGTTCCCTTTCGGCGGCCTACGGCCGGACGGCGGGCGGCGTCGTCAACCTCAACACCCGCGCCGGGACCAACGACTTCCACGGCGACTTCGATTTCATGCTGCGCCCGCCCGGCATCGAGGCGCGGAACCCCGTGGCGGCGCGCCGCACGGCGGACAAGATGGTACAGGGAGACGGCCTGCTCTCCGGTCCGCTGGTGCGCAACAAGACCTTCCTCCTGGTCTCCGGCGAGGAGACCCGCGGCAACCGCGATTCCACCGTTACCAGCCCGCTGGCGCCTCAGAACTACCGCGGGGATTGCGACGACGGTCTCTTCCTCGCGCGGCTGGACCGGAATTTCAGCCCGCGCAATTCGGCCGCGCTGCGCCTCAACATGGACCGCATGTCGGACACCAACCCGCAGGACGCCGTGGGCGGCATTACTCTGCCCAGCGCAGGGCGCCTCTTCCGCCGGAACACTTACGCCGCGCAGCTTTCGGATCTCGCCACTTTGAGCCCCTGGCTCTTGAACGAGGCGCGGGCGGTATTTCAGGTCGGCTCGCCGATTACGGATTTCACGCCGGTGAGCCCCTCCGTGCAATTCACGCGCCCGGGCTTGGCAACCGAGGGAGAATCGCGGACGGCCAGGCTTCAGAACCATCAATACCAACTCGCCGATACGGTTTCCGCGGCCCGCGGCGCGCACAATCTGAAGTTTGGGGGCGACGCCATCTACTCCACATCCGGCGGTTTCGGCACGGAGTTCGGCAGCGGCTACCTGCTCGGCCAGTTCACGGTGAAGCCCGGCGTCACGGCGCCAGTGGGCCAACTGACCATCGCCGACGTCAACCGCTTCACCCAGAGCTTTGGGAACCCGTCCTACCGCGTAGGCGAGTGGCTGGGCTCGGCCTTCGCCGAGGACGCCTGGCGGGCGCGCGGCAATTTCACCTTGACGCTCGGGCTGCGCTACGAGCGCCAGAGCATCGCCGATGGCGGTCTGAACTTCGCGCCGCGCCTGGGCTTCGCCTGGCAGCCGTTTCACGATGGCAAGACGGTGGTGCGCGGTTCGGCCGGCGTGTTCTACTCCCAGTTGCGGGCCAACCTGCAGGCCGGCTTCAGCCTGAACGGGCCGGAGGGCGTCTTCAATTTGACCGCGTCGCCCGGTCAACTCGGATTCCCCAGCTCCCTGGCGCCGCTTCCGGTGTTTCCGGCGGGCGCTGTCCTGCCGCCGCGTGACATCACGGTGCGTCCGGGCGAACGCGCCTACCTGAGCCGCTTCTTCGACGTGGCGCAACTTCCCGACTACCCGGACCAGTTGCTCGAGCCGCGCACGGTCCACGTCAGCCTGGGAGTGCAGCGGGAGTTGGGCGGGGGCTGGATCCTGTCGGCGGACGGGGTGCACCAGATTACGTCGCGCATCGACCGGCCGCTGGATCTCAACGCACCCGCGCCATTCCTCCGCACCTCGGCGGGCCAGACGCGCTCCGGCGCCGCGGCCGACGCCACCCGCCCCATCGCGCCCGTGAACGGAGGCTATCGCCGCATCATCGCCACGGTGAACGACGGCCTTTCGCGCTACGACGGCTTGCAGGTTCACCTCCGGCGCCGCTTCGGCCAACGCTTTACCGTGGATGCCGGTTACACCTATTCGCACACCATCAACACCGTGGAGCCCGACGGCACGCAGCAGGACCCCAACGACGCCAACTTCCTCGGCCGCGCCGAACGGGCCGACAGCCTGCTGGACCAACGCCACCGCGCCGTACTCTCCGGAACATGGCGGCTGCCGGGTTCGCTGATGGTCGGAACCGTCACGCAACTGGCCTCCCGCCGGCCTTACAACATCACCACGGGAGTGGACAACAACGGCGACAATTCCACCGCCGACCGTCCGGTGGTCAATGGCGGTCTGCCGGGCCGCAATGCCGGCCGCGGCACGCCCACGTACGACGTAGGGAGCTACGCCCAGCGCGTGTTCGCCGCCGGCGAGCGGCTGCGGTTTACGGTCCGCGCCGAAGCCTTCAACCTGCTGAACCACCCCAACATCTACGGCCGGAACGCGACGTGGGGCAATGGCAACGCGCCCGTTGCGGCGTTCGGAACCCCGCTCGGCGGCATCAGCAACGTGGACCCCGGCCGCCAGTTCCAGTTCCTGCTGCGCGTGAATTTCTGAGTACCGCCGGTGGTCGGTTTTGGCCACCGGTTGGTTTTGCCCGCCAGACAAATGAACCCTTGGCGCAAACCGGCCACCGGCGGTACTCCAGCGGCACGCGCTGTGATCCGGCGGAGCCCCACGGCGCTACCGCCGGGGCAGATGAACACGGGACGCCCGCCCGAACCGCGCCTCGATCGCGTCCATCGCCGGATCCACGCCGTTTACGTAATCCGCGAACGTCAGACCCGCCGGGATATCGGGTATCATGGTCGGCCCCGGATCGTTGGCGCTTTCGATGCCGTTCGAATAGCTCACCCGTATGCCGAAATAGGGCAGCTCGAAGTCCCCCTGCCGTAACTGGAATCGCGGCTTCGCCCCGGTCGGTTCGCCCACGAAAATGGCGGCGGTGCGGTCGTGCAGGTGATTGGTCGCCTCCATCGCGGCCGAGAAGGTGGCGCGCCCCACGATCACGAACAGACGCCCGTGCACGTTGAACCGGCTGTTCCGGATCTCCTCGATCCACGGCGCCAGGATCGAGGTGAACCCGCCGCTGTTGAACCGCATGTCCAGGATGATCCTCTGCAAGCCTTCCCCGGCCATGAGCTGCTCTAGTTGCGCGAAGAACTCCGCCGAGGGCTGCTTCGAATCCTCCATGCTGCTGTTGTACTGGAAGTAGAGCGTGGCGCCTCCGTCGATCAGAGTGGCCCAGTAATTCCGGTCCGTGTGCTGGAGGTAAAGGGGCAGCCCCGCGGTCGGCAGCGGGAGGAGCCGCGGTATGTCGTACGAGCCGAACGAGGCGATATCGGCGGAAACGAAGCCTCCCGATCCGGTCTGGATGCGGAAACTCGCGCCGCCGGTTGAAGCGGCCAGCCCCGTGCCGAACAGAAAATCGGCGTTCGGCAGTTCCATCTGCGGGATCCGTTTCTTCGGCCACTGATCGTTCTCGTGCGGTACCAGCGCCGCGAGCGTGCGCGTGGCATCGTCAATCGAAGCTTCCCCCACGCCGAGCACGTTGCCGCCCAACAGGTTTTGGTACTCCGCCGCCGCGCCGGTGATGAAGATCCCATCGTCGAACCAGTAAAACGAAAGTGGCAGCATGCGAAACGGACTGGGCCAGGGCCAGGTCACATCGGTGTGCGCATCCCCGATCGACGCGACCAGTTTCAGCAGGCTGGTACGGATCTCCGCGTCGGACCGGGTCGGGATCCGGTTATAAAGATCCGCCGCCTCGGCCTGGAAATCCGCCTGGCTGATGCCGGGAAGTGGCATGCCATGCAGTACCAGCATTTGCGACGCCAGCGCCGAGACGTCGGCCTGCCATCGCTGGGCGTTGGGGAGCGCCGCCGGCGCCGGGCCGCTGGTCAGCAGTCCCTGCGAGAAGTCGGAGCTGCTCCCTTGCGATCCTCTCGTAGTGATGGGCGCGAAGGAGGAAGAGAACGCGGCGCCGTTGTTCCCCGGTGGCGTGCCCACGGCATTGTAGCCGAGCGTCGCGGCCACATACGACTGTCCCTGCGACAATCCCACCGGAGCTACGCTCAGCCAATAAGTGCCTGGCGCGAGCGCCACCTGGAGACCATCGACCTGAATCCGGTAGGTGTCCGACGCGGCGTTGTAAGTCCGGGTAGCGGGACCAATCCCCGTGGCGATCAGGTTGCCCGGCGCGCCTTGGCCGACGCCGCTGCGGATTTCCCAGCACGCCTGGATGACCGGCGGAGCATTGTAGAAGCTGTTGTTGGAGAAGACCCCCGCCACGGTCCATCCGCCCGGGGGAACGACGAAGTCGTCATACACCCTGGCGTACTGCGCGTTCGAGATGTACCAGTTCGAATAGCCCGGGATTCCTGCCTGGCGGTCGCCGTTGTACCACCCGACGGTGGCGGCCGGCTGAGCGGCGCCGCGGGGAATCCAGGTGACCAGCAGAAACGCCGCGGCGAATGGCGTAAGCCGGTTGGCAAGTGCCATCGGCGGGATTATAACAGGAATAAAGGTCCGAAACTGCCGGCCGAGCCGCCCTCTACTTCGCCAATACCCCCGCCAGGCGCAGCAAATTTTCGTCCAGCGGCTTCTTCGAACTCACCACCTCGCCCAGCGGCGTCGTGGCGCGTTCGTTCTTTCGCATCCCTACCAGCACGCCGCAGCGGCCCGCGGCCAGTTCTTCCACCGCCGCGGCGCCGAGACGCGTCCCAAGCATGCGGTCGGCGTAGGTGGGCGCACCGCCCCTCTGGACGTAGCCCAGAGCGGTGACCCGCAAATCGAACCCCAGCCGGTCCCGATGTTCCTGGAAATAGCGGCCCAGCCGTTCGGCGTTGTAGTGCGCCCCCTCGGCCACCACCACGATGGCATGCGGCTTCCCGCGCTCGTAGGCGGAATGGATGACTTCGGCCACGCCTTCGGGCTCCATCTCGTATTCCGGAATGACGATCGCCTCCGCCCCGCCGGCAATGCCCGCCATGAGCGCGAGGTACCCGCAGTTGCGCCCCATGGTTTCCACCAGGAACCCGCGATGGTGCGACGACGCCGTGATCTTCAGCCGGTCGATCGCCTCCAGCGCGATGTTCAGCGCCGTATCGACGCCAATGGTGATGTCCGAGCCGTAGAGATCGTTATCGATGGTGGAGGCCACCCCGACCACCGGGAAACCCATCTCCGCCAGGGCGTGCGATCCGGTCTGCGAGCCGTTGCCGCCGATGACCACGAGCCCCTCTACGCCGCGCGACGCCATACTCTCGATGGCCTTCTTGCGTCCCGCTTCCGTGCAGAACTCCGGGCAGCGCGCCGAGCCCAGGATGGTGCCGCCCCGCTGCATGATCTCTCCGGCGTCGCGCGGCCCCATGGGCCGGAAGTCGCCGGCGATCAGCCCCGCGTATCCGTGGTTGATGCCATAGACTTCCCATCCGCGATCCACGCCGGTGCGCACCACCGCGCGGATCGCGGCATTTATGCCCGGCGCATCGCCGCCCGAAGTCAGCACCGCTATACGAGTCATATCCGCCAGTAGATCATATTTCTGAAGTGCGACAGGCGATTGCCCTTTGTCGTCTGTAGTGCCCGAGGCGGACAGGCGACAAAAAACGATCGCCTGTCGCACCGTCCAGCCGCGAATCATCGGCCGGCGATCCGGGGCGAGATGGCGTTCTGACATTAGGAACGGGGCAAACAATAAAGAAGGAAAAGGTCACCCAGCGCGACCCTACTACTGGTGGATGATCTGGCCCTGATCCAGTCTGGGTCTACCAGTTTCATGGGGTTACCACCTAAACCTCAACAACTGCGAGCGATATTTGCCCGAGTTCTCTCTGATCTGCTTGTTGTGGAAGTTTAGCTGACATTGGCCCAGATCTTCGCCGTCGAGAAACAGGCCGCTGAGAGGCGACGGCGGTCCCTCGGGCTCAAGAAACAGCAGTAGTCGCAGCCCGCGGAACCCGAATAGCCCGCCTTCGATGTGAACGCGGTGCTTGATCAGTGGAGCGAAACTTATCCTGTCGGCAGAGTCAACTTGCATACCCGCGCGAACAACGAAGTACAGTCCCGCGCGTCCTTCGAATTGTTCTAAGCCAAAAGCAACTCGTACGAGTTGTTCGCTTGGCCTGCCACGTACGGCTGAGACACGTCCAATTGGATAATCCCGATCGCAGCACAAATTGACCAGGATCTTCAAAAACCACCGTTCCAAGTCCGGTCCGTTAATACTGTACTCCACTACGTTCCAAGGCCGCAGCTTCATTGTCCTGCGGACATTGGCCAGCCGACGCATTTCACGCATGGTCGAAAAGAACTCCTTGCCCGCAGTATCGATGGAGGAAAGAGCATTGTTGTGGCGATCACATAAGATCTTGGCGGTTAACCCAGAGAGACCAATTTCTTTCGGCCTTTCTTTGCACCAAGGAAAACCCTGCACGCGAACGGCATCGCCCAGAAAAAGCGATTCTGAAACGAGGTGTTCACGAGACAGCTTTTTGCTACAGTCGCCCAAGCATCCCGCCCAACAAGACTCCATGACACTGAGTGTACCGCCTGGGCTTCCAGGATCCGCGACTCTCAGAGTCGAGGCAGACACACGACCCAGACACAGCCCGGTTCACTCGCACTCGCAGCTGAAGCGGTCGGTACCCGCCGGAAGAGAGAACGGCGTCGCCACTTCGCAAGTTGGCTCGAATCCTCTATAAGTCGGCGATAATCGCATCGCGTGGGACACCTTTGTGTCTGGCGATGGCGCGCAGGATTGAAATCAACGTGCCCAGTCGGAGTCGATCGTGGTCCGGGATCGCGATCCGCTGGTGGGTCGGGTCGAAGGTCTCCAGGATGATGTGGCTGCCAACCTGGTGAACCTTCGTATACTGCCATTTCCGGCAAAGGAGATCAGCGAGGCGGGTCCCCGAAACATCCCGAGGGACCTTCATGCCACCAGGAGGACCTCGTCGCGGACGAGGTGTAGGCGAATTCGTTCCGGGCGCGGCCTGTCAAAGAAAAACCCGAAGGTCGCTTCAAGCACGTTCTTCCGCAACTCTTCCCACGTGTCCCCTTCGGTGAAGATGCTCTCCGTCAGGCATTCGGCGCAATACCCGCCATCCGCTTCCTGAATCACCTCGAACACCAGTTCAGGCATATGTCTATGATACGGCAAACCTTCGCACGAGCGGCTCCGGACCGGCGTCATCAGGGCACATCAGCCTCGAAGCGCTTCGATCACCGGCAGGAATCGCGGGAGCAGCACGGCGGCGAGGGCCAGCACCGCAGCCCAACCGATCAAGTCCAGGACTTCCGGCACCATCGAAGGTCCGCGGGCGGCCCCCAGCCGGCGCACGGAAGCCGCCAACGCCGGCGGCGCGGAAACGCCGGCGAACGCCCCCTCCAACGTGGCGTCCACATCAGCCGCGGCTTCCAGCAGCGCGCGGCAATGCTCGCAATGGGCGGCGTGTTCGCCGCCCTCGCGCAGCAGGTCTTCGAAATCCGGGCAAGCCATCACGCCCCTCCTTTCACGCGTTCGCGCGCCACTTCCTCGGCCAGCATTTTCCGGGCGCGGAACAGGTAGGTCTTGACCGTTCCCATGGGGAGACCGAGCATTTCCGCCACTTCCTCGTAGGACTTCTCCTGCATGTAGAATAGCGCCACCACCTGGCGGTATTTCACCGGCAGCCGGCTGAGCAGTTCGGCGGCGTCGCGCGAGGCTTCCACGGAAGAGCGGGCGCGCGCACTTCTCTCCGCCGCGCGGCGCACCGCCGGGTCTTCCAGCGAATCGGCCGGAATGCCGCCCCGCGCCAGAGCGGTGAGGCAAGTGTTCCGCGTGATGCTGTAAATCCAGGTGGAGAGCGATGACTCCCCGCGGAAGCGGGGCAGCCCCTTCCAAATGCGAACCAGCGCCTCTTGCGCCGCTTCTTCGGCGGCCGCCCGGCTTCCCATCATGGACCAGGCGAGGCGGAAGATCCTGTCCTGGTAATCGCGGACGATCCGCTCGAACTCCTCCGCCATAGCTTCTATTTAGACCATAAATCGGCGGGCCGATGTTTCGAAACATTTGGCGCCCGCGCGGCGGTCTTAACCATCATGGCAGGGGCTCCGCGCTGGCCATAGTCCTGGCGGTGCTCTACATCCGGTTCCGCAACCACCAGATGTTGCACCAGGAGCGTATGGCGGCGCTCGAAAAAGGCGTGGACGTGCCCCTGGGCCGTGGGCCGGCGCCGTGGTCGCCGCGCCTGTACTTGCTCCGCGGTCTGATCTGGAGCTTCGGCGGCGCGGCGCTGATCGTTTGCCTGCTGGGAATCGCCTACTCCTCGCAGCGGCCGGAGTCCGCGGTAAACATGGCGTATCGCGCCGGGAACCTCGCCCAGAGCCTCAGCATCCCGCTCGACCAGGCGAAACAACTCGTGGAGAAAGATCGGGCGTCCCGTGTGAACGGCATGCCGCCGGGAGTAGCGCTGCTGGGTGTGATTCCCCTGGCCATCGGTCTGGCCTACCTGGTTTTCTACTACAGTGACGAGTCCCGCAAGCTGGCCGAGTAAACCGTCATCGGCGCTATGCTATTCTGAAAATTCGCGGTAGAGGTGCGGAGGCCATCAGTACCCGGGTCTGTTTTTCCAATGCGCTTTGGAGACCCGGCGAAAGGGGCAAGCAGTTACTTCGCCGAAGCCGGAGCGGGGAGGCGCGGTCCCATCCGGTTGGGGAGTTCGGCTAATACCGGCTCACTGTCACCCGTTTCTCCGGCGGGTGGAGCGCTATCGGAATGAAAGACGCCTGGCCGCCCACGCGTACTTTTCTCCTCCCTTCGCTCCCTCCACCGGCCGCCGTTATGGACGTTTTTG